>JACPFV010000027.1 GCA_016182805.1 Gammaproteobacteria bacterium
CAACGTCAACGGCATGTGCGCGGTGACAGGGTTTGGTTTTTGCCTTTGGGCCCCGTGGGCGTGGCCGAGCACTGGAGCGAATGGGGCGTGGGCCCGGCACGATGCCGGGCCAGCGCAAGACTGGGCAGGATGCCCAGTTTGCGCGTTAGCCCCATTCGCGAAGCGCGCAGGGCACCGACGCGCAGCGTCGGACACGCCGTCGGGGTGCGCTTTCTTTGGTTCCTTTCTTTACCCCATAGCAAAGAAAGGAACCCGCCCAGGAAGGGCGGAACAAAACGTCACTGACGGAGAACCACACGACCCGAAAGCGGAGCGTAACCACCGCACCCTGTTAGAACGAACCCCTCCCCCAACCCCCTCCCACAAGGGGAGGGGGAATGAAAGAAGTTGCTCCACCAGCATCGCCATCCCCGCCGCCGCACCGACCCTTACCGCGCCGCCACCTGCTTGACGCGCACCACCTGGTACGCGCGCGTGATATAGGACAGCGGCACGCTCCAGATATGGACCAGGCGCGTGAACGGGAACAGCAGGAACACGGTCATGCCGAAGAACAGGTGCACCTTGTAGATGGTGTCCACGCCGCGGATCAGGCTGGGATCGACCGAAAGCGTCGCCACGCTCTTGACCCACGACGCCAGCGCCAGCATCACCGAAGGATCGCCCTGCTGCGCGTGGTGCCAGGACGTCGGGATGGTGGACAGGCCCAGGCACAGCGTGGTCAGCAGCCAGGCCAGGATGAAGATGTCCATGAAGCGGCTGACGGCGCGCACGCGGCGGTTGAGCAGGCGGCGCAGCAGCAGGATGGTCGCGCCGATCAGGCACATCGTACCGAACACCAGGCCGGCGTAGATGGCGACGTACTGGTGCGTCAGGTCGGACACGCCCATGGCATGGAACCAGGACTCCGGCGTCAGCATGCCGCCCAGGTGGCCGAAGAAGATCATGATGATGCCGACGTGGAACCAGTTGCTGGCCAGCCGCATGTACTTCTTGGACAAGAGCTGACTCGAATCGCTCTTCCAGGTGTACTGCTCGCGCTCGAACCGGAGCAGGCTGCCGAGCAGGAAGATCGTGCCGGCCAGATACGGGTAGGCGCCGTAGATGAATTGGTGCAGGTCCATGTTGGGAGTCCTCTCAAGCGGCTTGCGCCAGCCGGCCGCGGCCGGCGACGAAGCGGATCAACGGGGCATAGGGGTTGTCGGCCTGTTCGAGGCGCGTGGCGATCGTACCGACGATCGCCGCGGCATCGCGCAGGAACACCTCGGCCTCGACCGGGTCGAGGCGCGCGGCGTATTCCAGCATCAGCGGCAGGTAGTCCGGCAGCTCGCCGTCCACCGCCTGCAAGCCCAGTGCCTTGTAGTGCTCGGCCAGCTCCGCGAGCGCCGGTCCGCGCTCGCGGCTGTCGCCGAAGGTGTGATGCGTCAGGTGCAGGCTGTGCTCGGGCGTGAGGTCGAAGGTCTGGGTGTACTCGGCCTGCAGATCCAGCAGGTCCTGCCGTTGCATCCAGGCGATCGCGCCGAGCAGGCGCTCGCGCTCGACCGGGTCGAGATCGCGGTCCTGCTCGACGCGGGCGGCCGCGTGCGCGAGGTTCCCCTTCAGCTCCTCGGTGGGGTAGTCGAGCAGGCGCGCCGCCACCGCATACACGCTGGCGGATGCGCTCATGACCCCTCCCCCTTTTCCGGCGGCGGCACGATGGTCAGCGGCACCTGCGAGGCAGTGCGCCGGCGCGGGAACAGCGATACGCCGCTGGAGCCGTGCGCGCTGACGTTGCCGGGCGAGAAGCCCATCTGGCCCTGGAACGCGTAGTAGTCCTCGTGCCGCAGCTCCTCGTTGGCGGTCGGCAGCACGAAACGGTCCTCGTAGTTGGCGACCGCGAGGTAGCGGTACATCTCTTCCGCCTGCTCCGCGGACAAGCCGACCGTCTGCAGGACTTCGGGGCGCGGCTGGTTGAGCACGCGCTTGGTGCGCTGGTACGAGCGCATCGCCAGCAGCCGGCGCAGCGCGGACAGGATCGGCGCCTCGTCGCCCGCGGTCAGCAGGTTGGCCAGGAACTTGGCCGGGAAGCGCAGCGCCTCGGCCTTCGGGATCATGCCGTCGGCCTCGGTCGGCAGCTTGCCCTGGTCGAGCTGGCTCTGCACCGGCGACAGCGGCGGCACGTACCACATCATCGGCAGCGTGCGGAACTCGGGATGCAGCGGGAACGCGATCTTCCACTCCATCGCCATCTTCCACACCGGCGAGTTGCGGGCGGCGTTGAGCCAGTTCTCCGGGATGCCCTGCTTGAGCGCCTCGGCGGCGACCGCGGGATCGTTCGGGTTCAGGAAGATGTCGAGTTGCGCCTGGTACAGGTCGGTGGCGCCGTCGGCAGCGGCCGCGTCCTTGATGCGGTCGGCGTCATACAGCACCACGCCCATGTAGCGGATGCGGCCGACGCAGCTCTCGGCGCAGGCCGGCGGCATGCCGGACTCGATGCGCGGGTAGCACAGGATGCACTTCTCCGCCTTGCCCGACTCCCAGTTGTAGTAGACCTTCTTGTACGGGCAGCCGGACACGCACATGCGCCAGCCGCGGCAGCGGTCCTGGTCGACCAGCACCACGCCGTCCTCGGCGCGCTTGTAGATCGCGCCGGACGGGCAGCTCGCCACGCACGCCGGGTTGAGGCAGTGGTTGCACAAGCGCGGCAGGTACAGGTGGAAGGTGTTCTGGAACTGCGCGTACATCTGCTTCTCGATGTCCGCGAAGTTGACGTCCTTCGAACGGTTGGCGAACTCGCCGGCCAGGTCGTCCTCCCAGTTCGGGCCCCACTGGATCTTGTCGATGCGCGAGCCGTCCACCTGCGAGCGCGGGCGCGCGGTGGGCGCGGCCTCGGACAGCGGCGCGTTCTGCAGGTGGGCGTAGTCGTAGTCGAACGGCTCGTAGTAGTCGTCGATCTCCGGCAGGTTGGGGTTGGAGAACAGCTCGGCCAGCTTGAGCACGCGGCCGCCGGCCTTGAGGTCCAGCTTGCCGTTCTTCTTCTGCCAGCCGCCCTTCCACTTCTCCTGGTCTTCCCAGTTCTTCGGGTAGCCGACGCCGGGCTTGGACTCGACGTTGTTGAACCAGGCGTACTCGACGCCCTTGCGGTTGGTCCAGATGTTCTTGCACGTCACCGAGCAGGTGTGGCAGCCGATGCACTTGTCCAGGTTCAGGACCATCGCGACTTGCGCGCGGATTTTCATGTATCGCTCCTACTTGTTGATGCCCGGCGGGTTGAGTGCGGCCTCGCGTTCCGGCGTCAGCGGACGCTCCAGCCAGTCGACCGCTCCATCCTCGATCTTGTGGATCGCGACGTACTCGTCGCGCTGCGAGCCGACCGTGCCGTAGTAGTTGAAGCCGTACGCAAGCTGCGCGTAGCCGCCAATCATGTGCGTCGGCTTGACCACCACGCGGGTCACGGAGTTGAGAATGCCGCCGCGCTTGCCGGTGCTCGGCGAGCCCGGCACGTTCACGATCTTCTCCTGCGCGTGGTACATCAGCGCCATGCCGCGCGGCACGCGCTGGCTGACCACCACGCGCGCCACCGTGGCGCCGTTGGCATTGACCGCCTCGACCCAGTCGTTGTCCTTGAGGCCGATGGACTTGGCGTCGTCCTCCGCCACCCACATCGTCGGGCCGCCGCGGAACAGGTTGAGCATCCGCAGGTTGTCGTTGTAGGTGGAATGGATGCCCCACTTGGAGTGCGGCGTGATCCAGTTCAGCACCAGGTGCGGCTTCTTCTTCACGCGCTCAGGCAGCGCCTGGTGCGCCTTCAGGTCCACCGGCGGGCGGTAGGCGCAGAAGCCCTCGCCGAAGTCCAGCATCCATTCGTGGTCCTGGTAGAACTGCGCGCGCCCGGTCAGCGTGCGGAACGGGATGTGCTCGTGGACGTTGGTCCAGCCGGCGGTGTAGCTGACGTGCTCCGACTCGATGCCGGACCAGGTCGGCGCGGTGATGATCTTGCGCGGCTGCGCCTGGATGTCGCGGAAGCGGATCTTGTCGTCGCGCCGCGGGTCGCACAGGTGCAGGTGGTCGATGCCGGTCTTCTGCGACAGCGCCTTCCACGACTTGTGCGCGACCTCGCCGTTGGTCTCGGGCGCCAGTTGCAGGATCGCCTCGCACACCGAGATGTCCTCTTCCAGCGAAGGCATGCCCTTGGACACGCCCTCCTCCGTCACCGTGCGGTTCAGCTCGCGCAGCTCCTCGTACTCCTGCTCGGTCTTCCAGTCGATGCCCTTGACGTTGTTGCCGAGCTTCTCCAGCAGCGGTCCCAGGCCGATGAACTTGTTGTAGGTCTGGCCGTAGTTGCGCTCGACCACCTTCAGGATCGGCAGCGACTTGCCGGGCACCGGTTCGCACTCGCCCTTCTTCCAGTCCTTGACGCCGAGCGGCTGCGCCAGCTCGGCCGGGCTGTCGTGCATCATCGGGATGGCGACGAGGTCCTTGCGCGTGCCCAGGTGCTTGGCTGCCAGCTCCGAGAACCGCTTGGCGATGCGCTTGAAGATCTGCCAGTCGGTCTTGCTCTCCCACGCCGGGCTCACCGCCTCCGACAGCGGGTGGATGAACGGGTGCATGTCCGTGGTGTTGAGGTCGTGCTTCTCGTACCACGTCGCCGTCGGCAGGATGATGTCGGAGTACGCGCCGGTGGTGTTGAGGCGGAAGTTGATGTCCACCATCAGGTCCAGCTTGGCGATCGGCGCGTCCTCGCGCCACTTGATCTCCTTGCAGGCGGCGCCTTCCTTGCCCTCGGACAGCACACCGTTCTGCGCGCCCAGCAGGTGCTTGAGGAAGTACTCGTGGCCCTTGGCCGAGCAGCCGAGCAGGTTCGCGCGCCACACGAACAGGTTGCGCGGCCAGCTTTCCGGCGCGTCGATGTCCTCCGCGGCAAAGCGCAGCGCGCCGCTCTTGAGCTGGCTCACGACGTGCTTGGCCACGCCCGCCTCGTCGGTGGCGCCGGCCTTGGCGGCCTCGTCGCAGACGTCCAGCGGGTTCTTGTTGAAATGCGGCGCCGACGGCAGCCAGCCCAGGCGCTGCGAAATGACGTTGTAGTCGGCGAGCTGCAGGCCGCGCGTGCGGCCCGTGGCGGTGGGCGACAGCAGGCTGTCGGCCTCGACCTTCTCGTAGCGCCACTGGTCGGTGTGGAAGTACCAGTAGCTGGTCGCGTTCATCTGCCGCGACGGCCGGTGCCAGTCCAGGCCGAACGCAATCGGCGCCCAGCCGGCCTGCGGACGCAGCTTCTCCTGGCCCACGTAATGCGCCCAGCCGCCGCCGGACTGCCCGATGCACCCGCACATGTGCAGCAGGTTCATGATGGCGCGGTAGTTCATGTCGTTATGGAACCAGTGGTTGATCGCCGCGCCCAGGATCACCATGGATTTGCCGTTCGTGCGCGAGGCGTTGTCCGCGAACTCGCGCC
This sequence comes from Gammaproteobacteria bacterium, assembly GCA_016182805.1. Classification (GTDB taxonomy): domain Bacteria; phylum Pseudomonadota; class Gammaproteobacteria; order Nevskiales; family Nevskiaceae; genus JACPFV01. The sequence continues at coordinate 5,432 of JACPFV010000027.1, forward strand.
CGGTACGGATGATGAGATCGCGCTTCACGCCGGTGATCTTTTCCTGCCAGGCCGGCGTGTACGGCACGTTCTCGTCGTCGTACGACGTGGCGACGTTGCCGCCGCCCAGGCCGCGGTCGATGCCGTACTGCGCGACCTGCATGTCGAACACCGTCGCGACGTACGCCTCCTCGCCGCCGGCGAGCCGCAGCTTGCGCACCGGCACGTTGCGCGGCAGCACCTCGCCCTGCCCCGGCACGAAGTGCGGGAAGGCGACCGGCACCACCGCGTCGCGCCCGTCGATGCACGAGAGCTGGGCGGCGATGTCCTTGCCGTCGGCCGCGTTCTTCGGCAGCAGGTTCCAGCGGCCGTCCTCGCCCCAGCGGAAGCCGATGGAGCCGTTGGGCGCGACGAAGGCCTTGGAGGTCTCGTCCCAGACGATGGTCTTCCACTCCGGGTTGTTCTTCTCGCCCAGCGCGCCGTCAAAGTCGCTGGCGCGCAGGAAGCGGTCGCTGACGTAGCTCTCGCCCTGCTTGCGCAGCAGCACCTGCACCGGAAGGTCGGTGTATTTGCGTGCGTACTGGGTGAAGTAGGGATCCTGCCGGTCGATGTGGAATTCCTTGAGCGCCACGTGGCCCATGGCGAGGAACGCCGCCGCATCCGTGCCCTGGCGCACCGGCATCCATAGGTCGGCGAACTTCACGTACTCCGCATAGTCCGGCGCCATCGACACGATCTTGGTGCCCTTGTAGCGCGCCTCGACCGCGAAGTGGGCGTCCGGCGTGCGCGTCATCGGCAGGTTGGCGCCGCAGACGATGATGTAGCCCGAGTTGTACCAGTCGGCCGCCTCCGGCACGTCGGTCTGCTCGCCCCAGACCTGCGGCGAGGCCGGCGGCAGGTCGCAGTACCAGTCGTAAAAGCTGCCGCAGGGCGCGCCCAGCAGCGACAGGTAACGCGAGCCGGCGGCGTAGGAAATCATGGACATCGCCGGAATCGGCGAGAAGCCGAAGATGCGGTCCGGTCCCCACTTCTTGATCGTGTAGACGTTGGCCGCGGCAATGATCTCGTTGACCTCGTCCCAGTTGCTGCGCACGAAGCCGCCCAGGCCGCGCACCGCGGTGTAGCGCTTGCGCTTGGCCGGGTCGGCCTGGATCGCCTCCCAGGCCGCGACCGGGTCCTTGCCCGCGGCGCGCTCGGCGCGGTACAGCTCCAGCAGGCGCCCGCGCACCATCGGGTGCTTGATGCGGTGCGGGCTGTACAGGTACCAGGAGAACGACGCGCCGCGCTGGCAGCCGCGCGGCTCGTGGTTGGGCATGTCCGGCCGCGTGCGCGGATAGTCGGTCTGCTGCATCTCGAACGCGACCAGGCCGTTCTTGACGTGGATTTTCCAGCTGCACCCGCCGGTGCAGTTCACGCCGTGCGTCGAGCGCACGATCTTGTCGAAGCGCCAGCGGTTGCGGTACGCGTCCTCCCAGCCGCGGTCCTCGCAGGTGGTCGCGCCGTGGCCGTCGGAAAACGGCTCGGCTTTCTTGAAGAAGTTCAGGCGATCAAAGAAGTGACTCATCGTTGTCTCCGCGGTCTCATGCCGGCCAGCTCAGAATCGGTACTCGACCCAGGCCCAGGTCTTGGTCGTGTCGAACGAGAAGTCCTTGGCGTCGTAGTTGGCGTACTTGGCGCCGACGCTGAGCGTGTCCAGGAACGCCCAGGTGAGCTGAGCGTCCAGTTCCTTGCCGTAGTCCGCGCTGCCGGTGTCGGCGTCGAAACGGTGGCTGCGCACCATCCAGCCGAGTTTCTGGAACGCGGTGCCGCCTGCCTGCAGGTAGACGTCGCGCAGGCCGGTGGCCGGCGTGGACAGGAACAGGTCGGCCCAGCCGTTGAAGGCGTGCAGCGTCGCCAGCGGCGTCTGGAAGGCGCTCGCGCCGTCGCCGCCCAGCAGCTCGTAGCCGAGCTTGACCCCCACGGCGGGAACGCCGTAGCCCAGCTCGGCCAGGGAGTAGCCGTGGCTGTCGAAGCTGGCGTCGGCGTAGTCCGACTGCTGCGCGTACTCCAGCGCGTAACCGAACTTGCCCGCTCCCAGCGCGACTGCGCCGGTGGCGCGCAGACCCAGGGTGCGGCTATCGGCCGGCGGCGTCGGGACGCCGCCGGTCGCCCAGTCCAGCAGGTAGCCGTAGGCGACCAGATTCAGCTCCGGCGCCAGCGCATAGGACACGTTCAGCAGATGCCCGTGCAGCGGCCGGTCGGTCGCGATGATGGTGTTGGCGTCGGTCAGGAACGCGTAGCGCACCGTGGTCTTCGGCAGCCAGGTGGCGCCCGTGACGGACAGGGCGTCGTAGGTCTGCTCGTTCTGGCGCCAGCCGACGTTGCCGACGAAGCGCGCGTTGTCGAGCACGATGCGCTGGCGCCCGTACTTCAGCGTGGTGCCGGCAATGCCGGTGTAGCGGATGTAGGCCTGATTCAGCTCGTTGGAGTCCGGATCGGCCACCACCGCGTAGCTGCCCGCGGGCGTCGGGCTGTAGTTAGCCGAGCCGATGTGCGACACGCCCTCGAACTCGATGCCGGCGTCGAAGCCGTTCCAGGCGCCGGTCGTGTAACCCAGGCGCGTACGCACGGTGTTGGCCTCGGCATCCTTCTTCGCCGGGTTGTCGGTATCCACGCTCTCATGGCGCAGCCGGAGATCCAGGTTTGCGCGCCCGCCTTCCAGGGCGGCGCGCAGCGTCGGCGCCTGGTCTGCGGCGTTGGCGCCGGGCGCGGCCAGCGTGATCCCGGCAAGCAGCCCCAGTAACGCGTTCTTGTGTTGTTTCATGGCAATGGTCCTGTCGAATCCGATCAAGGGTTGCGGAATTCGGCCTTGGGGCCGAGGTAGTACCACCAGTTCAGCGCGAGGCACAGCAGGTAGAAGGCGGAAAAGCCGTAGAGCGCGTACTCCGGCGTGCCGGCTTTGATCTGCTCGCCGATCACCTGCGGGATCACGAAGGCGCCGTAGGCGGCGACCGCCGAGGTCCAGCCCAGCACCGGGCCGGCCTGCTCCTTCGGGAACACCATCGCGATGGTGCGGAACGTGGAGCCGTTGCCGACGCCGCTGGCGGCGAACAGCACCAGGAACAGCAGGAAGAACGGCACGAAGTACTGTTCCGGGCTCGGCGACAGGTAGGCGGCGTGCATGTAGTACGCCGCGCCCAGCGCCGCCGCGATCATGACCACCGTCGTGACCTGTGTGATAAGGGCACCGCCCAGCTTGTCGGCGATCCAGCCGCCGACCGGCCGCACCAGCGCGCCGACAAAGGGTCCCATCCACGCGTACATCAGCGCGCTGGGCGCGCCGGGGTTGGGCGTGTTGTGGGTGAAGACGCCGTCGGCGCCGGGGATGTGCTGGTAGCCGAAGATCACCTGGATCGCCAGCGCGAAGGCCGCCGAATAGCCGATGAACGAGCCGAAGGTCATGGTGTAGATCACGCTCATGACCCAGGTGTGCTTGTGCCCGAAGATGCGGTACTGGCGGTCGAGGTTCTTGCGGATGGTGCCGGGGATCAGGCGCAGCATGAACACGGTGGCTGCGATGACGCCCGCGATCACGAACCACTTGGTCCAGTCGGGCAGGCCCAGCCCGCTCGGCGCCGGCAGGATCAGATACACCCCCAGGCCGGCGGCGACAAAACCGATCAGCAGCATGCCCGCAACCTTCGCGACGGCCGACAGCGGCGAACCGATGTTCGGCGACACCTCGTCGGTGCGGATGTTGTTCATGCCGAACCAGGCCGCGAGCGACAGCGGCGCCAGCAGCAGCAGCCAGACGAATCCGGCGTTCTGGATCCAGGTCTGCGACCCCGCCGGTATCTTGCCGATCAGCGTCCCGGAATCGGACTTCAGCGTCATCGAGACACCGCCGAAGTCGCCGAACAGCGGAACCGTCATGACCAGGGGCACCAGGATCTGCATCGTGGTGACGCCGAAATTGCCCAGGCCCGCGTTCAGGCCCAGGGCGAGGCCTTGCGTGCGCTTCGGGAAGAAGAAGCTGATGTTGGACATCGAGGAGGCGAAGTTGCCGCCGCCGATGCCGGACAGCATCGCCAGCAACTGGAACACCCACAGCGGCGTGTCGGCGTGCTGCAAGGCCAGCCCGGTGCCGAGCGCCGGGATCATCAGCAGGGCGGTGGTGAAGAAGATCGCGTTACGGCCGCCCGCGATGCGGATGAAGAAGCTGGACGGGATGCGCAGCGTGGCGCCGGTCAGGCCCGCGATCGCCGACAGCGTGAACAGTTCCGCCGGCTTGAACGGGAAGCCCAGGTTCAGCATCTGGACCGTGATGACGCTCCAGTAGATCCAGACCGCGAAGCCGCACAGCAGGCTCGGAATGGAGATCAGCAGGTTGCGGTTGGCGATCGGGCGGCCCTTCTCTTCCCAGAAAGTGGCGTCTTCGATCGTCCAGTGGTTGATGGTCGACATGGCTAGCTCCAGGGGACGAGGGGTTTATTCGAGGGTATCGGTGGCGAACTGGCCGAACTTCATGCGCGAGGTCTGGCCGCGGTCGAGCGCGCGCTCGTCGGTCAGGTGCATCCAGGCCAGCGACACCAGGGTCACGCCGAACAGCAGCATGAAGGCGGTGCTGTTGACGCCAGTGAAGTCCAGCGCGATGCCGAACATGATCGGCAGCAGGAACCCGCCGAGGCCGCCGACCAGGCCGACGATGCCGGAAACCACGCCCATGTCCTTCTGGTATTCGTCGGACAGGTACTTGAACACCGAGGCCTTGCCGAAGCCCCAGGCGATTCCGACCGTGAACAGCAGCGCGGTGAACACCCATTCATGCAGCGCGATGCTCATGTTCAGCTGGCCGCCGCCGACGGTGTGAACGACCAGGTCGGTGCGCGGATAGGACATGAAGAACAGGCAGGCCAGCGACACCCACATCACCCACCAGGTGACGGTGTGCGCGCCGAAGCGGTCGGACAGCCAGCCGCCCAGCGCGCGGATCACGCCCGAGGGCAGCACGAAGATCGAGGCCAGCAGCGCCGCCGTCTGGATGCTGTGGCCGTACTCGCCGATGTAGTACTTGGTCATCCACAGCGACAGGCCCACGTAGCCGCCGAACACCAGCGAGTAGTACTGGCAGTACTTCCAGATCCGCGGGTCCTTGAGCACCTTGAGCTGGTCGCGCACCTTGACGTGCGACTCGACGTGGTGCTTGGGGTCGGTGTAGGTGAACATCCAGAACAGGACGGCCATCACCGACATCGCCAGCGCGTAGACCTTGGGCACCGACTGCCAGCCCCAGGCGACCACCAGCGTCGGCGCGACGAACTTGGTCACCGCCGCGCCGGCGTTGCCGGCGCCGAAGATGCCCATGGCGAAGCCCTGGTGCTTCTTGTCGAACCAGCGCGCGGTGTAGGCGATGCCGACCGAGAACGCCGCGCCGGCCACGCCGACGAACAAGCCGAGCACCAGGAACTGCCAGTACTGCGTGGCGTAGGCGATCAGGTAGAGCGGCACGATCACCGACAGCATCAGCGCGAAGAACACCGGGCGGCCGCCGAAGCGGTCGGTCATCAGGCCCAGCGGCAGGCGCAACAGCGATCCGGTCAGGATCGGCGTCGCCGCCATCAGGCCGAACTGCGTGTCGTTGAGGGCCAGGCCGGTCTTGATCGGGATGCCGATGATCGAAAACATCACCCACACCGCGAAGCACGCCGTGAAGCCGAGCGTGTTCATCGTCAGCACCGACAACTGCTGCGTTCTGAGGGTCGCCACTGCCGTTCTCCTTCAACTGCGGGACGTTGCGTGGCGCGACTGTCGCCAATCGCGCGCGGCCGGCAATTGACGCAGATCAAGTGCCGAGACGGCGGCGCGGGCCGTCTACACCCAAAGGGGTAATCCTTCGGACAGCGCCAAGAGCTTGTTTTGCCTTGACTTGGATCAACGCGGGGCGGCGTTCGGGCGGTACGATCCTGGTGTCGCTTTCATTGGAGGTAGTTCGAACAAATCCGATGTCGCCCGATCAGTCGATGCCGGCCTTGCCGGCCGCCAAGAGCCTGCTGCTGCGGCTCGCCTTCGCGATGGGAACCATCACGGCGCTGGCGTTCGTCAGCATGCTGGGGTCGGTGCTGTTCGCCGAAGCGATGGGCGGCGCGGCCGGCGCCATCAACCACGCCGGCACGCTGCGCTTCCACGCCTACCGCATCGCGGCAACGCTGGCCGCGTCGGACACGGCCGACGTCGAGCTGCGGCGGCGGCTCGCCGCCGACTACGACGCGCGGCTCGGCAGCCCGCGCCTGCTCCCCATGCTCCCCCTGGACCCCGCCGACGAGGTGCGCGCGGCCTACGCCGCGCTGACCGCGGAATGGGCGCAGCGCATCCGGTCGCGCCTGCTGGCCGACTCGCCGCTGGCACCGCGCGAGCTGCTCGCCGACACCGAGGCGTACGTGGCAGATGTGGACCACTTCGTCGGCCTGCTCGAGCAGAGGACCGAGGCCAAGGTGCGCTGGCTGCGGCTGATGCACATCGTCACGCTGTTCCTGACCGTGACCGTGGTCGTCCTGACCATGTACATGATGCACACGCGCGTACTGGTGCCGCTGCGCGAGCTGCTCGCCTGCGCAAGACGCACGCGGCGCGGCGACTTCAGCCACCGCACGCCGTACGAGACCGAGGACGAGCTGGGGCACCTGGGACACGCCTTCAACGCGATGGCGGAGGACCTGTCGAAGATGTATGCGGAGCTGGAGCAGCGCGTGCGCGAGAAGACGGTCGGCCTGGAGCGCAGCAACCGTTCGCTGGAGTTGCTGTACGGCGCCGCCATGCGCCTGAACCAGGACCCGCTGTCGGGCGACAGCCTGCAACCGCTGCTGCGCGACCTGGAGGCGGCCACCGGCATCGGGCCGACCGCGATCTGCATGACCGCCGCCGATGGCCACCGCTCCTACTTCGTGGCCGGTACCGCCCGCCGCCATGCGGGCGACGGCGGCGCCTGCATGGATGGCCAGTGCACCGGCTGCGCGCCCGTCGGCGCGGCGGCGACCGGCCTGCCGGCAGACTGCCTGCGCGAGAGCGGCCACTGCTTCGCCATCCGCGACCGCGACCAGACCTACGGCATGCTGCTGGCGGGCACGCCGGCGCAGGGCCTGGAGCCGTGGCAAAGCCGGCTGCTGGAAGCGGTCGCGGCGCAGATCGGCAACGCCATCACCATCGGCCGCCGCAGCGAGCAGAGCCGCCGCCTGGCGCTGTTCGAGGAGCGCGCCGTGATCGCGCGCGAGCTGCACGACTCGCTGGCGCAATCTCTCTCCTACCTCAAGATCCAGGCCAGCCGGCTGGACGCGGCGCTGCGCGACACCGCCGCCGGCGAGGTGGCGCGCGGCGTGCTGGACGAGCTGCGCGAGGGAATCTCCAGCGCGTACCGCCAGCTGCGCGAGCTGCTCAGCACCTTCCGCCTGCGCATGGACGGGCGCGGCCTGGCATCCGCGGTGGCGGCGACGGTGCGCGAATTCCACGAGCGCAACCACCTGCCGATCGAGCTGCGCTACAACCTGGACCGTTGCTCGCTGTCGCCGAACCAGGAAATCCACGTGCTCCAGGTCGTGCGCGAGGCCCTGAGCAACGTCGTGCGGCACGCGCAGGCGTCGCGCGCCGCCGTCGCCCTCGCCTACGACGCCGGCCGCGACCGCATCACCGTGACCATCGACGACGACGGCGTCGGCATCCCGCCCAGCCCGCTGCGCACGCACCATTACGGCCTGGCGATCATGGACGCGCGCGCGCGCAGCCTCGGCGGCGAGGTCTGCGCGATCGCGCGGCACGGCGGCGGCACGCGGGTCGAGATGGTGTTCTCGCCGTCCGCGCCGGCCCCGATGGCGTCCCGCATCCCCACCGAAGCGTCCTCCCATGGCTGAGCCGGAAGCGCCCGCAACGCTCGTCGTCATCGACGACCACCCCCTGTTCCGGCGCGGCGTCGCCGATCTGATCCAGATGTCGCGCAGCCTGCGGCTGGCCGGAGCGGCCTCATCCGGCGCCGAGGGCGTCGAGCTGGTGCGCCGGCACGCGCCGGCGCTGGTGCTGCTGGACCTCAACATGAAGGGCATGGACGGCATCGAGACGCTCAAGGCGATCAAGGCGCTGGACGTCGACAGCCGCGTGGTCATGCTGACCGTATCCGACCACGAGGAGGACGTGGTCGCCGCCCTGCGTGCCGGCGCCGACGGCTACCTGCTCAAGGACATGGAGCCGGAGGAAATCCTGGCGCAGCTCGAGCAGGCGGCCGAGGGCCGCCTGGTCATCAGCGCCAAGCTGACCGAGCTGCTGGCGCGCGCCCTGCGCGCCCAGCCGGCGCCGCCGCTGGAGGCGCTCACCGCGCGCGAGCGCGACATCCTGCGGCTGCTGGCCGTCGGCAAAAGCAACAAGCAGATCGGCCAGCAGCTCGACATCGCCGAGGCGACCGTCAAGGTCCACGTCAAGAGCCTGCTCAAGAAGCTGCGCATGCGCTCGCGCGTCGAAGCCGCCGTGTGGGCGGTGGAGAACATCGAGCGCGGCTGAACGCGCCGCGGAAATCCCCGGTTTTGTTGATCTAGGTCAATACCGTTCATCTTAGTAATGCGAATAATTCGCATTACTACAACAACCGCCGGAGTGAATCGTGAATCGACTTTCCTCGCCTGCCCTGCTTGCTGGCGCGAGCCTTTTGTACATGTCATCCGCTGGGGCTATCGAATACCCGATCGGCGTGCCGGAGCAACGCTTCGGCATGGAGATCGCGGCGGTCTACTTGCAGCCGATCGGCATGGAGCCGGACGGGATGATGCGGCCGGCCGAGCAGTCCGACGTGCACCTCGAAGCCGACATCCGCGCCATGGACATCAACCCCAACGGCTTCGCCGAGGGCGAATGGATCCCGTACCTGCAGGTGCAGTACGAGGTCGTCAAGGCCGACAGCGGGGAGAAAATTGCCGGCGACTTCATGCCCATGGTCGCCAACGACGGGCCGCACTACGGCGACAACGTCAAGCTGTTCGGCTACGGCAAGTACCGCGTCAAGTACACCATCCACGCGCCGGTGGACCACCCTGCCGGCCACCATTTCGGCCGCCACACCGACCGTCTCACCGGCGTGCGGCCGTGGTTCAAGCCGTTCACCGTCGAATGGGAGTTCATCTACTCCGGCATCGGCAAGAAGGGTGGCTACTGATGCGCGCCGCAAGCTTCGCGGCGGCGCCGCTGCTGGCCGTCGCCTGCGCGGCGTCGGCCGCCGGCGCGGGTGCCGGCAAGACCGACACGCTGCAAGCCGAACTGGAGCGCCTGTCCGCCCGCGTCGCCGAGCTGGAGCGCGAGCGCGCGGAGCAGCAGAGCGCGCTGGACGAGCCGAGCATCAGCGCCGACGAGCCGCCCCTGGCGGCGCGCCTGAAGGCGGTCGAGTCGCAGGCCAGCGGCTACCGCAGGACCGTCGGCGCCCTCGAGGGCCTGGACGGCATCGAGGTCGAGGCCGGCCTGACGCTGGTCGGCCAGGGCGCGCGCGGCGGCGAAGCCGCCACCGGCCGCGAGCTGAATTACCGCGCCGACGTCGAAGTGACGGTCCCGGCCGGCTCGCTGGGCAACGCCTCCGAATCGTTCTTGTTCGGCCATTTCCGCATGGGCCAGGGCCGCGGCCTGCAAGCGCCGGGGCCGGCATTCGCCTCGACCAACGCCAGCAGCTTCCAGCGCCCCGGCACGGAGCCCTCGGACTCGACGGTGCTGCTGGCACAGGCCTGGTACCAGGTGAACCTGCCGCTGCCGCTGGGCGGCAATCCGACCCTGTCGCGCCGCCATGTCGAGTTCAACGTCGGCAAGATGGACCCGTTCGGCTTCTTCGACCAGAACGCCGTCGCCGACGACGAGACCCGCGCCTTCAACAACCAGGCCTTCGTCCACAATCCCCTGCTGGACGTGGGCGGCGACATCGGCGTGGACGCCTTCGGCTTCACCCCCGGCATCCGCCTGGCGTACGTGGACGACTCGCGCAAGCCGGCCAGCTACGGCGTTTCCGCGGCGGTATTCGGCGCCGGTTCCGGCGCCGGTTACGAGGATGCGCTGCGCTCGCCGCTGGCGATGGTCCAGGCCGAGACCAGCCAGCGCATCCTGGGCCTGACCGGCCGCTACCGCCTGTACGCCTGGCGCAACGGTCGCGGCGGCGATTTCGACGGCGCGCAGGCGCGCCACGCCGGCGTCGGCCTGAGCCTGGACCAGCAGGTACACGACTACCTCACGCTGTTCGCGCGCGTGGGCGCCCAGTTGGAGGGGCGCGTGCGCTTCGACCGCGCCGCGACGGTGGGCGCGGAGTTCGGCGGCAGCTACTGGAATCGCGGCGCCGACGCGCTGGGGCTGGCGATAGGCCAGATGCAGGTCGGCGATGAGTTCGAACGTGAATCCGCGACCGTGGACGGCGACGCCGACGGCACGCCGGACTTCGGCTACGCCGCGCGCGGAGCGGAGACGGTGGCGGAGCTGTATTACCGATACTTCGTCGGCCCGGCGTTCGTGGTCTCCCCGTCCGTGCAGCACCTGCGGCGCCCCGGCGGCGACGCGGCGGCCGACGACGTGTCGGTCGTCGGCCTGCGCCTGCAACTGAGCTACTGACCGTGGCCGCCAAATTCGCGAAGGCGCGGGCGCTCGCCGCCGCATTGATGCTGGCGACGGGTGCCGCGGCGGCCGATGCGGGGCAGGACGTGGTGGAGCGCGAGCTGGTCATCCGCGACGGCCGCTTCCAGCCGGAGCTGATCGAGGTTCCGGCCGGCCGGCGCATCCGGCTGGTGGTGCGCAACGAAGGCCCCGGCCCGGAGGAATTCGAGATCCCGGACCTGCGCAAGGAAGTCGTGCTCAACCAAGGCACGACGCGCAGGGCCGTGCTCGCGCCGCTGCGCCCCGGCGAGTACCCGTTCCTGGGCGAGTTCCACCCGGATACCGCCCGCGGCCGGCTCGTCGCCCGATGAAGACGGCGCCCGTCGCTTTCGCGCAAGGGGGATGCGGCGGCACCGCCGCTCCCGCTTCCGGTCGATTGCGGCGGGCGCTGGAGCGCATGGGGCATGCGATGGCACGCCACCGCGGCGCCATCGTCGGCATCCAGGCGGCCGTCGTCGTCGGTTATGCCGTGCTGCTGATCGCCCCCGCGTTCATGCCCTTGCCGGCGCAGGACGCCCACCTGTGGAACAACCTGCGCCTGTTCGCACAGTTCGTGTTCTGGGGACTGTGGTGGCCGTTCGTGATGGTCACGACCATGCTGCTGGGCCGCGTCTGGTGCGGCGTGTTCTGCCCGGAAGGCGCAATCACCGAGCTGGCCAGCCGGCACGGCCTGCGCCGCCGCATTCCGCGCTGGCTGCGCTGGGGCGGCTGGCCGTTCATCGCGTTCGCCGGCACCACGGTGTTCGGCCAGCTGGTCAGCGTGTACGAGTACCCGCAGGCGGCGTTGCTGGTGCTGGGCGGCTCGACCGTGGCAGCGGTGACAATCGGATTCCTCTACGGACGCGGCGTGCGCGTGTGGTGCCGCTACCTGTGCCCGGCCAACGGCGTGTTCGCGCTCCTGGCGCGGCTGGCGCCGGTGCACTTCGCGGTCAGCGATGCCGCCTGGCGCGCGGCGCCGCGCTCGACGCCGGCGGTGGACTGCCCGCCGATCCTGGACGTGCGCCACCTGGCCGGCACCGGCGCCTGCCACGCCTGCGGCCGCTGCAGCGGGCACCGCGGCGCCGTCGCCCTGCGCGCCCGTTCGCCGAACGCGGAAATCCTGGGCCGCACACCCGACTCGCGCTGGGAAGCGGTCCTGATCGCGTACGGGCTGCTCGGACTCGCAGTCGGGGCGTTCCAATGGAGTTCCAGTCCCTGGTTCGTGCGCCTGAAGCAGACCTTGGCGGAATGGGCGGTGATGCACGACTGGGCCTGGCTCCTGTCGGACCAGGTGCCCTGGTGGCTGCTGACGCCCTACCCCGAGGCCAACGACGTGTTCACGCGCCTCGACGGGCTGTGCATCCTGCTTTACATCGGCGCCACGGCCCTGGCGGTCGGCGGCTGGATCACGGGCTGGCTGGCGGTGGCCGGCCGCCTGCTGCGCAACCCCGCCCTGTCCGCGCGCCTGACGTTTGCGCTGACGCCGCTGGCGGGCATCTCGGTGTTCCTGGGCCTGACCATGCTGACCTTCGGCCAGCTCGCCGCCGAGCGCATCCGCGTGCCCGGCGTGCCGGCGCTACGCATCGCCTTGCTGGCCCTGGCGGTCGGGTGGTCGCTCCATCTGGCCTGGCGCATGCTCGCGCCACAACCCATCGCCGCCGCGCGCAAGGCCGGCGCCCTTACGGCTGTTGCCGTGGGTCTGGCGGTGGTACCGGCGGCCTGGGGGCTGATGTTCCACGTCTGGTGAGACGCGCGCGGCGCCTTGTCCCGGCCACGTCGGCACCGGCTTTTTGATCCAGGTCAAATCGCCGCAGCCCGCTTCCGTTAGCCTGAAACCACAATTAGTGGTGTTTCAGAAGCGACGGAGGCACAAGATATGGGAAACAATGGGGGCAGGACCGTTCCTGCGTACATCCGCAAGCGCGACGGGCGACTGGAAACTTTCGAGGCGGACCGCATCCACCAGGCGCTGCTCAAGGCGGGCGCCGCCACCTCGGAGTACGGCGCGGACGCGGCCGCCGCACTGACCCAGGCCGCGGTCAAGGTCATCGCGCACCGCTACGGCGGCGGCGACATTCCCACCGTCGAGCAGGTGCAGGACATCGTCGAACAGACCCTGATCGCCGCCGACTATTTCGACACCGCCCGCGCCTACATCGTCTACCGCGAGCAGCGCGCGCGGCTGCGCGCCGACCGGCGCACGGTGGTGGAGGTCGAGCGCTCGGTCAACGAGTACCTGACGCGCGCGGACTGGCGCGTCAACGCCAACGCCAATCAGGGCTATTCCCTGGGCGGCCTGATCCTGAACACCTCCGGCAAGGTGATCGCCAACTACTGGCTCAACCACGTCTACCCCGCCGAGGCCGGCGTCGCGCACCGCGAGGCGGACATCCATATCCACGACCTCGACATGCTGTCCGGCTACTGCGCCGGCTGGTCGCTGCGCACGCTGCTGCGCGAAGGCTTGAACGGCGTGCCGGGCAAGGTCGAGGCGGGGCCGCCGCGGCACATGTCGTCGGCCGTGGGCCAGATCGTCAACTTCCTCGGCACGCTGCAGAACGAATGGGCCGGCGCGCAGGCTTTTTCGTCTTTCGACACCTACATGGCGCCGTTCGTGCGCAAGGTCCGTCTCGGATACGCCGAGGTCAAGCAGTACATCCAGCAGCTGATCTACAACCTCAACGTACCCTCGCGCTGGGGCACGCAGACGCCATTCACCAACCTCACCTTCGACTGGGTCTGCCCGGAGGACCTGCGCAAGGAAGTGCCGGTGGTCGGCGGCGAGGAGATGCCGTTCACCTACGGCGAGCTGCGCCGGGAGATGGACCTGATCAACCGCGCCTACATCGAAGTGATGACCGCGGGCGACGCCAAGGGGCGCGTGTTCACCTTCCCGATCCCGACCTACAACATCACGCGCGACTTCGACTGGGACTCCGACAACGCCGGCCTGCTGTTCGCCATGACCGCGAAGTACGGCCTGCCGTACTTCCAGAACTTCATCAACTCGGACATGCAGCCCAACCAGGTGCGCTCGATGTGCTGCCGCCTCCAACTGGACCTGCGCGAGCTGCTCAAGCGCGGCAACGGCCTGTTCGGCTCGGCCGAGCAGACCGGCTCCATCGGCGTGGTCACGATCAACTGCGCGCGCCTGGGATTCCTGCACGCCGGCAACGAGGCCGGCCTGCTCAAGCGCCTGGACGAGCTGCTGGCGATCGCGCGCGACTCGCTGGAGATCAAGCGCAAGGTCATCCAGCAGTTCATGGACATGGGTCTGTACCCGTACACCAAGCGCTACCTGGGAACGCTGCGCAACCACTTCTCCACCATCGGCGTGAACGGCATCAACGAGATGGTGCGCAACTTCACCCGCGACGCCCACGATCTCACGACGGACGACGGCCACCGCATGGCCTGCCGCCTGCTGGATCATGTGCGCGCACGGATGACCCAGTTCCAGGAACAAAGCGGGCATCTGTACAACCTGGAGGCGACTCCGGCGGAAGGCACCACCTACCGCTTCGCCAAGGAGGACCGCAAGCGCTTCCCCGGCATCGTGCAGGCCGGCACGGCGGAGGCGCCGTATTACACGAACTCGTCGCAACTGCCGGTGGGCTTCACCGACGACGCCTTCGAGGCGCTGCGACGGCAGGACGAGCTTCAGTGCAAGTACACCGGCGGCACGGTGCTGCACCTGTACATGGGCGAGCGCCTGTCCTCGCCGGAGGCCTGCAAGCGCCTGGTGCGCCGCGCGCTGGAGAACTTCCGCCTGCCGTACATCACGGTCACGCCGACTTTCTCGATCTGCCCCAAGCACGGCTACCTGTCGGGCGAGCACGAGTTCTGCCCGCGCTGCGACGAAGAGCTGCTGGCGAAGAAATTCGGCCAGGACTGCACCTGCGCCTAGCGGCGCGATCACACCACAAGGAGACGACCATGGATGCACAGCAACTGCTCACGAGCGAAGAACGCACCCGCTGCGAAGTGTGGACCCGGGTGATGGGGTACCACCGCCCGGTTTCCGAGTTCAATCCCGGCAAGCGCAGCGAGCACCACGAGCGCCAGCATTTTGCCGAACGGCCGGAAGGGGCATGCGCCCGCACGCCGGAACCGGCGGCGGCCTGTTGACGGCCTGTCTGCCCGCGCCGGCCGCCGCCGGCAACGCGGCGCGCGCCGCCGCCGCGCTGCGCATCGGCGGCCTCGTCCCGCTGACCGGCGTGGACTACCCCGGCGAGCTGGCGGCGGTGGTGTTCTGCCAGGGCTGCCCCTGGCGCTGCCGCTATTGCCACAACCCGCACCTGATCCCGGCGCGCGGCGCCGTCGCGATTCGGTGGGAGGATGTGGAGCGGTTTCTGGAAACGCGCCGCGGGTTGCTGGATGCGGTCGTGTTCAGCGGCGGCGAGCCGACCGCACAGGGCGCTCTCGTCGCCGCCTGCCGGCGCGTGCGCGAGCTGGGGTTCCGCGTGGGCCTGCACACCGCCGGCGCCTGTCCGGAGAGGCTGCGCAGGCTGCTGCCGCATTGCGACTGGGTGGGCCTGGACATCAAGTCCCTGCCCGAGGATTACGGCGCTCTGACCGGCGCGGCCGGCGCCGCCGGGCGTGCCTGGCGCAGCCTCGACCTGCTGCTGGAGTCGGGGATCCGCTACGAAGTGCGCACCACGGTCCACTCCGAGTTCGCCAGCGCGCCCGGCCTGCGGCGGCTGGCCGACGCATTGTGGCAGCGCGGCGTGCGGCACTGGGCCCTGCAGCTGTGCGAAACGAGCCGCGGCGAGGCGCGCGCCCTGGGTTCCAACCGCTGGCGACCGGCGGACCTGGATTCGATCGGGCCGGAATGGCGCGAACGCTTCGACACGCTGGCGCTGCGCGGCGCCGGCTGAACCGTCGGCGGCTCATGGTCCACGGGCCTTGCCGGGCGCATACTGGCCGCGCGCGGCGAGGCGTTCAACCAAGCTGTGAACGGAGGACGTGACGATGAAAGGCGACCCGCAGGTCATTTCCTATCTGAACCAGTACCTCTCCATCGAACTGACCGGTCACAAGCAGTACCTGCTCCACTCCAAGTTGTGCGAGCACGCCGGCCTGCACCGGCTCAAGGAGATCCAGCACCAGTACAGCGCCGAGGAGACGAACCACGCCGCGAAGCTGCTGGAGCGCATCCTGTTCCTGGAGGGACAGCCCGCCTTGCAGGACGCGCGGCAAATCGTCGTGAGCGCCACGGTCGCCGACCAGTTGCAGCTCGACCTGAGCCTGATCGGCCACGCCATGCCGCTGCTGCGCAAGGCCGTGCTGGAATGCGAAAGCCGCAACGACTACGTCAGCCGCGACCTGTTCCGGGAAATGCTGGCGGACGAGGAAAAGCATTTCCATTGGCTGGAAACGCAACTGGAGCTGATCCAGAAAGTCGGCGTGCAGAACTACGTGCAGTCGCAGATGTAACACGGCCCGCGCCGCGGCGTGCTCAGCCGTCGGCGCCCTGCCCGTAACCCAGCGCGTATCGGACGTAGTCGCGCACCTGCGCGAAGCCTTGCTCGTAGCCGATTTCCGGCCGGTAGCCGAGCTGCACGCGCGCCTTGTCGATGGGGATGCGGTGCTCGGCGCCGACCAGGCCCAGCGCCTCGCGCGTCAGCGGCGGCGCTCCGGACAGGCGCAGCAGTCGCCACAGCAGCTCGCCGGCGCCGGCGCCGAAGCGCGCGACGGGAAGCGGCAGCGAGCGGACGCGATCGCCCCGACCCGCCGCCGCGGCAAGGTCGGTGAAATAGCGGCGCCAGGTGATGTCCGATCCGTCCAGCGCGTTGTAGGTCTCGCCGGCGGCCTGCGGCAGGGCGGCGGCGCGCACGATCGCGTCCACCACGTTGTCCACGTACGCCAGGCCGGCGTTGAACTCCCCGCCGCCGATCAGGATCGGCAGCTTGCTCTTGAGCTTGTCCAGCACCGTGTGCACCCAGGGGGTGCGGCCGGGGCCGTAGACGTTGCCGGGCCGCACGATGGACACGGCCAGCCCCTCGCGCTCGGCCAGGCGCCGGGCGACCCGCTCCTGCGCCTGCTTGGCGCGCGAGTACGGGCCGGCGGCGGCGCCGTGCGGATGCGCCTCGTCGCAGCGGTCGCGCGCGATGGCATCGCCGTACACCGCGATGCTCGATACCAGCACGGCGCGCGCCTTTTCGCGCGCGGCGCAGCCGAGTACGTTTTCCGTCCCCTGCACGGTCACGCGCTGGTGTGCCGAGTCGGGAAAATGGTCGCCGACCAGGCAGGCCAGGTGCAGCACGGTGCCGGCGCCGCGCATCGCCGCCTGCACGCTCGCAAGGTCGGTGACGTCACCGCGGCAGATGTCGACCGTGGCCGGCATCTGCGGGCCGACCGTCTCGCCGGGCAGCACCAAGGCACGGATCGTGTTGCCGTCGGCCGCCAGGCGCCGGACCAGCCGCAGGCCGATGAAGCCGTTTGCCCCGGTGACGAGCACCGGATTGTCGAATCGGAATTGCACGCGGATACCCCCTGCATCGCACATGGCGGTTATTGTCGTCGGGCGATTCTCTCCAAGTTCCCAGTCTGCTGCGCGCCCGGCATCGCGCATCTGATCTGCGTCAAAATGTCGGCCGCGAGGCTGCCACACCATTCCAGCGCCGCGGCTCGCGGCGGCGATTCGGGGGAACGCATGAAGAAGACCTTTGCGGCCGGGCTGGTGCTCGCGCCCGCCCTGTTCCAGGCCGCCGCGGCGGCAAGCCTGCAAGGTGTCGTCAACGCACCGGACGGCCGCCCGGTGGCCGGCGCCGTCGTCAGCCTGACCCGCGGCGACGGCGTGCTGCGCGAGTCGGCGTACAGCGGCGCGGACGGGCGCTTCGCCCTGTCCACCGCGCAGTCCGGCGCGGCCACGCTGCGCATCCGCGCGGCGCGCTTCGCCGACGACGCGCGCGAGCTGAACCTCGACGACGCCCAGCGGGTGGAGCTGCGCGTGGCGCTGCGCCCGCTGACCGATCCGGCACAGATCTCGGACGCTCTGCCCGCCTCGGCGCACGCGGCCCGCGTCCAACTCGACGACGCGCGCGTCCGCCAGAGCTACCGCAGCCAGTGCTTCTACTGCCACCAGATCGGCAACGCCTGGACGCGGCGGCCGAAGTCCGAGGACCGGTGGAGCGACACGCTCGACCGCATGCAGCGCTACGGCGCGCTGATTACCTGGGACAGCGAGCGCGACATCGTGCGCACGCTGGCGGCCACCTTCGACGGCCGCCCGATCCCGGACCGGCAGACGCAGGCCTACGATCCCGCCCTCGCCAGCGCCAAGCTGACCGAGGTCGCGGTGGCCGGCGGCATGTCGTTCGTGCACGACCTGGAGCTGGGGCTGGACGGCCGCTTCTACAGCGTCGACATGGCCAACGACATCGTTTACGTCACCGACCTGGCCAGCGGGCGCTCGGAGCCGGTGCCGATCCCGGACAAGGGCCTGCCGCTGCACGCCGAGCTGGCCGGCGCCTCCGCGCCGGTCGCCGCGTTCAACGCACACCACGGCCCGCACAGCATCGTGCGCGGGCCGGACGGCCGCTTCTACACCACCCACTCGATGTCGGCCGGGATCGGCGTGCTCGACCCGAAGACGCGGCGGTTCGAGTTCCACAAGGTCGGCGGCGGCGCGGTGTACCCGCACACGCTGCGCTTCGACCGCGACGGCGTGTTGTGGTTTTCCATCGCCCTGTCCAACCAGCTCGGGCGCTTCGACCCGCGCACCGGCGCGATGCGGGTGATCGCCCTGCCCTCCGGCGACTTCTGGCGCTGGCTGTCGGACAAGACCCTGGCCGGCATGCTCAAGGTAACGTCGTGGTTCCCCGGCAAGGACCTGCACCTGATCCTGTCGCACCATAAGTGGAGCGGCCAGGGCCATCGCATCCTCAACCTGCCGTACGGCCTGGACATCAACCCGCTGGACGGCAGCGTGTGGTACTCCAAGCTCTACGCCGACCGCATCGGCCGCTACGACCCCGGGACCGGCGCGATCGAGGAATGGCCGACGCCGCTGGAGGGGCCGCGGCGCATGCGCTTCGCGTCCGACGGCACGCTGTGGATCCCGGCCTTCGGCGGCAGCGGGCTGATGAAGTTCGACCCGCGCAGCGAGCGCTTCGAATCCTATCCGCTGCCGGTGCTCGCCGACGGCGAGTTCGAGACGCCGTACGCGCTGAACGTGCATCCGGCCACCGGCGACGTGTGGATCACCTCGAACCTGTCGGACCGCATGTTCCGCTTCATCCCGGCGACGGCGAAATGGATCGCCTACCCGATGAGCACGCGCACGACGTACATGCGCGACATCGTGTTCGCACCGGACGGCGCGGTCTGCTCGACCAACTCCAACCTGCCCGCACCGGCGATCGAGGGGCAGGTCCAGGCGATCGTCTGCCTGCAACCGGGCGCGGCGCCCGGCTGACGCGCATAGCGCGCCTCGTCCCGGAGGAGGCCCACATAGGGGCCGACGCTGGGACTGGAAGCTAAGCGGCGGCGCCGTCGTCCAGGCGCCGGAACACCAGGCAGGCGTTAGTGCCGCCGAAGCCGAAGCTGTTGGACAGCACGGTGTTCAGGCGCACGCCGTCGCGGCGCTCGCGCACGATCGGCATGCCGGCGGCCGCGTCGTCCAGCGTCTCGATGTTGGCCGAAGCGGCGATGAAGCCGTGGCGCATCATCAGCAGGCTGTAGATCGCCTCGTGCACGCCGGCCGCGCCCAGCGAGTGGCCGGACAGCGACTTGGTCGAGCTGATCGGCGGCGCGCCCTCGCCGAACACCTCACGGATCGCGCGCAGCTCGGCGATGTCCCCGACCGGCGTGCTGGTGCCGTGCGCGTTGATGTAGTCCACCGGCCCGGCGACGGTCGACAGCGCCTGGCGCATGCAGCGCACCGCGCCCTCGCCCGAGGGCGCGACCATGTCGGCGCCGTCGGAGGTCGCGCCGTAGCCGACCAGTTCCGCATGAATCTTGGCGCCGCGGGCGCGCGCGTGCTCCAGATCCTCCAGCACCAGGATGCCGCCGCCGCCGGCGATCACGAAGCCGTCGCGGTCGCGGTCGTAGGCGCGCGAGGCCGTTTCCGGGCGTTCGTTGTAGCTGGAGGACAGCGCGCCCATGGCGTCGAACAGCATCGCCATGGACCAGTGCTCCTCCTCGCCGCCGCCGGCGAAGACGATGTCCTGCGCGCCGGCGCGGATCTGCTCGGCGGCGTGGCCGATGCAGTGCGCGCTGGTGGCGCAGGCCGAACTGATCGAGTAGTTCAGGCCCTTGATGCCGAAGCCGGTCGCCAGGCAGGCGGAAACCGTGCTGCCCATGGTGCGCGGGACCATGTACGGGCCGACGCGCTTGATGCCGCGCGCGCGCAGGTTGTCGGCGGCCTCCACCAGGTTGGACGGCGAGGCACCGCCGGTGCCGGCGATCAGGCCGGTGCGCGGATGCGCGACCTCGGCCGGCGTCAGCCCGGCGTCGGCGATCGCCTGCTGCATCGCCAGGTAGGCGAACATCGCCGCCTCGCCCATGAAGCGGCGCAGCTTGCGGTCGATCAGCGCCTCGCAGTCGATCTGGATCTGGCCGGCGACCTGGCTGCGCAGCCCGGCGTCGCGGTATGCGGGGCTGAAGCGGATGCCGGAGCGGCCCTGCCGCAGCGATTCGGCGACGGTCTGTGGATCGTTGCCCAGGCACGACACGATGCCCAGGCCGGTGACGACGACGCGGCGCGGTTGCATCAGAAGCCCTCGGTGGAATTGAACAGGCCGACCCGCAGGTCCTTGGCCGTGTAGATCTCGCGGCCGTCCACCGACAGCCTGCCGTCGGCGATGCCCATGATCAGCTTGCTGACGAACACGCGCTTGATATCGAGCCGGTACGAGACCACCCGCGCCGAGGGCAGCACCTGACCGCGGAAGCGTACCTCGTCCACGCCCAGCGCGCGCCCGCGCCCGCCGTGGCCGCTCCAGGCCAGGAAGAACCCGACGAGCTGCCACATCGCGTCCAGCCCCAGGCAGCCGGGCATGACGGGATCGTCCGGAAAGTGGCAGTCGAAGAACCAGAGGTCCGGGCGGATGTCCAGCTCGGCCAGCAGCTCGCCCTTGCCGTGGGCGCCGCCCTCCGCCGAAATCCGCGTGATGCGGTCGACCATCAGCATGTTCGGCGCCGGCAGGCTCGCGAAGCCGGGGCCGAACACTTCGCCGCGCGAGCAGCGCAGCAGGTCGGCCTGGTCGTAGGACGCCCGGCGCTCGCGCGGCGGGCCGGAGGGCTGGGACGGCGTGGCAGTCATGACAATACCTTGTGGTGGCGCCGGGGGTTCGGTTGCAGCGGCGGCCGCGGCGCTGGCGCGCTGTCGCGGTCCTTCGGACGCGCCCGCGGCAGGATGCGCGAATCGGACCGGCGCGCCTTTGACGTAGATCAAGATGGGGTCGGAATGTTCCGGCCGGCATCCGCACGCGGCGACGCGCCCGCCGCGGCATGTTACAGGCACCCATGGGCGCCGGCGACCGCGCCGGCCGGCATCGGGCTTTCCAGGTGAAGCGGCAGGGCGCGCCCCGGCCCGGCCCCGACTCCACCCGGATACGGCCGCCGGCGCGGCCGGCGGATCAGTCGGCCGGCTCGCCGAACGGCAGGATCACCCGCAGCGCATCGTTGCGGAACACGGCGAACGGCTTGGCGCGGTCCAGCCCCAGCGCCCGCACGGTGCGCGCGCAGGGGCCGTCGCCGAGCGTTTTCAGCTTCAGCGAGGCGGCACCGCCGAAGCGCAGGCGGCCGTCGGTCGGGATCGCCGTGTGCAGCAGCCGGCCGCGCAGCGCCGAGAAGGTCGTGACCGGAAATGCGGCCAGCGACAGCCCCGGCCCGCTGCGGCACTCGAGACTCAGCTCGCCTTCGAGGCCGATGCTCACGGCGTCGCGCCCGAACTGCGTGCGGATCGGCTTGACGTATTTCGGGTAGCCCCAGAACTCGACGCCGGCGGCGCGCGCCAACTCGGTGGTCACAGGCAGGTTGACGACGTGGAACGCCGCGTCCGGCTCCCGCTCCGGGCGGCGCAGCAGGCGCCACAGCGACGGCGCGCTGCCGCGCCGGCGCACCAGGATCACCAGCCCGATCTCGTTGTAGGAACCGATGGTGGTGCCGCGGTACTCGAACGCGGCGAAGCCGGCCACGGCCTTGCCGAACACCGGCAGCGGCTCCAGCCGGCCGTCGGGCACCAGCGCGGCCGCCGCGGCCAGCGGCACCCGCCAGAACGCGAACAACTGGCTGACGTCGTCGTACAGGATCGGCATGTCGCAGCGGCCGGCCGAGCAGTGCGCCTCGACCTGCCGCGCGCCGGCCAGGAAGGGATGGGAATAGCGGCTCGCGGTCTTGCCTGCGCCGTCGGCATTCATGGTCGGGTGCTCCTCGTCATGGACTGGATCAGTTCTTCCTGCATGTCCTCGATCACCGCCAGCCGGTTGATCTGGTTGGTGCCCTCGAAGATCTGGGTGAGGCGCGCGTCGCGGAACAGCTTCTCCACGCCGCGGTGATGCAGCATGCCGTGGTTGCCCAGCAGGTCCATCGCGCGCTCGCACACGCGCACGGCGACGTCGGTGCAGTGGAACTTGCAGATCGAGGCTTCGGCCTGCACCGGGGTGAAGCTGCGCCCCTTGTTCCACACCAGCGCGCGGATGGCGGCGGTCTCGGCGAGCATGTCCGCCAGCATCAGCTGGATCTCCTGGTGGTGGATCAGCGGCTTTCCGCCCAGGCGGTAGCGGCAGGCGAAGTCGGTGGCGATCTCCACCGCCCGCTGCGCGAAGCCGACCGCCATCGACGCCACCGGGATGCGGGACAGGTTCAGGGTGGCGCGGTTGAGCGCCCAGCCCTTGCGCAGCCCGCCGATGACGTGGTCGTCGGGGACGTAGACGTCCTGGAAATGCAGCTCGGCCGCGCCGGAGGCGCGCATGCCCATCTTCAGCTCCGTGCGCGCCACCGCATAGCCGGGCATGTCGCTGCGCACCAGGAACGCGGTCCAGGACGCCATGCCCTCGTGCTCCAGCGCCGCGAACACGACGATGCTGCGGGCGATGTCGCCGCCGCTGATAAAGCACTTGCGGCCGCTCAGCCGCCAGCCGCCGTCGGCGCGCCGTGCGACCACGGTGGGCTTGTAGACGCGCGCGCCGGCGCCGTCCTCGACGTCGGAGCCGGCCGCCGGCTCGGTGATGGCGAAGGCGAACACGTGCGGCCGCCCGGCGCGGATGTCGCGGAACGCCGGCACCACGAAGCGGCGCAACGCACCCAGGTCGCCGGACAGCAGGATCGGAGCCAGCCCGAGCTGGTGCGCGCTCAGGTACAGCATGAGCCCGCCGCAGGCGCGCGCCAGTTCCTCGGTCTTGATGGACACCGCCCAGGCGAAGGGATGATGGACGCGGCTCCAGCTCATGGAGCCCAGCGGCCAGGGCAGCATGTCGGTCATCAGCCCGGCCGCGCCCGCCTTGCGCAGTATCGCGTCGAGCGTCGCCGCGTCGGCGTCGTGCCCGGCGGCATCGATCGCCAGCGCGTGCGGCATGAGTTCGCGCTCGGCGAACTCCCGCGCCTGCCGCCGCAGGCGGCGCAGGGCCCACGGCAGGCGCGCGGTTTCGCGCCGCCACAGCGCGTCGGCGTCGTAGCGGACCAGCGGCCGGGTAAGCGCGGATATTTCCTCGAAGGCCGCGCGCGGCGACAGCGGATGGCAGGGCGGAAGGTGGCCGTCGAGGGACGGCAGGCTCGGTGTCGGCAGGCCGGCGCTATCCATGCAGGCGCTCCCACTCCGCGGCGAACAGATGCAACTCGGCGGGCGTGCCCGCCAGCAGCCGCAGGGTGTTGTTGTCGCGCACGATCTTCTCCATGCCGACGTCGCGCATGTAGCCGGTGCCGCCGAAGGTCTGCAAGGCGTCGTTGGCGGCACGGCACAGCCGCAGATGCAGCTCGGCGCGCAGGCTGAACACCCGTGCAAGATGCGCCGGCGCCGGCGCCAGGCCGCACAGCCCGGCGAGCGCCGCCTCGGCGGTTTCGACCGCGCCGCGCGCGCCCGCCAGCAGCAACTGCACCGCCGGGTGGCGGGCGATGGCCGCCCCGCCTTGCCTGCGCGTGGCCGTGTACTGCCGCGCCAGCGCCAGCGCCTTGCCGGTGCATCCCAGCGCGATCGACATCAGGCCCAGCGCGTTCAGATGCAGCGCGCCGGCATAAAGGCCGCGCGCGGCGATGGCATCGCAGTCCAGGCGGCCCGCGTCGGCGCCGCACCAGCCGAAGCTGCGCAGCTCGTCGAAACCGTGGCTGTGCGGGAACAGCGTCAGATCGAGATCGGCGCGGGAGTACAGGTGCCAGCCCAGTTGCCCGTCCGCCGTCATGCGCGGCGCCATCAGGTGCCGCCACACGTCGGCACTGTGCAGCGGAATCGGCGTATCGCCAGCGGGCGCGAGCCAGTCGTGCAGGAAAGCGCCATCCGCGCCGGCGAATTCCCGGCCGGAGAAATAGCGGGCCAGGGCGTGGCGGCCGAGGCCGTAATGCCCTTGCAGGGACGGCAGGACGCCACCTTCCGGCAGCGGCGCGCCGGCCGCGCGCACCAGCCACCGCCCCAACGCAAGCTGGTGCAGCTGGAACGCCACGCCGGCGTTGACCGCCGCCAGGCGCACCAGGATTTCCACCGACAGGCGCAGGCCGCCGCCGTCGAGGTTTTCCCACAGGCCGACGCCTTCTTCGTCGCCGGTGCCAAGCAGGCCCGCGTCCACCGCCTGGCTAACGATTTCCGCCAGTTTCTCCGCCGCGAGCGGCTGCTCGGGGCGCTCCACGGCCGGCGCGATGAAGCGCTGGGCGTACTGCTCGACCTGCTGGACGATCAGCGCGATGTCGTCCTGCGCAAGAGGAGACAGCGAGACCGAACCTGCACCGGCAACCGGCATTAATTTCCTCCGCCGTGTCCGTTGGCGAACCTGTGTATGGCGGAACTGATGCTAGTCAGCCGGACGCGCGCTCGGAATGAGGTTTTCCGACAAGAACTTGATCTTTTCGGACGACGGCCCGCCGGGGCGCCAGGCGTCAGCGCAAGGAGCCGGGCGGTACGCCCTTCCAGCGCTTGAACGCATGGATGAAGCTCGACGCCTCCGCATAGCCGAGCCGCTCGGCGATTTCCTCCACGCTCAGCCGGGCGCGCAGCAGTTCCTCGGCCAGCGCCTCGCGCACCTCGTCCACCAGCTCGCGATACGAAGTGCCCGCGGCCGCCAGGCGCCGGTGCAGCGTGCGCGGAGTCATGTGCAGCGACTCGGCGATATCCGCCATGCCGCGGATCGCGCCGGGGCTGCGCAGCAGGCGGTCGCGCACCTCCCCAACGACGCCGCTGCGCGCCTTGCGCCGGTTCAGCAACTCCCGGCATTGCTGCTCGCAGAGCTGCGCGGTGGCCTCGTTGGCCTGCGGCAGGGGCAGGTCCATGATGGCCGCGTCCAGCACGGCGACGTTCGCCGGCCGGTCGAACAGCGGCATCACGCCGAAGACCTCGACGAATCGCTCCGCGTAGCGCGGCCGGGGAAAGCGGCATTCCACCCGACGCAGCGGCAAGGCGACGGAGAACAGCTCCTTCTGGATCAGGCGGATCGCGGCGGAGTCGCGCTCGACCATGAATTGCCGCACGTCCGGCGGAACGCCGGCGTCGTCCATCCACAGCCGGAACTCCTGCGCGTCCTCGTCGCTGCGCAGGCGCGTGAAGACGTAGGTGAGGTCGAGATAGCGCATGCCCAGGCTGGCCGCGCTGCGCAGGCTGCGGCTGCTGATCAGGGCGAAGCCCCAGATACCGTAGGCGGTGAGGTGATAGCGCAGGCCGGCGTCGAGTCCCAGGCCCTCGGCGTCCGGCAGGTGCCGCTGCAGGTTGCGCACGATCTGCAACTCCTGCCGAGCCTCGACGTCGGACGCCGGGTTCTTCAGCGTCGGCTCGTCCAGGCCGGTGCCGTCCAGGCACTGCGCCATGGTCAGGCCGCGCTCGCAGCCGAGCTGCGCCAGCAGGCGGGCGCTGCTGGTGCTGCGGCGGAAATCCCATTGAGGCATGGGCCGAAGAATAGCGCGCCGGCTACGCGGGCTCGACGGCGGACGCCGCGGCGCGGGTCAGGCCGGCGGCGGCGCAGCGGAGCTGTCGAAGATCTGCGCCCACAGCGCGTCCACCCGCCGCACCACGTCCTCGCGCATGACGATCGGCCGGCCCCACGGCCGGCTGGACTCCGCCGGACCTTTCGTGGTGGCGTCGAAGCCGATCTTGCCGCCGAGGTTGGGCACCGGGCTGGCGAAGTCGAGGTAGTCGATCGGCGTGCGGTCCAGGACCAGCGTGTCGCGCGCGGGGTCCATGCGGGTGGAAAGCGCCCACATCACCTCCTTCCAGTCGCGCACGTTGATGTCCTCGTCGGTCACGATCACGAACTTGGTGTAGGTGAACTGCCGCAGGTACGACCAGACGCCCATCATGATGCGCCGCGCGTGTCCGGGGTAACGCTTGCGGATGCTGACGCAGGCGATGCGGTACGAACACGCCTCCGGCGGCAGGTAGAAGTCGACGATTTCCGGAAACTGCTTTTGCAGCAGCGGCACGAACACCTCGTTGAGCGCCGCCGCCATCACCGACGGCTCGTCGTACGGCGAGCGCCCCATGTAGGTGCTGTGGTAGATCGGCGCGTCGCGGTGGGTGATGCACTCGATCGTCATCACCGGGAACATGCCCTGCGCGTTGTAGTAGCCGGTGTGGTCGCCGAACGGCCCTTCCAGCGCCTCCTCGCCCGGCTCGATGTAGCCTTCGAACACGATCTCCGCCGTCGCCGGCACCTGCAAGTCGTTGGTCAGGCAGCGCGCCACCTCGCTGCGCGCCCCGCGCAGCAGGCCGGCGAACTGGTATTCCGAGATCGTGTCCGGCACCGGCGTCACCGCGGCCAGCGTGGTCGCGGGGTCGGCGCCGATCGCCACCGCGATCGGAAATCGACGGCCGGGCCGCGCCTCGCGCCAGTCCTGGAAGTCGATCGCGCCGCCGCGGTGGGGCAGCCAGCGCATGATCACCTTGTTCGGCGCCAGCACCTGCTGGCGGTAGATGCCGATGTTCTGGCGCTCCTTGTACGGCCCGCGCGTGATGACCAGGCCGAAGCTGATCAGCGGGCCGGCGTCCTCCGGCCAGCAGGTCTGGATCGGGAAGCGGTTGACGTCGACCTCGCCGCCGCGCAGCACGTGCTGCCGGCACGGCGCCTCGTTGACCACCCGCGGCGTGGTGTTCAGCGCGTGGCGCAGTTGCGGGAAGCGCTCGATCGCCTCGGTCAGGTCGCGCGGCCACTGCGGTTCCTTGAGGAAGGCCAGCAACCGCCCCAGCTCGCGCAGTTCCTCCACCGACTCGCGGCCCATGCCCAGCGCCACGCGCTGGGTCGTGCCGAACAGGTTGCCCAGCATCGGCATCGAGCCGCCGACCGGGTTTTCGAACAGCAGCGCCGGTCCGCCGGCCTTGAGCGCGCGCTGGCAGATCTCGGTGACTTCCAGGCGCGGGTCCACCGGCTGCGCGACTCGCCGCAGGCTGCCGTCGCGCTCGAGCGCGCGCAGGAAGTCCCTCAGGCTGTTGAAGGAAGCGCCGCGCACGCCAGGGCCGCCCGCCCTTTCAGATTGCCCAGGGCGTGGCGCTGTGCGCGCGAGCCACCCAGGCGATGTAGATCAGGCACGCCAGGCTGCCGGCGACGGCCGGGGCGCGCAGCGGCGTGGACACGGCCGGCGCCATGGCGACGCGCGCGAGCACGATGTAGGCGACGAAGCCCAGCAGCTTGGCGGTGAGCCAGCCCTGCGCAAAGGGGTACTGGCCGGATGCCCACATCAGCGCCAACGCGCTGGCCAGCAGCAGGCCGTTGTTGGCCAGCGTCAGCCGCTGGACCGCCGGTTGCCGCAGGCGCTCCGGCGCCAGCCAGCCGAGGTAGCTGACGAAAAACAGCGAAAACAACGCCCCCACGACCGTGGCGAGATGCACGGTCTTCAGTGCGAAGTACATTGCGACTCCCGATGGCGATGCCGGAATGCAGAAGCAGGTGAGGATTCCCGGGCCCACGCGTTCGGAGGGCGAGGCGTGGGGAAGGAGGGGTACCCGGGAATCCTCGAGGCAAATCGTGATCGATCCGGAGATGGCCCGTATTGATCTATATCAAGAGCGGGTATTGATCTACATCAAGAATCCGCCGGACCCGCGCTGGTAAGGTCCGCGCCCTCTTCGCGGGCGGGCTCCCGGTTTTTCTTCCATGCAGCTGGCGCAGGTGGTCAATACCTTCGGGCGGGCGATGCGCCGGCGCTACGGCTACAAGGTGCACAAGCTGCCGATCGACGCCGGCTTCACCTGCCCCAACCGCGACGGCAACCGCGGCCGCGGCGGCTGCACCTTCTGCAACAACCGCTCGTTCTCGCCCAACGGGCGCCGCGCCTCGATTCCGGACCAGCTCGACACCGGCGCGCGCATCGTCCGCCGCCTGACGCGGGCCGCGCGCTACCTGGCGTATTTCCAGGCCTACACCAATACATATGCCGCGGTGGAGGAACTGGCGCCGCTGTACGACGAGGCGCTGCGCCACGACGACGTCATCGGCCTGTCGGTCGGCACGCGGCCGGACTGCGTGCCGGACGAGGTGCTCGACCTGCTGTGCGCCCACCGCGACCGGGGCCGCGAGGTGTGGCTGGAGCTGGGGCTGCAATCGGCGTTCGACGACAGCCTTCGGCGCGTCAACCGCGGCCACGGCTTCGCCGAGTACGCCGACGCCGTGCGGCGGGCGCGCCGGCGCGGCCTGCAGGTGTGCACCCACCTGATCGTGGGCCTGCCCGGCGAGCGCGCCGCCGACAGCCTGGTCAGCCTGGAGCGCGTGCTGGAGCACGGCGTGGACGGACTCAAGGTCCATCCTCTGCACGTGGTCCGCGGCACCAAGCTGGCGCTCGAGTGGCGCCGCGGCGGCTACCGGCCGCTGGCGCTGGAGGATTACGCCGAGGTCGCCGCCGAGATCGTGCGGCGCAGCCCGCCGCAGATCGTGTTCCACCGCCTCACCGGGACGGCGGGGCGGACGCTGCTGTTGGCGCCCGAATGGTGCGCCGGAAAATGGGCGGTGCTGAACCGCATCGCCCGCATCCTGGACCCGGCGTGCGCCGGCGCAGCGGCGCCGGCCGCGCCCTGACGAGGAGGACCCCGCCATGTCGCAACGCCTTGCCGACCCGCCGCCGCTGAACGTATCCGACCTCACCGCCGACCCGCTGGTGCAGTTCGAGCGCTGGCTGCAGGACGCCCACCAGACCGGCGCGCCGGTAGACACGCCGATGACGCTGGCCACGATCGGCGGCGGCGGCCTGCCGTCCGCCCGCATCGTGCTCTACAAGGGCTTGTACCAGGGCGGCCTGACGTTCTACACGAACTACGAGTCGCGCAAGGGCGCCGAGCTGGAGCGCAACCCGCGCGCCGCGTTGGTGTTCTGGCTGGAGGCGCTGGCGCGCCAGATCCGCGTCGAGGGCAACGTCGAGAAGCTGCCGGCGGCGGTGTCGCAGCGCTACTTCAGCAGCCGCCCGCGCAACAGCCAGCTCAGCGCGTACATCTCGCGCCAGAGCCGGGTGGTGGATACCCGCGCCGAGCTGCAGGCGCGCATGGAAGAAGCCACCGAGCGATTCACCGGCAAGCCGGTGCCCTGCCCCGCCGATTGGGGCGGCTACCGCGTGGTCCCCGCCATGTTCGAGTTCTGGCAGGGCCGCCCCGGCCGCCTGCACGACCGCCTGGTGTACCGCCGCAAGGCGGACGCCTGGACCATCGAGCGACTGGAGCCGTAATGGAACTCGTCTGTCCCGCCGGCAACCTGCCGTCCCTGCAAGCCGCCATCGACAACGGCGCCGACGCCGTCTACATCGGCTTCCAGGACGACACCAACGCGCGCCACTTCCCCGGCCTCAACTTCACCGAGGACACCGCCGCCCGCGGCGTGGCCTACGCGCACGACCGCGGCCGCAAGGTGTTCGTCGCGATCAACACCTACCCGCGGCCGAGCGGCTGGGAGCGCTGGCGCGCCGCGGTGGATCGCGCCGCCGCGCTTGGCGCGGACGCGCTGATCATGGCCGACATGGGGCTGATGGGCTACGCGCACGAGCGCCACCCGAACCTGGCGCTGCACCTGTCGGTGCAGGGCTCGGCGACCAACCACCAGGCGCTGCGCTTCTACCGGGAGCGCTTCGGCGTGCGCCGCGCGGTGCTGCCGCGGGTGCTGTCGCTGGCGCAGGTGCGCCGCGTCGCCTCGCGCAGCCCGGTGCCGATCGAGGTGTTCGGCTTCGGCAGCCTGTGCATCATGGCCGAGGGCCGCTGCCACCTGTCGTCCTACCTCACCGGCAACTCGCCCAACATGAGCGGCGTGTGCTCGCCGGCCTGGGCGGTGCGCTGGGAGCAGACCGGCGAGACGCTGGAGGCGCGCCTCAACGGCGTGCTCATCGACCGCTACGGCCCCGGCGAGAAGGCAAGCTACCCGACGCTGTGCAAGGGCCGCTTCGAGGTCGGCGGCCAGGTCGCGCACGCGCTGGAGGAGCCGACCAGCCTCAACACCCTGGAGCTGCTGCCGGAGCTGCACAGCGCCGGCGTGCAGGCGGTCAAGATCGAGGGCCGGCAGCGCAGCCCGGCGTATATCGCGCAGGTCGCGCGGGTGTGGCGCCAGGCGCTGGACCTGCTCGAGCGGCAACCGGGCTCGTTCGCGGTGCGCGACGACTGGATGCGCGCGCTGGCCGCGCTGTCGGAGGGCTCCCAGACCACGCTGGGCGCCTATCACCGCCCCTGGCAATGACCCACGCGCCATGAAGATCTCGCTCGGACCCATGCAGTTCTACTGGCGCCGCGCCGCGGCGCTCGACTTCTACCGGCGCGTCGCGCAGGCGCCGGTAGACATCGTCTACCTCGGCGAGACGGTCTGCTCGAAGCGGCGCGAGCTGACGCCGGAGGACTGGCTTGAGGTCGCGCAAAATCTGGCGCAGGCCGGCAAGCAGGTCGTGATGTCGACGCTGGCGCTGATCGAGGCGGAGTCCGAACTTTCGTCGCTGCGCCACTACTGCGACAACGGCCGCTTCCTGGTCGAGGCCAACGACATGGCGGCGGTCCAGCTGATGAGCGAGCACGGCCTGCCGTTCGTCGCCGGCCCCACCATCAACAACTACAACGCCAGCAGCCTGGCGATCCTGCACCGCGGCGGCCTGCGGCGCTGGGTGATGCCGGTGGAGCTGTCGGCGCAGGCGCTGCGCGACATCCTGGCGGAGCTGGCGCCGCTCGACCTCGCGCCGCGCCTGGAGACCGAGGTGTTCGCGCACGGGTACCTGCCGCTGGCGTACTCCGCGCGCTGCTTCACCGCGCGTGCCAACAACCTGCCCAAGGACCGCTGCGAGTTCCGCTGCATCGAGTATCCGCAGGGCATGCCGCTGACCACGCAGGACGGCCGCCCCCTGTTCACCGTCAACGGCATCCAGACCATGTCCGGGCTGGTCCACAACCTGTGCGCGCGCTGGCAGGACCTGGCCGCCGCCGGCGCCGACATCCTGCGCATCAGCCCGCAGGGCGACGACACGCTGGAGCTGGTCGCCGAGCTGGCCGCCGCGATCCGCGAGGGCCGCCCGGCCAAGGTGGCGGGCGGCGCCGGGCACGACTGCAACGGCTACTGGCAGGGCGCCTCCGGCATGGACTGGCAGGCGCGATAGGAGCTTACCCATGGCCTTTCCCTACCCTTCCTTCCTGCCGCCGCCGGAGCGCCTGCGCCCGGCGCGCCTGATCCCCTTCCCCCTTCAGCGCGCCGCGCTGGAGAAGGCGCTCGCCGTCGTGTTCCGCGACCAGCTCGCCAGCGGCGCGCTGGACTTCCTGGAGCGGCGCTGGGTGGCGATCGTCATCGAGGACGCCGGCATCGAGTGGTACATCACGCGCGGCACCGGCGGCCTGCTGGTGCTGGATGGCGGCGTCAAGGCCGACGTCACGTTCCGCGGCCGGCTGCGCGAGTTCGTGCTGCTGGCGAGCCGCACCGCCGACCCGGACACGCTGTTCTTCCAGCGCCGCCTGAGCGTCACCGGCAGCACCGAACTTGGGCTGGCGTGCAAGAACGTGATGGACACGGTGGAATGGGACCGCTGGCCGCCCCTGCTGCGGCGCGTGCTGCACGGGGCCGGCGAGTGGCTGTCGCGCCAAGCCGGCCCCGCGGGCCCGTAGCCCGCATGTAGTAGCGCAGCGGAATGCGGGGAATGGCCGGGGCGCCTATCCCCCGGATTCCGCCGCGCCGCCTCCGCGCTACAGGTTCACCGCCGGCACGCGGCGGGCCATGTACTGCAGGCCCTGCATGTCCAGGATGCGCATCACGCGGTGCTCCAGGGCGATCAGGCCCTGCTCCTGGAACCGTGCCAGCGCGCGGCTCAGGGTCTCGCCGGCCAGACGCAGGTGGTTGGCGATATCGGCGCGCGACATCGGCAGCACCACGCGCGTGCTGAGCTGGCCGCGCGGGTGCACCCGCATCGCGATGCCGAGCAGGAACGCCGCCAGCCGCTCCTCCGCCATGTAGTCGCCGATCGCCGCCATGCTGGTGGCGACGTCCTTGCCCATCAGCTTGAGCAGGCGCTCCATCAGCGCGGTGACGTCGTGCGCCAGCTCCAGCAGCGGCTTGTACGGTATGACGCAGACCGCGCTGTAGGTCAGCGCGATGGCACTGCACTGGTGGATGCCGGAGAAAATCCCGTCCAGGCCGAACATCTCGGTCTGCAGGTGGAAGCCGATCACCTGCTCGTAGCCGTCGCAGTCGATCGCGGTGCTCTTGAACGCGCCGGACCGTACCGCGTAGATCGCCTTGAGCGGCTCGCCGGCATGGAACAGGTACTGCTTCGACTGCATCGGCCGGCTGATGCGCATGATCCGGTCCAGCCGCTCCGACTCCGCCGGAGAAAGCCCCAGCGGCAGGCAGAACGATCCCCGCGGGCAACGGCTGCAGCGATGATCGCCGCCCAGCGGCGCGGCCTCGGCACCGGTGTCCTCGTCCTCATCCATCACGTTCGTATTCATCGATCGTTCCCTCCGCTTGATCGAGCGTCGCAAACAATTTCAGCGACCGCGCGCGCCCGCGCGGTCATTGCTCCACGTCGAGGCGCGCCGGCGGCGCGTGGCGGACCGGCCGCCGGCCGGCCGCCCGCGCCAGCCCGAGGTCGCGGCACAGCGCCGGCCCGGGGCCGCCGACCAGCTCGGCGATGGTGCAGGCGTCGAGCGCCGCCCAGAACGACTGCATGGCGCCCGCCAGCACGCCCTTCAGGCGGCAGCTCGCCGTGATCGCGCAGCCGTTGTCCGCGCCGAAGCACTCCACCAGCCGCCAGTCCGGCTCCATCGCGCGCAGCACCTC
This sequence comes from Gammaproteobacteria bacterium, assembly GCA_016182805.1. GTDB lineage: Bacteria > Pseudomonadota > Gammaproteobacteria > Nevskiales > Nevskiaceae > JACPFV01. The sequence goes on from JACPFV010000027.1 coordinate 38,380, forward strand.
GCCGACACGGATCTCCGACGCCGGGCGCGCCAGGCTCATGCCGCCGGCCTTGCCGCGCGCGGTCTGGATCAGCCCCTGGCGGTGCATCCGGTGCGTGACCTTCATCAGATGGTTGTGCGAAATGCCGAACGCGGCGGCGATCTCGCGGATCGTCGCCATTTCGCCCTCGCGCAGCGCCAGGAACATCAGCACGCGCAGGGAGTAGTCGGTGCAAGCGGCGATACGCATGGCGGGCCCTATCCCGGCCGGCCGTCGACGCGCGGCGCCGCCAGCATGCGGCCGTAGCGCAGCAGGAACAACAGGTACGCGGCCAGCCACAGGGCGGCGGCGGCGAGCAGCCCGGCGCGCCACGGCAGGCCGTCCACGGCGACCAGCACGCGCGCCGCGGCCGCGGCCAGCACGGCGGCGAAGGCCCAGCGCATGCCGGCCGGCAGGCGCAGCGGGCGGCCGGTGTGCGCCAGCGCCACGCGGCTCATCACGCCCAGGATCAGGCCGCCCATGGCGCCGGCACCGGCCGCGTGCACCCAGGCGGTGGGCGCGACCCAGCCGAGCGCGGACGCCGCCAGCAGCGCCAGCGCCACGGGAATCCAGGCCATCGCCAGGTGCAGGACCCACAGCAGCGGCTCGCGGCGGACGGTCCAGCCGCGCCACAGAACCAGGCGCGCCCCGCTGGCGACCGCCGCCAGCGCAGCAACCGCGGCGCGCAGCGGCGCCGGCTCCTCCAGCAGCACAGTCGCCAGCAGCACCGCCATCGCGCCGATCGTCGCGCGCTCCAGCGCCGGCACCACCCGGATGGCGTCGGCGGCGGCGCCGCCGCCGGTCATGCGCAGCCAGGCATCGGAGAAGTTGGGCGTGATGCGCCCGCCGATCACCAGCATCAGGGTCATCAGCATGAGCAGCGCGCCGTGCGCGTACGGGCCGCCCGGAGCGACGTGGAAGCCGACGTCCATCAGCCACAGCAGCGTCAGCACCGCGATCAGGATGAACTGGCGGCTCTGGCGCTCGCGCCAGATGCGCCGCCCGGCGTCCAGCGCGACCAGCGGCAGGAACGCCAGGTCGACAACGTGTACCAGCCATGCCGGCAGCGCGCCGCCGCCGAGCATGAGTAGGCGCCCGCCCAGCCACACCGCCCACAGTGCGAGCAGCGACGCGCCGTGCAGCCGGTCGGTGCGGGTCCAGTTGCATACCGCCGTGAGCAGGAACCCCGCGACCGCGGCACTGCCGAAACCGAACAGCATTTCGTGCCGGTGCCAGTACGGCGGCGCCAGCGCCAGCGGCGGCTGGCCGCCGCCGAGCAGCATCAGCAGCCACGCCGGCACCGCCAGGGCCGCCAGCAGCGCGGCGGAAAGGAAGAACACCCGGAACGGATAGGCGAACAGGCTGGACAGGCGGGGTCCCAAGGTTGGTACGGCGGCTTCCCTCAAGCTGAATCTCCGGCGCGCGGCACGGCCGGCGCAAACATGTACGAGCTGAACATGTATGAGAAAAACATGTCTGGTCGCCGACCGTCTTGACCTAGATCAATACCGCGCCGGGGACCGCACGGTACGGTACCGGCCCGCCCCGCCGCGGCGCTTTGCGTCGCGCGCCGTAGGCACCCCAATCCGCCGAGACGCCCCGATGACGCAACTGACGCTTCACACCACGATCACCGACATCATCGCCAGCCGCCCCAGCCTGACGCGCGTGCTGGACGAGTTGGGGCTCGACTACTGTTGCAGCGGACCGCAGACGCTGGAGCAGGCTTGCCGCCGCAAGTCGCTCGACGCCGACCGCATCCTGGCGATGCTGCACGCCGCCGCGAACGACGCGCCGGCGGCGGAGGTCGATGTCACCGATCTGTCGCTCGCCGCGCTCGCCGACCACATCGAGCGCACGCATCACGCTCCGCTCAAGCTGGAACTGCCGCGGCTGGAAGGGCTGATGTTCAAGGTTGCCGGGGCGCACGGCGGCGGCGACGCCCGGCTGCTGCAGGCGTACGCCGTGTTCCACGGCTTCGCTCACGAGTTGCTGGAGCACCTGCAGAAAGAGGAGCGCGTGCTGTTCCCGATGATCCGCGAGCTGGAGGCGGCCGACGGGGCGCCGTCGTTCCATTGCGGCCCGCTGGCCAATCCGATCGGGCGCATGCTGGCGGAACACGACAACGCCGACGCCGCGATGCGCGAGCTGCGGTCCCTGACTGACGGCTTCAAGGCGCCCGGCCATGCCTGCAATACCTACCGCGCGCTGCTGGACGGCTTGGCGCGCCTGGAACAGGACCTGGAGCGCCACACCCGCAAGGAAGCCGAGCATCTGTTCCCGCGCACGATCGAGCTGGAGCGCCGCCGCATGGAGCCCGCGGCCGGGACCTGCGGCTGCGGCGGGCGCGGTGGCTGCCGCTGACGCAAGGAGCGGCCTGCCGCTCGTCTACGCCTGCGCCGGCTGCTCGCCGGTCGCGCGGCTGGCGTACGACCTCGCCCAGCATCTGGACCGGCGCGGCTTGGCCGAGATGTCCTGCCTGGCCGGGCTGGGGGCGGCGCTGCCGAAATTCATGAAACAGCTCGACGGCCGCGAGGCCTGGGTGATCGACGGCTGCCCGCTCGAATGCGGCAAGGCGGTGTTCGCCCGCAACGGCCGGCCGGTCGAGCACTACGTGCGGCTGGACCGCCTGGGCTTCCGCAAGCGCCAGCCGGTGGGCGCCTCGTTCGACATGGACGCGCTGGTAGCGCGCGTCGTGCCGAGCCGCGCGCCCGAAGCCGTCGGGTGACGCCGGTGTCGCGCCGCTACCTCGCACCTCTGTTCCTCGGCCCCTACGCCGAGAACGACGACGCCCTGGAGAAGATCCTGGTCGAGTTCCTGCGCGACCACGTCTACTGGCGGCGCAACTTCCATCCGGAGGACCTGCCGCCGATCTCCACCTTCGCCTCGTCCTCGCCGGAGTACCAGGCCTTCATGGCGCGCATGCGCCGCGAGCTGCACCTGCTGTCCGCGGCGCTCAAGCACTCGGTGCCGTTCTCCAGCCCGCGCTACATCGGGCACATGGCCTCCGACCTGCTGCTGCCGGGCCTGATCGCGCAGATGATGGCGCTGCCGTACAACCCCAACAACGTGGTCGACGAGGCCGCGCCGGTGACGGTGGAACTGGAGATCGAGGCCGGCCTGCAGCTCGCGCGCATGCTCGGCTACGCCACCGACGAGCGGCGCACGCCCTGCGCGTTCGGGCACCTGACCTCCGGCGGCAGCGTCGCCAACTACGAGTCGCTGTGGCTGCTGCGCGCGGTCAAGTACTTCCCGCTGGCGGCCAAGGCGGCCGGCGCCCGCTGCGGCGACCCGTTCGAGCTGCGCGGCCGCCCGCTGGCGCAGTGGGACGACTGGTCGCTGCTGAACCTGCCGCTGGCGGAGGCGCTCGACTTCCGCGACACCTGCATGGCGCGGCTGCGCGCGATGGACGACGTGAACGCGGCCGAGCGCATCGCCGAGGCAATCGAGGCCGAGCGCATCGAGGCGCTGGGCATGGTGACGTTCTGCGCCCGCCACCCGGACTGCCCGCCGCCGGTGGTGCTGGCGCCGGTCACGGCGCATTACTCCTGGGAAAAGGCGATGAAGCTGCTGGGCCTGGGCACGGCGCAGCTCGTGCGCGTGCCGGCGCGCGCCATGCGCATGGACCCGGCGGCGCTGGACGAGGAGCTGTCGCAGGCGAACTGGGAGCGCCGGCCGGTGCTGTGCGTGGTCGGCGTGCTGGGCACCACCGAGTTCGGCACGGTCGACCCGATCCACCGCATCGTCGCCGCGCGCGACCGCTGGCAGGCGCAGGGCCTGTCCTTCGGCATCCACGTCGACGCCGCCTGGGGCGGCTACCTGGCCAGCATTTTCCGCGACGAGGACGGCTCGTTCCTGCCGCGCGAGAAGGTGCGGCAGGGGTTCCGCCGCTTCCCCTCCCCGGACGTCTACGACGCCTTCGCCGCGCTCGGCGGCGCCGACAGCGTCACGATCGACCCGCACAAGCTGGGCTACATGCCGTACGGCGCCGGCGCGCTGGTGTGCCGCGACCACCGCGCCTTCGACTTCGTGGCGCAGGACGCGCCGTACGCCTTCTCCCGGCCGGCGGGCGAGACCGCCAACCTGCGCGTCAAGTTCCGCACGCTGGGACGCTACATCCTGGAAGGCTCCAAGCCCGGCGCGTCGGCGGCCGCGGTCTACGTCACGCACCGCACGCTGCCGCTGGACCACCGCCACTTCGGGCGCCTGCAGGGCGAGTCGGTGGCCTCCGCCGAGGACTTCTACGAGCGCCTGCGCGCGCTCGCCGCCGGCGTCGCCGACGTGGCCAAGCTGGTGGTGCCGTTCGAGCCGGACAGCAACCTGATCTGCCTGGCGGTGAACCCCAACGGCAACGTCTCGCTGGCGCGCATGAACGAGTTCATGGAGCGCATCTACGGCCACCTGCGGGTGGACCGCGCGCAGCCGGTGCAGACGCGCCAGTTCTTCGGCTCGTCGACGAGGCTCTACCGCGGCACGCTGGGCGAGGCCGAGAGCCGCCGCATCCTGGGCGAGCTGGGCATCGACCCGGCCACCTTCCGCGACGCGCCCGGCGACGACCCCAACGCGGCCGACAGCATCCTGATCCTGCGCCACACGCTGATGAACCCGTGGCTCGACGACGAGACCAACGGCGTCAACTACCTCGCCCTGTACTGCGACTACCTCGCGGAGCTGATCCGCGCGGAACTGCCGCCGTCGCGCGTGCAACTGCTGCGCCAGCGCAGCGCCTGACGTCCGCTCCCCGAAGACTGGCCGCCGGCCGCGGCCCGTAGCATTATTCCGTCCGCGGCAGACGTCCCAGGGAGACTACGACATGAGCAGCCGGCAAACGCTGGTGCTGGACGACGTGGAGCGCGCCGTCGACGAGATCATCGCGCGCGTGGGCAAGACGGTGGTGATCGGCATGCCGCTGGGCCTGGGCAAGCCGGCCGAGCTTATAAACGCGCTGTACGCGCGCGCGCTGAAGGATCCGGCGATGAAGCTGCGCATCCTGACCGCGCTGTCGCTGGAGAAGCCCGCGGGGTCCAGCCCGATCGAGAGCGCCTTCCTGGCGCCGTTCGTCGAGCGCGTGTTCGGCGGCGTGCCCGACCTCGACTACATGACGGCGCTGCGGCAGAACCGGCTGCCGCCCAACGTCGAGGTCTGCGAGTTCTTCTTCAAGCCGGGCAGCTCCATGGGCAGCACGCATGCCCAGCAGCACTACATCAGCAGCAACTACTCGCATGCTGCGCGCGACGTGTTCAACCAGGGCTGCAACGTCGCGGCGCAGGCGGTCTGCAAGCGCCAGGCGCCGGAGGGCACGCGCTATTCGCTGTCCTGCAATCCCGACACCGGACCGGAGCTGCTGGACATGCTGCGCGCCAGCGGCCGGCCGCACGTCGCGCTGGCGGCGGTCAACCAGAACCTGCCCTATATGTACAACGGCGCCGAGGTCGGGCCGGAGATGTTCGACATCGTCGTCGACCATGCGCGCTACACGGTGCCGCTGTTCTCCACGCCCAAGCTGCCGGTGACGACGCCGGACTACCACATCGGCCTGAACGCCAGCGCGCTGATCCGGGATGCCGGTACGCTGCAGATCGGCATCGGCGCGCTGGGCGACGCCATCGTGCACGCCGCGCAACTGCGCCACCGGAACAACGCGGTCTACCGCAACGCGCTCAAGGACTGCGGCATCCTGGACCGCTCCGGCGAGTTGATCCGCGAGGTCGGCGGCATCGAGCCGTTCCACAAGGGCCTGTACGGGGCCACCGAGATGTTCGTGGACGGCTTCATGCACCTGTACAAGTCCGGGATCCTGAAGCGCAAGGTCTACGACTTCTGGGCGCTGGAGCAGCTCGTCAACGAGGGCAAGTGCGACCCGGACCGCCTCACCCCCAAGGTGCTCGACGACCTCGAGGCGCTGGGCGTGCGCGTGATCCGCACCAAGGACTTCGAGACGCTGCAACGCCACGGCCTGTTCAACGACGCCACGCGCTACGACCAGGGCTACATCGTGGCGCCGGACGGCGAGCGCACGATCGCCAACGTCGCCGATCCGAAGTCGCGCCGGTGCATGGGCGAGAAATGTCTCGGCCAGAGGCTGCGCAACGGCATCCTGCTGCACGGCGCCTTCTTCCTCGGCCCGCGCGACTTCTACGACGCCCTCAAGGCGATGGGCGAGGACGAGCGCCAGCAGATCTGCATGACCGGCGTGAACCACATCAACCAGCTCGACGAGAACCCGCGCCTATACAAGCAGCAGCGCATCCACGCGCGCTTCATCAACACCGGAATCATGGTGACGCTGTCCGGCGCGGTGGTGTCCGACGGCCTGGCGGACGGCCGCGTGGTGTCCGGCGTCGGCGGGCAGTACAACTTCGTGGCGATGGCGCACCAGCTCCTGACCGGGCGCTCGATCCTGATGATCCGCAGCGTGCGCGACAAGGAGGGCAAGACGGCCGAGCCGACCAGCAACGTCGTGTTCAACTACGGCCACATCACGATCCCGCGCCACCTGCGCGACATCGTCGTCACCGAGTACGGGATCGCCGACCTGCTGTCCAAGACCGACAACCAGATCGTCAAGGAGCTGCTCAACGTCACCGACTCGCGCTTCCAGGAGGGGCTCCTCGAGCAGGCCAAGCGCGCCGGCAAGATCGAGAAGAGCTACCGGATCCCCGACCGCTTCCGGCAGAACCTGCCGCAGCGGCTGGAGGACATGCTCAAGCCGTACCGCGCGCAGGGGCTGTTCCCCGCCTTCCCGTTCGGCACCGACCTCACGGACGAGGAGATCCGCCTGGGCAAGGTGCTCAAGGGCGTGAAGGCGGCGGCCGGCGCGACGCCGAAGTGGCGGCTGGCGCTCGACGCATGGCGCTTCAAGGAGGCCGACATTCCGTCCGGCGCGCGGCTCTATCTCGACTGGCTCAAGCTCGGCCGGCCGCAGACGATGCAGGACAAGGTGGCGCGGATGCTGGTGGTGCGCCAGCTCCGGTCCGCCGGCATGGCCTGATCGGGGCCCTAACCTTGCCGCTCCGGCGCGGCGACGGCCGGCAGCGTGAAGCGGAACACCGTCCCGCCGCCGTCGTTGGCGTCGGCGCACAGACGACCGCCGTGCGCCTCGACGATCGAATGCGCGACCGACAGGCCGATACCGACGCCGTCGGGCTTGGTGGTGACGAAGGGCATGAACAGTTTCTCGCGCACCTTCGGGGCGAGGCCGTGCCCGGTGTCGGCCACCGCCACTTCCAGGTGCTCGTCGCCGTTGCGACCGGTGCGCACGACCAGCTCGCGCCGCTCGCAGCCGTCGAACGCGTCCAGGCTGTTGCGCACCAGGATCAGCATCACCTGCTGGATCTGCGTGCGGTTCATCAGGCACGACGGCAGGTCGGGCGCCAGGTCCAGCGTCACCGCGATGCCCATGTCGCGCGACCCGGTCAGCGCCAGCGAAGTGGCCTCCTCGACGGTGGGGTTCAGCCGCTCCACCGCGCGATCGGTCTCGCCCGCGCACATCAGGCGCAGCAACTGCTGGATGATCTCGGACGCGCTTTGCGCCTGTGCCATGGCCTTGGTCATCATCTCGTCCACGTCGCTCGGCACCGCGCCGGGACCCCGATGGACGACGCGGTGCGCGGCCGCGATGTAATTGCGCACGGCGGCTAACGGCTGGTTCAGCTCGTGCGCGATCGCGCTGACCATCCCACCCAGCTCGCTGCGGCGCGCCACGTGGTACAGCTCGGCTTGCAGCTCCTGGATCATCCGCTCCGCCGCCTGCCGCCGCAGGATGTCGTCGCGCAGCGCCTGCTGGGTGCGCTTTTGCAGGTAGCACAGGATGCCGGTCGCCCACACCACGCCCAGCGACAGCGCGCGGTTGGTCACTACGATCCATTCCTCGGCAAACGGCTCCGACCAGGCGTAGCCGGCGACGGTGAGCAGCGTGGCGACCAGCGCCAGCGCCCACGGCGCCCACAGCCACGGCAGCCACAGGCCGAGCAGGACCAGGGCCACGTAGACCATGCCGTCGGCCACGCCGCGCGGCGACAGCAGGTCGAAGGCGAACACGGCGAGCGCCACCACGGCGCACAGCGCCAGCATTCCGCGCGGCGCGCGACCAGCCGTCGGGTCGGGCGGGCGCTCCCGTTCGGCCGGCAACGAGGCCCTGGCGCTCATGGGCCCGGCACGGCGCGACGCGGCATGGCGCTCAGGTCGGCTCGGGCTCGGTCGGGCGCACCACCCTGCGGTACAGCGCCCGTCCGGCCATGCGCAGCTTCATGTGCGCCGGCATGCGCTCGAAGTTCGACTTGATGATGCCCTTGGTGAAGCGCGTCGCCTTCGAGTAGTCGATGTTCACGTCCACGATCGCCGGCCGCCCCTCGTCGGCCAGGCGCAGCGCCTCGGCGATGACCGGCGCCACGTCGGCGTTGGTGTTCATGGACAGGAACGCCGCGCCGGTCGCCTCGGCGACGCCGCGGACCTGGAACGACGGCAACACGGTGCAGGCCTTGCGGTTGTACGGCAGCTTCTGCGCCTGCGCGATCTGCGACAGCTCGCCGTCGTGGAGCACGAAGTAGACGATGCCGAGCTTCAGCTCGGTCGCGGTCAGCGTTTCCATGCAGGTCATCAGGAACGCGCCGTCGCCGACGATGCCCACCACCTGCGCCTGCGGGTTGGCCAGGCGCGCGCCGATCGCCGCCGGCACGCAGTAGCCCATGCAGTTGAAGTCGGTCGGCGAGATGAAGTGCCGGCTGCGCTGCACCGGGAACAGCTCGGCGGCGAGGAAGGTGTGGTTGCCGTCGTCGGCGACCATGATCGCGTCGTCGCGCAGGCTCGCGCGCAGCTGGCCGAAAAAGCGCGCCGGGTTCACCCGCGCACCGCTGTCGTGCGCCAGCCACTCGGCGACGTAGCGTTCCTTGTCGCGCCGGATCTGCGCGCGCAGGGCCTCGTCGTCGCGCGAGCAGGACGTACTGCGCTCCGGCAGGGCCGCGAGGAGGCGCTCCAGCACGTCGCGCGCGTCGCCGTGGATCGCCACGTCGGCCGGGTAGTTGACGTTGAACACGTCGGGGTTGATGTCGACGTGGACCAGGCGCCAGGTCGGCTGGATGCCGTAGCTGCCGGTGGCGATCTCGCCGAAGCGCACGCCCACCGCCAGCACGCAGTCGCACTGCTTGAACGCCTCCGTCGCCGCAGGGACCGCCGCGGGCCCGAAGCCCATGCCGGTATGCAGCGGGTGCGAGGCCGGGAACACGCTCAGGCCCTGCAGCGAGGTGGCAACCGGCGCGTTGAGCCGCTCGGCGATCGCCACCGCCACGTCGCTGGCGCCGTGCGCGCCCCAGCCCAGGAACAGGCCCGGACGGTGCGCGCGGCTCAGCAGGTCGACGGCCTGCGTGATCGCGTCGTCGCTCACCGCGATGCCGGCGCCGTGCTTGAACGGCGGCGGCTCGTCGACCTCGCCGGGGAACAGCTGGATGTTGGCCGGCACCTCGACGAACACCGGCCCCGGCTCGCCGCCGGTGGCCACGCGGTACGCCTCGTACAGCGTCGGCACGATCTCGCGGTGGTCGCGGATGCGGTAGCGCGCCTTGGTGTAGCCCTCGACCATGCGCAGCTGGTCGATCTCGTGCACCTGGTTGTGGAACTCGCTGTCGGTGCGGATGCCGCCGGAGATCACCAGCATCGGGATGCCGTCCAGGTACGCCTCCGCGATGCCGCTGGACGCCAGCGTGACGCCGGCGGCCGGCACGATCAGCAGCGTGCCGATCGAATCGGACGTGCGGCTGACGGCGTCCGCCATGAAGGCGGCGCCAGCCTCGTGCGTCACGCGCACCGGCCGGATGGTGGGCGAACCGGCCAGTTCGTCGTAGATCTCGGTGTTGTGCACGCCGGGGATCCCGAAGGTGTGGCGCACGCCAAGCTGCTCGAGCGCGTAGCGCACCAGTTTGGCGCCGGTCCACTTCATGGAGCGATCCTCTCCGGCATGCGGTCCGGGACGGGCGCCGCCGCCCCGGCCGCCGCACCCTGCACGATGGCCGCCGCCGCGGCCTGCGCCGTCAGGATGCAGCCGGTCAGGCAGGTTCCTTCCAGCGAGCGCTTGCCGCTGCTGCCGCCGCCGCCGAAGCCGGAGGCCTCGCCGACCGCGTACAGCCCCGGCACCGGCCGGTCGCCGTCGGCCAGCACGCGGCTGTGCAGATCGGTCTGCATGCCGCCCAGGCTCTTGCGGGTCATCACGAACTCGCGGATCGCGATGAGGGGGCCGGCGGCCGGGTCGAGGATCCGCTGGAAGCGGCAGGTGCGCATGCGGTCGCCCAGCCACAGGCGCAGCTGCGCGATGCGTCGCAGCTGGTCGTCGTTGTGGTAGCGCGGCCCGCGCGCGATGACGTCGTCGTAGCGGCGGATCTCGCCCTCCAGCACGCCGGCATCCACGTCCGCCGTTCCGGCCAGGCGGTTCATCCGTTCGGCCAGGCCGGCGACCGTCGTGGCGGAAACGAAGTCCTCGCAGTCCTCGACCATCTCGGCGACCAGGCGGTCGTTGCCGCCGATGATCTGCGCCAGGAAGGCGAACAGGCGGCGGTCGCGGATCGCGGCGTTGTGCTGGGCGCCCGACACTGCCAGCTCGCGCGCCGCGATGCGCCAGTTCAGTACCTGCCAGGTGTAGGGCTTCTCCTGCTGCGATACGCGCTCGACCAGGTGGCGCGTGTCGAAGCCCGTGACCAGCGGCTCCGGCCCGATGCGGCGGCCGCGGTGGTCCATCCACAGCGCCGACTTGCAGGGGATCAGGCTCAGGCCGTGGCCGGGAAAGCGCGGGCGCGGGTGGTGCACGCCGGCCGCGTAGTTCCACATATTGTCCAGGTGCGTGACGCGCGCGCCCAGCGCCGCGGCCGCGTCGTGCATGGCGCCGTCGGCGGCCGGGTGCGAGCCGTTGAGCATCACGGACGGCGCCGCGCCCCACTCGCGCGGCCAGTTCGCGCGCACCTTGTCGAGGTTGCCGGTGATGCCGCCGCTGGCGAGCACGACGTGCTCCGCCTCGACCGTGAACTCCTCGCGGTCGTCGCCGCGCACGCCGACGCAGCCGCAGACCGACTCGCCGCGCCGCAGCATCCCGGTCACGGTGTGGTCGCAGAGGATTTGCAGACGGTCGCGATGCGCGTGCTCGCGCACCGCGCGCAGCAGGTCCCGCGTCATGCGTTGCGACGTGCCCCACACGACGTGGTAGCGCGGCACGCTGTTGCCCGCCCGGTACCAGCCGCGCTCCACCCATTGCACCGCAGGAAAGAAGCCGATGCCGTAGCGCCGCAGCCACTCGTAGATGTCCGGCACGCAGCGCTCGATGTAGCGCCCGGCCCAGCGGCGCGGCCAGTCGTCGCCGTCGCCGAACTCGGCGAAGCTGTTCCAGTCGGCCAGCGCCAGCTCCGCGCTGTCGAGGATGCCCTGCCGGCGCTGCAGCGGCGTGTCGACCAGGTGCATGCCGCCGAACGCCTCCATCGCCAGGCCGCCGAGATGGCTTTCCGACTGGCGCTCCACCAGGACCACGCGCCGATTGCGGTCGAGCAGTTCGAGCGCCGCGACAATCCCCGCCAGACCGCCGCCGACGATCAGCGCCTCGGTCTGGTACCGTGCCCCGCCGTCCATGCGCCTACCCGCCTTTCCGGGACGCCGGCCGCACGGCGACGGCGCGGCCTGGCTGATTCTTAACAGTGTTTTCGACGTGCGTGCACACGGGATTTCGGCTTGCGGCAGGTTCGCGGCGACGGTATGCCATCGCCTGCGCCGCCTCCTTGACCTAGGTCAAGGCTGGCGCCCGGCCTCCCTTATCCGGCGCGGTCGGCGGCCCGCAGCGGCGTTCCGGTTTTGGGCGCCGGGCCTTTCTGTTATAAAGCGTAATGCGACGAGCCGATCCAATCTGAAACGCCGGGGACATGAGTTCCGATACCGCAGTCGATCCTGCGCTCTTCACGCACTACGTACCGCTCAACGCGCTCAAGCCGGAGAGCCAGCGCGACTTGGCGAAGAAGGCGTCCATCGCCACGGCCAAGCCCGGCGACTATCTGTTCCGCATCGGCGACACCGCCAAGGCGGCGCTGTACGTGCTGTCCGGCGAGGTTGCGCTGGAGGACGCCGTCGGCAAGCCGGTGGCGCGCGTCGCCGGCGGCGACCCCAGCTCCTTTCACCGCCTGGCGCACCAGTCGCCCCGCAAGGTCGGGGCCAAGTGCCTTTCCGCCGTGCGCTACCTGACCGTCGACTCCGGCCTGCTGGACGTGATGCTGACCTGGGACCAGACCGGCACCTTCGAAGTCGGCGAGCTGACCACGGCGCAGGACGTGGAGTCCGGCGACTGGATGACCAAGCTGCTGCAGATGCGCAGCTTCCAGATGGTGCCGCCCTCGAACCTGCAGGCGATGTTCATGCGCATGCAGGAGGTGCAGATCGAGCCCGGCCACGTGGTCGTCAAGCAGGGCGACGACGGCGACTTTTTCTACGTGGTCATGGAGGGCCGCTGCCTGGTCACGCGCGAGCAGCCCAACCAGAAGGCGGTGCGGCTGGCGGAGCTGGAGACGGGTTCCTGCTTCGGCGAGGAGGCGCTGATCTCCGACACCAAGCGCAACGCGACCGTCACCATGCTCACGCGCGGGCGCCTGATGCGCCTGTCGAAGGACGACTTCCGCCACCTGCTCAACGATCCGCTGGCGCGCAAGCTGACCTACGCGCAGGCCAAGGCGCTGGTCGAGTCCGGCAAGGCCAAGTGGCTGGACGTGCGGCTGCCGAGCGAGTTCCAGGACTACCACCTGCCCGACGCGATCAATCTGCCCCTGTACATCCTGCGCCTGAAGCTGTCGACGCTGGACCAGAAGATGACCTACATCGCCTGCTGCGACACGGGGCGCCGCAGCTCGGTGGCGGTGTTCGTGCTGACTCAGAAGGGCTACGAGGCCTACGTCCTCGACAAGGGCCTGCCGCCGCGGCAGAACGCCTGAAAGCCCCTACATCGTGTGCGTCGGCCGGTCCGCGCCCAGCGCGCCGGCCAGCAGGCCCTCGATCTTCTTCTGGGTGGCGCCGCCGTCCTGGTTGCTGAACTGAACGCCGATGCCCTGCGCGCGCTTGCCCTGCGCCGCCTTCGGTGTCAGCCATACCACCTTGCCGGCGACCGGCAGCCGCTCCGGGCTGTCCATCAGGGTCAGCAGGATGAACACCTCGTCGCCGAGCTTGTATTCCTTGGTCGTGGGGATGAACAGGCCGCCGTTCTTGATGAACGGCATGTAGGACACGTACAGCGCACTCTTGTCCTTGATGTTGAGCGTCAGGATGCCAGGTTGGACGCCGCCGGGCCTGCTCATGCTTGCTTGTCCCCCATCCGCGCGTACTGCGACAGCCGGATCATAAGGGATTCAAGCAGCAGTTGCGGATTGGCGTTGCCGGCGACGCGGCGCAGCCCCTCGATGGCCTCGTCGAGCAGCCCGGACAGCCGCCGCGGCGGCACCCGCGCCAGCGCACCCGCCGCCGCGGACCCGCGCTGGCGTTCGCGCAGCGCCGCCGCCGCCAGCTCGACGAACCAGGCGAGAAATCCCTCCGCCTCCTCCTTGCGGACCTTCTCCAGGCCCTTGACCGATACCGCCAGGCGCCCCTGCGCGGCGTGATCCACCAGCGCGCGCCATTGCTCGCGCTGCTCGCGCCAGGCGTCGTCCAGGCTGTCGGCCAGGCGCAGCGGCGCGCGCAGGAACGCCTGCCGCCGCTCCGCCGGCACCTCCGGGAACTGCGCCGCCAGCCAGCGGCCGGCGGCGTCGGCCGGCGGCGCGCCGAAGCGCAGGATGCGGCAACGGCTGCGCAGCGTGGCCGGCAGCGCCATGATGCGCTCCGTGACCAGGATCAGATGGCTGCCGGCGGGCGGCTCCTCAATCGTCTTGAGCAGCGCGTTGACGCTGCTGATGTTGAGCGCGTCGGCCGGGTCGATGACGGCGACCTTGCGCGCGCGGTAGTGGGACGACAGCGCCAGGCGCTCGATCAGCTCGCGCACGGCGTCGATCGAAATGTCGCGCTTGCCTTCCTCCGGCGCCAGCCGCCTAAGGTTCGGGTGCAGCCCGGCGGCGATCTGCACGCATCCACGGCAGCGGCCGCAGGCCAGGCCGTCGATGCCGGGCGACTCGCACAGCAGCGCGGTGCACAGGCCCTGCACGAAGTGCCGCTTGCCGACGCCGCGGTGGCCGGCAACCAGCACGGCGTGCGCCAGCCGGTCGGCGCGCTGCGCTTCAATCCATTGGCGCCAGGCGCCTTCGTGCCACGGCAACGGCTGCCACGGGGCGCTCACAGCCGCGCCTCCAGAACCTGCCGCAACTCATCCTGCACCTGTTCCAGGCCGCGGCCGGCGTCCAGCACCGCGTAGCGTCCGGGCGCGCGCCGCGCCCGCGCCAGATACGCCTCGCGCACGCGCTCCTGGAACGCCAGGGCCTCGCCCTCGAAGCGGTTTTCCTCTCCGCGCCGGCGCGCGCGCGCCAGGCCGACGCGCGGGTCGACGTCGAACACCAGCGTGAGATCGGGCTTGAGCCCGCCCAGCACCATGTCTTCGAGCGCGGCGATCCGCGCCTCCGGCACGCCGCGGCCGCCGCCCTGGTAGGCGTAGCTGGCGTCGACGAAGCGGTCGCACACCACGTCGGCCCCGCGCCGCAAGGCGGGCCGGATCGCCTCGTCCACGTGGGACTGGCGCGCGGCGAACATCAGCAGCAGCTCCGACATGGGCGGCATGCCCGACGGCCAGTCGCGCAGGATCACCGCGCGAATCGCCTCGGCCAGCGGCGTACCGCCCGGCTCGCGCGTCGCGACCGCCTCGCGACCGCGCGCGGCCAGCCAGTCGCGGATATAGCGCGCGTGCGTGCTCTTGCCGGCGCCCTCGCCGCCTTCCAGGGTGATGAATCGTCCGCTTTCGCTCACGTCTCTATCGCTTCAGTTGGTAGCGGCGCACGGCCTGGTTGTGCTCGTCCAGCGTCGCCGAGAATTGGTGGCTGCCGTCGCCGCGCGCGACGAAGTACAGGCTGTTGCCGTCCGCCGGGTGCAGCGCCGCGCGGATCGCCGCGCGCCCCGGCATGCAGATCGGCGTCGGCGGCAGGCCGCGGCGCGTATACGTGTTGTACGGCGTGTCGGCCAGCAGGTCGCGCCGGCGCAGGTTGCCGTCGAAGGCGCCGCCCAATCCGTAAATCACGCTCGGGTCGGTCTGCAACAGCATGCCTTTTTGCAGGCGCCGCACGAACACGCCGGCGATCTGCGGCCGTTCCGCCGCGACGCCGGTTTCGCGCTCGACGATCGAGGCCATGATCAGCGCCTCGTACGGGTCGCGGTACGGCAGGCCGGGCGCGCGGGCGTCCCATTCCTCCCGCATGGCCGCCTGCATGGCGTCGTAGGCGCGTTTGAGGAATGCGACGTCGGTGGTGCCGCGGGCGAAGCGGTAGGTCTCCGGCAGGAAACGGCCCTCCGGATGCAGGTCGCGCTGCCCGATCGCCGCCATCGCCGCCGCCGGGACGTCGGCGTCGAGCGTCTGCCGGATGGCCGGGTGGCGCCGCAGCTCGTGCAGGACCAGGTCGAAGGTCAGGCCTTCGACCAGCGTCAGCTCGTGCAGCACGGTCTTGCCGGAAGTCACCAGCGCGATCAGGCCGCGCGGCGTGAGGCCGGGCCGCGCCTCGTACTCGCCAGCCTTGAGCAGCGCCGCCCGGCCGCTGGCGCGGGCATAGACCTCGGTGTAGAGGCGCACGAGGTTGGAGGTGATAAGCCCTTTCTGAACAGCGTGATACAGCACTTTCTTCATGCTGTCCCCGGACTCAACCTCGAACACCTGCGGGGCTGCCACCGGCAGCGGCCGGTCGAGCGCGCGGCGCGCGTCCCAGACCAGCGCCAGGGCGCCCAGGCCCAGCGCCGGCAGCAATCCGAGCAGGAAGCGCGGCGCGCCCATTCAGTGCAGTTCCGGATGGACCAGCACGTCCATGAGCTTGCGCGTCAGCGCGCCGGGGACGGGCAGCAGGCGCCCGTCCAGTTCGCGCACCGGCCAGATGCCGATCAGGCTGTTGGTCAGGAATACCTCGTCCGCCGCTTCCAGCGCCGACCAGGGCAACTCCGTTTCCTCCGGCGCCAGGTTCAAGGTGGTGGCCAGGTCCAGCACCTTGTCCCGCATCATGCCGGCCACGCCGCAGCGCGCGAGCCGCGGCGTTTGCAGGCATCCGTCGACGGCCCAGAACAGGTTGGTGCGGGTGCCGCCGACGGGACGCCCCTGCGCATCGCACAGGATCGCCTCGTCCATGTCCGCCGGCCAGTCGGCGCCGGCCAGCACCTGCTCCAGCCGGTTCAGATGCTTGATGCCCGCCAGCAGCGGCTGCTCCGCCAGCGTCACGCCGGAGCGGAACACGCGCACGCCGTAGCGCGCCGGCTGCGCCGGGTAGCTCGGCGCGTCGGCCAGGATCAGCAGGCGGTCGCAGTCGTTGGTCGTCGGCCGGTAGCCGCGCGGTCCCGGCTGGCGGCACAGCAGCACCTTGAGCACCGCCCGTGCCCGCCCTAGCGCCAGCTTGGACATCTCGGCGACCAGCGTCGCGGCCGCCGGCGGATCCAGGCGCAGGCGCCGCGCGTCGCTGAGGAGCTTGTCAATATGCCTATCTGCATCAACAACCTGCTCCGCGTTTATCAAGCAGGTTCTGAAGACGCCGTCGCCGTAGTTCAAGGCGCGCGACGTGACCAACTGCTCGCGGCAGGGCGCACCGTTCAGCCAGGCATCGAAGCGCAGATTCATGGCGGGACTCCCAGGGCCAGGAGCAGCCCCCGCGCCTTGGCCCGCGTCTCCGCCAGCTCCGGCTCCGGCTGGGAGTCGGCGACGATGCCGGCGCCGGCGCGCAGGCTGGCGCGGCCGTTCTCGACGACGAGGCTGCGGATCAGGATGTTGCTGTCCATGCGGCCGTCCAGCGAAATGTAGCCCATCGCGCCGGTGTACGGCCCGCGACCGACGCCTTCCAGCTCGGCGATGATTTCCATGGCCCGCACCTTGGGACAGCCGGTGATCGTGCCGCCCGGGAACACCGCGCGCAGCACCTCGCCCACGCCGGCCTGCGCGCGCAGGCGCCCGCGCACGTTGGACACGATATGGTGCACGTGCGCGTAGCTTTCCACGGTCATCAGCTCGCTCACCGCCACGCTGCCCGGCTCGCACACGCGGCCGAGGTCGTTGCGCTCCAGGTCGATGAGCATGACATGCTCCGCGCGTTCCTTGAGGCTTTCGATCAGCATAGCGCGCAGGCGGCGGTCTTCGTCCGCGCCCTGCCCGCGCGGGCGCGTGCCGGCGATGGGCCGGGTCTGCACCCAGCCGTCCTTTACGTTCGCCAGTCGCTCCGGCGACGAGCTGAGGACGGCCGCGCCGCCCCAGGCCGCCAGGCCGGCGAACGGCGCCGGATTGGTCAGCCGCAGGCGCCGATAGACGTCGACGTAGCCGACGCCGGGCCGCAGCCGCGCGCGCCAGGCGCGCGACAGGTTGACCTGGAACACGTCGCCGGCGCGCAGGTAGTCGAGGATGCGGCGCACGCCGTCGAGGAAGCGTTGCGGCGGGTCCTCATCCACCGCTTCGGCCAATGCCGCCGCGTCATCCGTCGCCGTCGCGCCGGCGGCGGCGGCGAAGTCGCGCCGGAGCCGGTCGAGGCCCGCCGCGCTCTCCGCCACCAGCGTCGTCGCGCGGCGCTCGCGGTCGTAGATCGCGGCACCCGCGCAGCGCACCGCCAAGGCGTCCGGCAGGCCGTGTGGGCTGGGCGGAAACGCGACGCGCGGCTCGATCTGGCGCGCGGCCTCGTAGCCCATGAACAGGAACCAGCCGCCGGCGAACGGCAGATCTTCCGGCGCCCCGCCGGCCGCCCTTTCGCTGCGCACCCAGGCCGACAGCGCGCCGAAGAAGTCGTCGCCCGGCCGGGCCTCCACGCCGTGCGCTTCGAGGCCACGCGGCGTCAGCGCCAGCCACGCGCGCGGATGCGCGAACAGGATGTCGTAGCGGCCGGACTGCGGATGGCCGGCCACGCTTTGCAGCAGGAAGGGATACGCGGACGGCGCGCGGGAATGGATTTCCAGCAGGTCGCGCTCGCCGGCGACCGTTTCGCACAGCGCCATCGGGGCGCCCGGCTTAACGAAAGACGCGGAAGGCGAGCGTGCCGTTGGTGCCGCCGAAGCCGAACGAGTTGGAGATCGCCACGTCCAGCTTCCGCGGCCGCGCCTGGTGGGGCACGTAGTCGAGGTCGCAGCCTTCGCCCGGATGGTCCAGGTTGATCGTCGGCGGCAGCACCTGGTCGCGCAGCGCCAGCACGCTGAACACCGCTTCGATGCCGCCGGCGGCGCCCAGCAGGTGGCCGGTCATGGACTTGGTCGAGCTGACCGCGAGCTTGCGCGCATGGTCGCCGAAGGCGCCCTTGACCGCGATGGTTTCGGCGAGGTCGCCCAGCGGCGTGGAGGTGCCGTGGGCATTGATGTAGCCGACCTCCTCCGGGTTGATGCGGCCGTCCTGGAGGGTGGCGACCATGCAGCGGCGCGCGCCGTTGCCGTCGTCCGGCGGCGCGGTGATGTGATGGGCGTCGCCGGACATGCCGAAGCCGGCGAACTCCGCGTAGATGCGCGCACCGCGCTTCTTCGCGTGCTCCAGGTCTTCCAGCACGACCACGCCTGCGCCGTCGCCCAGCACGAAGCCGTCGCGGTCCTTGTCCCAGGGGCGGCTGGCCTTTTCCGGCGCGTCGTTGCGCTGCGACAGCGCACGCACCGCGCAGAAGCCGGCCAGCCCCGCGGGCGCGGAGCCCGCCTCGGCGCCGCCGGCGACGAACACGTCGGCGTCGCCCATCTGGATCAGGCGCGCGCCCAGGCCGATCGCGTGCGCGCCGGTGCTGCACGCGGTGACGACCGCCAGGTTCGGCCCGGTGATCTTCAGGTCGATGGAGATGTACCCGGAGATCATGTTGATGATCGAGGACGGCACGAAGAAAGGCGAGACGCGGCCCGGCCCTTTTTCGTGCAGCTTGCGGCACTCGTCCTCGATGGTGCCGATGCCGCCGATGCCCGACCCGACGCAGACGCCGATGCGGTCGCGATTGGCGTCCGTGACTTCCAGGCCGGCGTCCTTCACCGCCATCTTGGCGGCGGCGACGCCGTAGTGGATGAAGGGATCGGTCTTGCGGACTTCCTTCGGTCCCATCCAGTCCTCGGCCTTGAAGCCTTGCACCAGGCCGGCGAAGCGCGTCGTGTAGGCCGACACGTCGTACGACCCGATCGGCGCGATGCCGCTCTTCCCGGCCAGGATGTTGTTCCAGGCCGTGGCAAGCTCGCTGCCCACGGGCGAAACGATACCCAGGCCGGTGACGACGACGCGACGACGGCTCATTGCGAGTTCCGCAGGTTTGAACGGATTGGGGCCGCGGACGGCGCGGCGGATGGGTGAATCAGAGGCTCAGGCTCAGGAGGTCTGGCCGGTGTGAGCCTTGATGTAGGTGATGACATCCTGGAAGGTCACGATCTTTTCGGCTTCCTCGTCCGGGATGTCGATCTCGAACTCTTCCTCGAGCGCCATCACGAGTTCCACCGTGTCCAGCGAATCGGCCCCCAGGTCTTCCACGAACGATGCTTCCGGCGTGATCTGGTCTTCGGAGACGGAAAGCTGCTCCGCGATGATCTTTTTAACCTTCTCTTCCAAGCTGCTCATGTGTACTCCTGACGGATCTCATTTGGGAGGGTGCAACTTTCGCATTGTACGAGATTCCGGACGGCAGCATCCAGCAAGCTTTCATCCGATCTCTAGCGAAAAATCCTTTGCGCGTCAAATCATTGCCATGCCGCCATTGACGTGCAGCGTCTCGCCGGTGATGTAGCCGGCCTCCTTCGAGGCCAGGAACGCCACCGCCGCCGCGATGTCCTCGGGCGCGCCCATCCGGTTCAACGGAATCTGACCGAGCAGCGCGTTGCGGGCATCCTCGCCGAGCTGCCGCGTCATGTCCGTTTCGACAAAGCCGGGGGCCACGACGTTCACCGTGATCCCGCGCGAGCCGATCTCGCGCGCCAGTGCCTTGGAAAAGCCGACCAGGCCGGCCTTGGCCGCGCAGTAATTGGCCTGGCCGGGATTGCCCATGGCGCCGACCACCGAGCCGATGCTGACGATGCGGCCGTGGCGCGCCTTCATCATGCCGCGCAGGACGGCGCGGCTGAGCCGGAACACCGAAGTGAGGTCAGTCTGGATCACCGCATCCCAGTCTTCATCCTTCATTCGGAGGAGCAGCGTGTCGCGCGTCACGCCGGCGTTGTTGACCAGGATGCCGACCGCGCCGATCTCGCCCAGCAGGGCCTCGATCGCGGTACCGTCGCGCACGTCCAGCACACGGCCGGCGCCGCCGAGCGGTCGCAGCGCCGCATCGATCGCGTCGGCGCCGACCTGCGTGGTCGCCGTGCCGTAGACCTTGGCGCCCTCGCGCGCCAGCCGCTCCGCGATCGCCTTGCCGATGCCGCGGCTCGCGCCCGTGACCAGCGCCGTTTCGCCTTGAAGCCTCATGCCGCCTCTCCCTTGACCAGTTTGGACGCCTGCTCGATGCCGGCCGGGTCTTCCAGCGCCACGCCCTTGGCGCCGGCCGCGATGCGCTTGGTCAGGCCGCTCAGGACCTTGCCCGGACCGCACTCCAGGAACAGGCCGATGCCCTGGCCGCTCATCGCCTGCACCGTCTGCGTCCAGCGCACCGGCCGGTGCAACTGGTCGCGTAGCGCCGCGCGGATCGCGTCCGCGTTGGACCGCGCCTGCGCGTCAAGATTGTGCAGGACCGGTATTGCGGGCGGATGAATGGTCTGCGCGCGCAGGCGCTCCGCGAGCTTTTCGGCCGCGTCGCACATCAGCGAGCAGTGCGAGGGCACCGACACCGGCAGGCGCATGACCATGCGCGCGCCCTGTGCCTTGGCGTTGGCCTCGACCCAGTCCAGGGCCGCGGCGTGTCCCGCGACCACCACCTGGCCCGGCGAGTTGTAGTTCACCGGCTCCAGCACGCCCGGTCCCGGAAACGCGCCGCAGAATTTCTCGACCGCGGCGTCGTCCAGGCCGATCACCGCCGCCATGCCGCCGCTGCCCTGCGGCACCGCCGCCTGCATCAACCGGCCGCGCAGCTCGACCAGCTTGAGCGCGTCGGCGAACGGCAGCGCGCCGGCGGCAACCAGGGCCGCGTATTCGCCCAGGCTGTGGCCGGCCAGCGCCTTGGGCGGCGGCAGGCCCAGTCCCTGCCACACGCGCCAGACCGCGATGCCGGCCGCCAACAGCGCCGGCTGCGTGCGCTCGGTGCGGTTCAACTCCTCGGCCGGGCCGTTCGCGGCCAGGGCGCCGACGTCCCATCCCAGCGCGGCGGACGCCTCCTGCCAGGTCTGCGCGACGACCGGAAAGGCGGCGGCCAGCTTGCCGAGCATGCCGACCGCCTGCGACCCCTGCCCGGGAAACACCAGGGCGTAATTCATGCTGCGCTCTCCCTCTTGCGGAATGGAAGCACGATGACCTCCGGCCGCCAGAACGACCGGAACGCGACACCGTAAACGAATGCGGCCAGCGTGCCGTACAGATGCGATTCCACCAGCACCGAGCCGCCCAGGGCCTGCTCGTCGGACACCGGCGCGCCGGCGAACAGCTCCCAGCCGATCTTGCCCAGCAGGTACGCCAGGCAGCCGGCGGCGATCAGGTCGCGCTTGAGCGCCTGCGGCACCAGGCCGAGCACGAACAGGCCGTGGATCGCGCCGGACATGCCGACGTACCAGCGGATGTCCGGCACAAAGTAATAAAGGCCGAGCGTCATCGCCACGCCCAAAAAGACGACCCGTCTCGTCCAAACGGCCATTGACAGCCGGTCGGGGCACAGCAGCACCAGCACCAGCAGCCCCAGCTCGTTGAGCATCCAGTGATACCAGCCCAGGTGCACGAAATTGCCCGTGAGCAGACGCCACCACTCGCCCGATGCGATCGCCGCGCGGTCGTAGCGCAGCAACTCGCGCAGCGGATCGCCGCCCAGCTCGATCAGGGTCAGCAACAGCATCAGCGCGGCCGGCGGCAGCCACAGCTCGCGGGAGCGGTAGGACGTGTCTGTTATCATATTTGTTTGCTGTCCCGTTTCTCTCGAACTATCCCCATGAATCGCAAGCAGACAAGCCGTTCCGGCCGCCGCGACGCGGGTTTCACCCTGATCGAAGTGATGGTGGTCGTCGTGATCCTCGGCCTGCTGGCCGCGCTGGTGGTGCCGCGCATCGTCGGCCGCACGGACGACGCGCGCATCGCCAAGGCCAAGCAGGATATCAGTGCCCTGGAGGGGGCCCTCAAGCTTTACAAACTCGATAACTTCTATTACCCGAGCACCCAGCAGGGTCTCGAAGCCCTGGTGCAGCCGCCCAGCGGCGAGCCGCCCGCCAAGAACTGGAAGGCCGGCGGCTACATCGAGCGCCTGCCCAAGGACCCCTGGGGCAACCCGTACCAGTACCTCAGCCCCGGCGTGAAGGGCGAAGTGGACATCTTCAGCTACGGCGCCGACAACCGCCCCGGCGGCGAAGGCTCCGATGGCGACGTCGGCAACTGGAACCTGGAAGGCTGACGCCGCACAGCACGATTCCGATTGCGACTTCCCCGACCCCAGTCCCCCGTTCCCCGCCCCCGATCTCAAGCAGGGTTCACCCTGCTTGAGATCATGGTCGTCGTCCTCATCGTCGGCATCATCGCCAGCTTCGCCGTGCTGTCCATCGGCGACCGCGCGCTGGACGACAAGCTAGACGTCGAGGCGCGCCGGCTGCACCAGCTGCTCGCGCTGGCCGCCGAGGAAGCCGACGTCCAGGGCCTGGAACTCGGCTTGCAGCTGCGCGAGGACGGCTACGGCTTCCTCGGCCTCGATCCGCACGGCAAGTGGGTCCCGTACGAGGGCGACAGCCTGTTCCGCGACCGCAGCGTGACCGAGCCGTTCTACCTGGAACTGCGCGTGGACGGCCGCGCGGTGCCGCCGGCGGAGCGCGGCGACGCGCAGCACGAGGCCAAGCCGCAGGTCTTCCTCCTGTCCAGCGGCGAGACCACGGTGTTCTCGGTCGACGTGCGCGCGCGCGGCCACCGCCCCTACTACCGCGTCGAATCCGACGCGCTGGGCCGCATGAAGCTCGAACGCCGCGAAGAGCCGGCATGAGACCGGCGCGCGGCTTCACCCTGATCGAAATCCTGGCCGCGGTCGCGATCCTCGCCATCGCGATGGCGGCGATCCTGTCCGGCATGGCGCGCTACGCCGACAACGCCGCGCACCTGCGCCAGAAGACCGTGGCGCTGTGGGTGGCGCACAACCGGTTGACCGAGATCGAGCTGGAACCGGAGTGGCCCAAGATCGGCCGCAGCGACGGCACCGTCGAGACGGCCGGCGCCGAGTGGCGCTGGGAGGCGGCGGTGATCGAGACGCCGGACCCGGAGGTGCGGCGCGTCAACATCCGCGTGCTGGCGCCGGACGGCAAGGCCGAGGCGGCGGCGCTGTCGGCCTTCATCGCCTCGACCGGGCGGCAGGGCGAATGACGCGCGCCCGCGGCTTCACGCTGCTCGAGCTGGTCGTCGTGCTGGCGATCTTTTCGGTGCTGTCGGTGATGGCGTACGGCGGCCTGTCCAGCGTGCTGCGCACGCGCGACGCCGTGGAACAGGCCCTGCGCCGCACCGGCGAGTACCAGAAGGCCTACACGCGACTGCGCGGCGACTTGCAGCAGGTGCGCAACCGCCCGGTGCGCGACGGCTACGGCGAGACGCAGCCGGCAGTGCTGCTGACACAGGACGGCTACCTGGAAGTCACGCGCGGCGGCTGGCGCAATCCGCTGGCCCTGCCGCGCTCCTCGCTGGAGCGCCTGTCGTACCGCCTGGAGGAAAAGAAGCTGATCCGCGCGAGCTGGCGCGTACTGGACCGCGCGCAGGACTCGCAGCCGGTGGAAACCGTGCTGCTGGACCGCGTGCAGGAGGCGAGCTGGCGCTTCCTCGACGCCCAGCGCGAATGGCAGACGAGCTGGCCGCCGGAAGCGCAGACCGGCCGCAACGCCGCGTCGGCGCCGCCGCTGGCGATCGAGCTGAACCTCAAGACCGAGGACTGGGGCGAGCTGGTGCTGTTGTTCCGGATCGGCCTGGAGCAGCGGCCGCCATGAGGAAGGATCAGTCCGGCGTCGCCCTGATTACGGCCATCCTGGTGGTGGCCCTGGCCAGCATCGCGGCAGCCACCATCCTGAGTTCCGCGCACGTCGCCATCCGGCGTACCGCGCTGCTGCAAGACACCGAGAAGGCCTGGTGGGTGGCGTACGGCCTCGAATCCTGGGTCAAGAGCATCCTGCAGCGCGACCGCGCGGACAACCAAGTCGATCACCTCGGCGAGGACTGGGCGCAGCCGGTGGACCACCTGCCGCTGGACGAGGGCTTTGCGCGCGGCGGCGTGGTCGACCTGCAGGGGCGCTTCAACCTCAACAACCTCGGCGCGCAGAACCCGCAGCCCTACGTGGACCAGTTCCGCCGCCTGCTGCTGGAGCTGGCGCAGGAGAAGGAAGTCGAGATCCAGGACCCCAACGTCCTGATCGGCGCGATCCGCGACTGGATGGACCGCGACGACCTGCCCGGATCGAAGGAAGGCCCCGGCGCGGAGGACACCGACTATCTCAACCTGGACCCGCCGTATCGCGCCGCCAACCGGCCGTTCGCCAGCGTCAGCGAGCTGCTGGCGGTCCGCGGCATGAGCAAGGAGCTGTACGCCGTGCTGCGGCCGTACGTCTGCGCGCTGCCGGAAATCACGCCGGTCAACGTCAACACCGCCAGCCCGGAGCTGCTGCGCGCGCTGTCGGCGCAGCCGGACGAGGCCAAGCTGAGCGCGTTCGTGGGATCGCAGAAGGAGGAACCGGCCGAGGACAAGCAGACTCCGATCCAGGACGGAGTGTTCGGCGCCGACCTCGACCCCAACATGATTTCCGTATCGAGCCGCTATTTCCAGCTGCGCGGCGAAATCGTTGTTGGCAGCGGGCGTGTGGCGCTATACAGTTCGATTTATCGACCCGATCAGGGCAGCCCCGTGGTCCTCGACCACGGCACCGACGAATAACAAGTGCGCGAAACCCTTTATCTCCGCCTGCGCGGCAACACGCCGGAGGCCGCCGTCACCTACGCGCTCGCCGCCGGCGCGCCGGGGCCGGCGACGCGCGCCGTCTCCGCCACCCTGGAGCAGGCGCTCGCGCTCGCCGCCGGCCGGCGCCTGGTCGTGTTCGTGCCGGGCATGGACGTGCGCCTGACGTCCGTAACCGTCGCCGCGCGCCAGGCACAGAAGGTCCTGCAAGCCGCGCCGTACGCGCTGGAGGAACAGCTCGCGGAGGACGTGGACACGCTGCACTTCGCGCTCGGGCCGCGCCAGGCCAACGGCAGCCACCCGGTGGCGGTGGTCGCGCGCACGCGCATGGACGAGTGGCTGCAACTGTTCCGCGAGAGCGGCCTGCGGCCCGACGCCCTGGTCCCGGAAACGCTGTGCCTGCCCTGGGACGACAACCACCGCTGGGGCATGCTGGCCGAGGACAACCTCAGCACCGTGCGCACCGGGCCGTTCGGCGGCTTCGCCTGCGCGCCGGAGGACCTGGAGTCGTACTTGCAGCTTTCCGACCCGGACGGGCGCTTCGGCCTGCGCATCGTGCTGCCGCGCGACTTCGCCGCCGACTTCACGCGCCTGAACCGCCAGTCCGAGCTGCTGCCCGCGCAGGGCGACGTGTTCGAGACGCTGCTCCAGCAGTGGGCGCCGGAACGCTCGATCAACCTGCTGCAAGGCGCCTATTCGCAGCGCGAGGACCTGAACAAGCTGTGGCTGCCCTGGCGCGCGGCGGCCGCGACCGCCGCCGTGTGGGTGCTGTTTGCCCTGGTCGGCGAAGGCCTGGCGGCGATGCGCCTGGGCCAGGAGCTGCGCGCGCAGGAACAGCGCAACGTGCAGCGCTTCCAATCGCTGTTCCCCGCCGAAACCAAGATCGTCGACCTCGCCGCGCAGGCCGAGCGCCAGTACGCCGCGCTCAAGGGCGGCGCGCAGGCCGGCGGTCCGCTGCCCCTGCTCGAAGGCGCGGCGCGCGCGCTCACCGCCAACCCCGGACTCACGCTGCAATCGGCGCAGTTCCGTGACGGCGCCCTGTTCCTGAGCCTGACCGGCTCCGACTTGCAGGCGCTGGAAAGCCTGCGCGGCTGGTTCGCCGGGCGCCACGACCTTGCGCTCGAAGTGCAGAGCGCCAACGCCGGCAGCGAGGGCGTGCAGATCCGACTCAAGCTCAGCCGCGCATGAACAGTTATCTCGAACGCTTCCGCAGTTGGTGGAACGCGCTGGCCCCGCGCGAGCGGCGCATCCTGTCCGTCGGCGGCCCGCTGGCCGCGGTCATCGTGCTGTATTTCGGCGTGTGGCAGTCGCTGGCCGACACGCGGGTGCGGCGCGAGCGCGCGCTGGCCGACGCCCGGCAACTGGCGCAGCGCCTGGAGCAGATCGGCGCGGAGGTGGAAAAGTCGCGCCGCCAGGGCGGCGCCGCGAGCGCCGGCCGCAACCTGTCGCTGCTGGCCGCGGTCGACCAGGCCGGCAAGTCGTCGCAGCTCGGCAAGGCGCCGTCGCGGATCCAGCCGGAGGGCGACAAGCAGGTACGCGTCTGGCTGGAGGACGTCTCCTTCGACGCGCTGGTGCGCTGGATGCAGGACCTGCAAGCGCGCTACGGCCTGCGCATCGAGAGCGCCGACATCGAGCGCGAGTCCGGCCCCGGCCTGGTCGACGCGCGGCTGACGCTGGTGCGGCCATGAAGCGGCGGCACTGGGCGATCCTGGCGCTCGCGGTGTTCCTCGGAACCGCCATTGCGCACGCGCCGGTGGCTTACCTGCACGCCTGGCTGCGCCCGGCACAGCCGCAGTCGCAGGTCCAGCCGTACGGGCTGCACGGCACGCTGGCGCACGGCCGCATCGCGGCGCTGACGGTCAAGGGGCGCGCGGTCGCGCAGAACCTGGAGTGGGAGCTGCTGCCCTCGCACCTGGCGTTGCTGCGCCTGGGCGTGCGCCTCAAGGGCGAAGGCGAAGGCACGCTGGTGGAAGGCGTGCTGTCCTGGTCGCTCGGCGGCGGCCTGCGCGTACAGGACATGCAGGCGGTGACGGCGATCGGCAACCTCATGGCGGCCGCCGGCGTCGCCTACGTGCCGATCGAGGCGCGGGCGCGGCTGCAAGTACGCAGCCTCAAGCTCGACGGCGGCCGCCCGGTCGCCGCCGCCGGCACGCTGGACGTGGCCGGCCTGGCGTGGACGCTCGCGCGCGACCCGGTGGCGCTGGGCGATTTCCGCGCCGAGGTGGAGACCAAAGGGAGCGACATCGTCGCGCAGCTCTCCAGCCCGTCCGGCCCGCTCGAACTGTCGGGGGACGCCAAGCTCGCCGCCGACGGGAACTACGAGCTGCACATGCAGTTCAAAGCCAGGCCCTCCGCGGAGGCACAAGTCCAGGAACTGATCCGCGCCGTCGGCCAGCCCGACACGCGGGGGTACTACCACATCCGGCGCAGCGGCAAGCTGAGTTGAAGAAATCCCGCCGCGCCGCAAACGGGTCGCATCGATGAGCCGAGACACGCACGTAACGGTTGCCGTCGTGGTCGAGCAGGACGGCCGCTTCCTGCTGGTCGAAGAGCGCGTCGGCGGGCAACTGGTGCTCAACCAGCCGGCCGGCCACTGGGAGGACGGCGAAAGCTTCGCCCAGGGCGCGGTGCGCGAGGCGCTGGAGGAGACCGGCTGGCACGTCCAGCCCACGCATCTGCTGGGCGTCTACGAGTACAGGCCGGACGATCTGACCTACTGCTTCCTGCGCCTGGCGTTCGTCGCCAGGCCGCTGCGCCACGACGCGCAGCGGCCGCTGGACAAGGGCATCGAGCGCGCGGTCTGGATGAGCCGCGCCGACATCGCCGCCTGCCCCGCGCGCCACCGCAGCCCGATGGTGCTGCGCTGCGTGGACGACTACCTCGCCGGCCGGCGCTATCCGCTGGACATGCTCGCCCATCTGAACCTCTGAGCCGCCCCGGCTCTCCGCACGTGTCCTCGCGATTCCCGATCCCCGACTCCCGGCTCCCGGAGCAAGGCGCCCACGTCGTCGTCGGCCTGTCCGGCGGCGTGGATTCCTCCGTCTCCGCGTACCTGCTCAAGGAGCGGGGCTACCGCGTGTCCGGCCTGTTCATGGTCAACTGGACCGAGGACGAGCTGGGCTACTGCACCGCGGCGGAGGATTTCCAGGACGCGCGCAAGGTGTGCGACGAGCTGGGCATCCCGCTGCACCGCGTGGACTTCTCGCGCGAGTACCGCGAGCGCGTGTTCGAGCGGTTCCTCGCCGCCTACCGCGCCGGCAAGACGCCCAACCCCGACGTGCTGTGCAACCGCGAGGTCAAGTTCCAGCCGTTCCGCGAGTACGCGCTGCGCCTGGGCGCGGACTACGTCGCCACCGGCCACTACGCGCGCATCGCGCAGGCGCCGGACGGCCCGCGCCTGCTGCGCGCCGCCGACGAAAACAAGGACCAGACCTATTTCCTGGCCACGGTCGAGCGCGCCATGCTGGAGCGCGTGCTGTTCCCGGTCGGCCATCTGCTCAAGAGCCAGGTGCGCGAGATCGCCCAGCGCGCCGGCCTGCCCAACCACGACCGCCGCGACTCCACCGGCATCTGCTTCATCGGCGAGCGGCCGTTCCAGGACTTCCTGTCGCACTACCTCAAGCCCAGCCCCGGCCCGATCGAGGACGACGCCGGCCGTGCGCTGGGCGAGCATCAGGGCCTGAGTTACTACACGCTGGGCCAGCGCCGCGGCCTGCACGTCGGCGGGCGGCGCGGCGCGCGCGAGGCGCCGTGGTACGTGGTGGCCAAGGACGCCGCGCGCAACGCGCTGATCGTGGCGCAGGACACGAACCATCCGCGGCTGATGTCGCGCGCGCTGACTGCCGCGCCGTTCCACTGGATCCGCCGGCCGGAGCCGCTGCCGGCCCCGCTGCTGGCGCGCATCCGCCACCGGCAGGCATTGCAGGACTGCCGCGCGAACGTGCTGGACGACGGCCGCGTGCGGGTGGAGTTCGAGCGGCCGCAGCGCGCGGTCGTCGCCGGGCAGTTCGCGGCGCTCTACACCGCCGACGAGTGCCTGGGCGCGGGCGAGATCGAGAGCGCGGACTCCGCCGCTTCCTGATCGGCTTCTTCGGCCGGCCGCCAGCCGCCGATCTGGGCGTACTCGGCCATGATCGTGCGCACCTGCGGCAGCAGTTGCAGGAATTTGGGCACCAGCTGCGGATCGAAGTGCCGGCCGGACTCGCGCTTGAGGTAATCCACCGCTTCCTCGACCGGCCACGCCGGCTTGTACGGGCGCTGGCTGGTCAGCGCGTCGAACACGTCGGCGATGGCGACGACGCGCCCGACCGGCGGAATCCGCTCGCCGGAAAGTCCGCGCGGATAGCCGCTGCCGTCCCATTTCTCGTGATGCGTGAGCGCGATCACGCGCGCCATCTCCAGCAGCTCGTTGCCGTGGCGGCCGATGATGCCGGCGCCGATCGCCGGGTGGCGGCGCACGATCGCCCATTCCTCCGGCGTCAGCGGGCCGGGCTTTTGCAGAATCTGGTCGGGGATGCCGATCTTGCCCACGTCGTGCATCGGCGCGGCGGAGAACAGCAGGTCCGCGCGGTACTCCGGCCAGCCGTCGGCCAGCGCCAGCAGGCGCGCGTAGTGGCTCATGCGGATCACGTGGTAGCCGGTGTCGTCGTCCGTGAACTCGGCGGCGCGGCCCAGGCGGCGGATGATCTGCAACCGCGTCTCCTCCAGCTCGCGCGTGCGCTGGCGCACCAGCTCGGCGAGGTGGCGCTTCTGGTTGTACAGCGCGAGCTGCGCGCGCACGCGGGCGCGCACGATGGCGGGATTGACCGGTTTGGTGATGTAGTCGACCGCGCCCAGCTCGAAGCCGCGCGCCTCGTTCTCGATCTCGTTCATCGCGGTGACGAAGATCACCGGGATGCCGCCGGTCTCGAAGTCGGCTTTGAGGCGGCGCCCGACTTCGTAGCCGTCCATGCCCGGCATCATCACGTCCAGCAGGATCAGGTCCGGGTGTGGTTGCGCCTTGGCCAGCGCCAGCGCCTTCTCGCCGGTGGTGGCGGCGCGCACCAGGTAGTCGCCGCGCAGGATGCCGTGCAGCACGTCGATGTTGCCCGGCGTGTCGTCCACCACCAGGATGGTCGCCTTCGGCAGCTCCTCCTGCGCCATCGCTCCCCCGTTGGTCATGCGGCCGTCGCGGCGAGCGCGGTCTTGAGCAGCGTCAGGCGCGCGCGGGCGGCGTCGAAATCGTAGTCCGCGATCGCCTGCCCCAGCGCCGCGACCGTGCCGTGATGCGCGCCGCCGTTGAGCGCGTCGCGCAGGGCGGCGAAGGCGTCGGCGGCGGCGGCATCGCAGTCGGCCAGCCGCGCGTCGAGCGCGTCCATCAGCTCCGGCAGCGCGCGCCCCTCCGCCGGCGCGGATCCGGCCGGCGCGGGATCGGCCTCGGCCGCCGCCGGCAACGGCGCGACCGCGGGCTGCTGCTTGATCCAGCGCGCCAGCGTGCCGAGCAGGTGCTCCACCATGATCGGCTTGGCGACGTAGTCGTCCATGCCGGCCTCGTAGCAGCGCTCGCGGTCGCCGCGCAGCACGCTGGCGGTCATGGCGATGATCGGCAGGCGCTCGGTATGCGCCAGCGCGCGGATCGCCTTGGTCGCCTCCAGGCCGTCCATCACCGGCATCTGCACGTCCATCAGCACCACGTCGAAGGCCTGGCGGCGCACGGACTCCACCGCCTCGCGGCCGTCGTCGGCGATGGTCACGATCACGCCCTGCGCCTCCAGCAGCTCGCGCGTGATCTGCCGGTTGGTCAGGTTGTCGTCCACCACCAGCACGCGCGCGCCGCGCAGGTTGGCGTACTGGCGGCCCTTGGGCAGCGGCTGGCGCGGCGCCTCCTCCGACGCTTCCTCGGCCGGCGCGAACGGGACGGTGAAGTGGAAAGTGCTGCCGCGGCCCGTCTCGCTGTCCACGCCGATCTCGCCGCCCATCAATGCCACAAGCTGCTTGCAGATGGACAGGCCCAGGCCGGTGCCGCCGTAGCGGCGCGTGGTCGAGCTGTCGGCCTGCGAGAACGTCTGGAACAGCCGGTCCTGCTGCTCGCGCGTGAGGCCGATGCCGGTGTCGGCCACCGCGAAGCGCAGCAGCACGCGGCCCTCGCGCACGCCGCCGCGCGTCACCGCAATGCGCACCCCGCCCTCGCCGGTGAACTTCACCGCGTTGCCCGCAAGGTTGAGCAGCACCTGGTGCAGGCGCAGCGGGTCGCCGACCAGGCCGGTGGGCACGTCGGCCGCCACGCTCAGCTCCAGCGCCAGGCGCTTCTCCGCGGCCTTCACCGACACGAGCTGCCGCAGCTCCTCCAGCACGCGCCGCAGGTCGAAGCGGATTTCCTCCAGGGCCAGCTTGCCGGCCTCGATCTTGGAGATGTCCAGCACGTCGTTGATGATGCGCAGCAGCGTGTGCGCGGCGCCGGAAATCTTGCTCAGGTAGTCGTGCTGGCGCGGGTTGAGGCCGGTGGCCAGGGCCAGGTGCGTGAGGCCGATGATGGCGTTCATCGGCGTGCGGATCTCGTGGCTCATGTTGGCCAGGAAGTCGCTCTTGGCCTTGCTCGCCGAGCGCGCCTGCTCGGTGGCGACGGCCAGTTCCTGCTCGATGCGCTTGCGCTCGGTGACGTCCGACAGATAGCCGGTGCCGGTGCCGCTGCCGTCGGGATCGCGCCGTGCGACGGCTTCCGCGCGGATCCAGCGCACATGGCCGTCGGGCAGCCGCACGCGGTACTCGTAGGAGAACGGCTTGAGGGTCTTGGCGGTTTCCGCGATCGCCGCCATCAGGCCCGGCTTGTCCTCCGGCAGCACGCGGCTGAACAGCTTGGACGGGTCCCGCACCATCTCCTCGATGTCGTAGCTCTGGCTCTGGATCATCTGGCCGGAGATGAAGTTGAGCTTCATGCCGCCATCGGGGTCCATGCCGAGCTGGTAGACCGCGCCGGGGATGGTGTCGGTGATGTCGCGCAGGCGGTCGTGCGCCTGCTTGATGCGCCGCTCGGTCTCGCGCAGGCGCTCCTCGATCAGCCGCCGGTAGGCGATCTCGCGCCGCAGCCGGCGGATCCACCACACGATCGCCGCCAGCACGACCGCGACCGCCGCCGCCGCCTCGACCGCGGCCACGCCGACCTTGCGCGGGTCCAGCCCGCTCTTGAACTCGACGCTGTACCAGCGGTCCTGGATCCGGCGGTGCTCGTCGGGCGCGATCGACGCCAGGCCCTTGGCCAGGATGCCGGCAAGCTCCGGCCAGTCGCTGCGCACCGCGAAGTAGACCCGCTGCTCCGAGTCCGGGTTGCGCGCGGCGATGCGCAGGTTGGAAAGCCCGCGCTGCTTGATCTCGTAGTTGACCACCGCGAGGTTGCTGGCGGTGCCGACGGCGCGGCCGGTGGCCACGGCCTGCAGCGCCTCCCCGACCGTGGGCATCGGCAGCACGCGGACCTGCGGATGCTTCTGTTGCAGCACGCCGGTCTCGACGTGCCCGTCCGGCATCGCCACGGTCTGCCCGTAGAGCCCTTCCCAGCCGGCGATCTTGGGCGCGTCGTCGCGCGTGACGATCACCGAGGTGAAGGTCATGTAGCTGGGCGTAAAGATCAGGAAGGTCTCGCGCTCCGGCGTCTTGCCGACGTCGCCGAACACGTCGATCTCGCGGGCGCGCGCCGCCTCCAGCGTTTCCGGCCAGGTCGCGCGGTGCGCCGGCTCCATGCGCAGGCCGATCCGCCCGCCCAGCAGCGCGACGTAGTCCGCGATCATGCCGCTGTAGCGGCCCTGCTCGTCGAGGAACTCGATCGGCGCCCATTCCGGCTCGATGCCGAGGCGAACCGCCGGATGCGCCGCCAGCCATTCGCGTTCGGCCGCGGTCAGGTCGAGCTGCGGCGCGGGCGACGCGTCGTCGCGGAACGCAAGGGCGGCGCCCGCCGACAGCACGGCAACGGCCGCCAGCGCCGACGCGCGAAGAACCCTCCCCGCGATGCTGGAATCCATGCTCCCCCCATTCCGGCGGACCGCCTTCCCGTCCGCGCCGCCGGCCTCGAGCGGCTAAGACTACCGGTTGTCTTGCATAGAGGCGAGCGGGGCCATCCGCTATACTCTCGCGCCCCGCCCAACCCCCTTGCGGCGCTGCCCCCCCAGCCAGTCCATAACCGCTCCCGGAGAAAAGCCATGTCGGACAGCTTCAAGGCCAAGTCCACGCTCAAAGTCGGTTCAAAGTCATACAGTTACTTCAGCCTCAAGGCTCTTGAGCCGAAGTTCACCCTGGCCCGCCTGCCGTACTCGTACAAGATCCTGCTGGAAAACCTGCTCCGGCACGAGGACGGCGAGAACATCACCAAGGGCGACATCGAGGCGATGGCCGGCGCGGACCTGAAGAAGCTGCCGCAGAAGGACATCGCCTTCACGCCGGCGCGCGTGATCCTGCAGGACTTCACCGGCGTGCCCTGCGTGGTGGACCTCGCCGCCATGCGCGACGCCATGAAGACGCTCGGCGGCAACCCGGCCAAGATCAACCCGCTGTGCCCGGTGGAACTGGTCATCGACCACTCGGTGATGATCGACCACTACGGCAGCAAGGACGCGCTGGACCTCAACGCCAAGATCGAATTCCAGCGCAACGAAGAGCGCTACACCTTCCTGCGCTGGGGCCAGGAGGCGCTCAAGAACTTCAAGGCGGTGCCGCCCGACACCGGCATCGTCCACCAGGTCAACATCGAATACCTCGCGCGCGTCGTGTTCGAGAAGGACGGCACGCTGTACCCGGATAGCTGCTTCGGCACCGACAGCCACACCACCATGGTCAACGGCATCGGCGTGCTCGGCTGGGGCGTGGGCGGCATCGAGGCCGAGGCCGCGATGCTCGGCCAGCCCTCGTCCATGCTGATCCCCGAAGTCATCGGCGTGCGCCTGACCGGCAAGCTGGCCGAAGGCGCGACCGCCACCGACCTCGTGCTGACCGTCACCGAGATGCTGCGCAAGCGCGGCGTGGTCGAGAAGTTCGTCGAGTTCTTCGGCCCCGGCGTCGGCACCCTTTCCGCTTCCGACCGCAACACCATCGCCAACATGGCGCCCGAGTACGGCGCGACCTGCGGCATCTTCCCGATCGACGAGGAAACCCTGAACTACCTGCGCCTGACCGGCCGCAGCGACGAGCAGATCGCCGTCGTCAAGGCCTACGCGCAGGCCCAGGGCATGTGGTGGACCGCCGACACGCCGGAAGCCGAGTACAGCGACGCGCTGCACCTGGACCTCGGCTCCATCAAGCCCAGCCTCGCCGGCCCCAAGCGCCCGCAGGACCGCGTGCTGCTGTCCGACGTCAAGGCCAACTTCAAGAAGGCCTTCGAGGCCGAGCAGAAGATGCGCCCGTCCGCCGGCCCGGCCAAGGTCACGGACGGCGGCAACACCTTCGAGCTGAAGGACGGCGCCGTCGTGATCGCCGCCATCACGTCGTGCACGAACACCTCGAACCCGTCCGTGCTGATCGGCGCCGGCCTGCTCGCGCGCAAGGCGCGCGCGCTCGGCCTGAAGGCGCAGCCCTGGGTCAAGACCTCGCTCGCCCCCGGCTCCAAGGCCGTCACCGAGTATCTCGCCAAGGCCGGCCTGATCGAGGACCTGGAATACCTCGGCTTCCACGTCGCCGCCTACGGCTGCACCACCTGCATCGGCAATTCCGGTCCGTTGAACGAGCCGATCGGCAAGGCGATCCAGGACAACAAGCTGTCCGTGTCCGCCGTGCTGTCCGGCAACCGCAACTTCGAAGGCCGCGTCCACCAGGACGTGCGCATGAACTACCTCGCCTCGCCGCCGCTGGTCGTCGCATTCGCGATTGCCGGCAGCACCGACATCGACCTCACCAAGGAGCCGATCGGCAAGGGCAATCAAGGCAAGGACGTCTTCCTCAAGGACATCTGGCCGAGCAACGCCGAGATCCAGGCCGCCGTCGCCAAGGCCGTCACGCCGGAGCTGTTCAAGAAGAGCTACGGCGACGTGCTCAAGGGCGACGCGCGCTGGCAGGGCATCAAGGTGACGAAGTCCGAGACCTACACCTGGGATGCGAAGAGCACCTACGTGCAGAACCCGCCGTACTTCGTCGGCATCACCAAGACCCCGCCGGGCATCCCCGCGATCAAGGGCGCGCGCTGCCTGGCGGTGCTGGGCGACTCCATCACCACCGACCACATCAGCCCCGCCGGCGACATCAAGAAGGACGGCCCCGCCGGCAAGTACCTGATGGAGCACGGCGTGCAGCGCGCCGACTTCAACAGCTTCGGCTCGCGCCGCGGCAACCATGAAGTCATGATGCGCGGCACCTTCGCCAACACGCGCATCAAGAACGCCATGACCCCCGGCGTCGAGGGCGGCGTGTCCAAGCACCTGAACGGCGGCGAAGGCCCGGTCGAGGCGATCTACGACGTCGCCATGAAGTACCGGAAGGAAGGCCTCCCGCTGGTCGTGCTCGGCGGCAAGGAATACGGCACCGGCTCCAGTCGCGACTGGGCCGCGAAGGGCACGATCCTGCTCGGCGTGAAGGCCGTCATCACCGAGTCCTTCGAGCGCATCCACCGCGCCAACCTCGTCGGCATGGGCGTGCTGCCGCTGAACTTCCACGCCGGCCAGAGCGCCGCCAGCCTGGGCCTCGACGGCACGGAAGTGTTCGACATCGAAGGCCTCAAGAAAGGCGCGACGGACGTCACCGTCAACGCCAGGAAGAAGGACGGCAAGACCGTCAGCTTCAAGGCCAAGGTGCGCATCAACACGCCGAAGGAGTGGGAGTACTACGAGAACGGCGGCGTGCTGCACTACATGCTGCGCCAGATGGCGTCGTAGCCGTAACCGAAGCATAGGCAGGACCGGATCGGGGCGCACAGGCGCCCCGATTCGTTTTTGGGCGAAGAATGTTGCACGTCCGGTGCGGCATTGTTCATTTGCCTGCACTCGGGCTAACCTTGCCCAGGGCCGCCGAAATCGCCGGAGACGCACAGCGGCGGCACGCAACAACAACAAGGGGGAGACGGATGAACCCGCAGACGGACTTGCGTCCACTGGAATCCAGCGCCGACCACAAGGCCCGTGCGATTGCACCCGCCGCACAACTGAAAACGCGCCTCACCCTGCGCCCCGGCCAGAACGGCACCAAGAAGCTTTCCCAGAAGTACGGCGATCGGCTGCTCGCCGTCCGATACCGCTACGACGCCGCCCGAAACATCCGGATCAAAACCGTCGAACTCGTCGAGGAGGAACTGCCGTGGGCGCCTACGCTGCCATCGAAGCGCAACCCTGACGAACCCGTGTTCGTCCGGATCGGTCTTTCCGAGGTCCAGCTTCGCGAGACCGTGAAATCATCTGGCGGCTGGTGGCATCCGGACCGCAAACTCTGGCAAGTCCCGCTTGCACTTGCCCACGCCCTCGGCCTCGAATCGCGGATCGTGGCGTAGCATCTACATCCATATATATCTGGAGGACAAAAGTGAGCAGGAGTAGATGGTGATGCGGGAAGGATATAGCTGTATATGCAATATCGTGCCGTCTAATTAGCGTTAGAGCGCGGAGAAAAGATGGAACTGTTCTGCTTCGCATCGAAGAACGTCACGAATATTTGGGCCGGTATTGGCGCCCGCATGTGGGCCGTTGCTGAGACATCGCCCACTGACATGAAGGCACGCGCTACGAAATCGAAGCGCATGAAAGTTGGCTCTCTTGGCCTGCTCTATTGCAACGAAACACATTCATTTACTACTCCGTTCCTCGTCTACTCGGCGCCGGATCCGGAGAAGGTGGTCTCAGATATTTGGCCGGAATCCTGGCGGTTACCTTTTCGAATTCATCCGCTCGGCACCCCCTCACGCCAAGTGCACATGGACGAGGCTAAGAAGAGATGGCCCGTTCTACTGAAGAGCTCGGCGGCGAGCGTTTCGGCCGCGATGAACATCCCCGGAACAACCGTGTTTGTGCCCGTCGAGGTCTCGGCTGATGATTGGGCAATGGTGCTCAATGATCTCGCAACCGCGCTCTAACGAATAGGGATAGATCGCGCGCAGCCGCGATCTGATCCCGGGTTGAACAAGCCCGGACCCTGAAGATCGGGCCGACACTTCTTATAGGGGAAATCATTTCCGGCGCGCGGCGCATGGCGCGCGGCCGGGCGCTCAGCGG
>JACPFV010000029.1:0-38110 GCA_016182805.1 Gammaproteobacteria bacterium
CTCCGGCTGCACCGCGATGGCGCGCGCGATCACCAGGCGCTGCTGCTGGCCGCCGGACAGGCCCAGCGCGGAGTCGTCCAGGCGGTCCTTGACCTCGTCCCACAATGCGGCACCCCGCAGCGCCCACTCCACCGTCTCGTCCAGCACGCGCTTGCGGCTGATGCCGGCCAGGCGCAGCCCGTAGGCGACGTTCTCGTAGATGCTCTTGGGGAACGGGTTGGGTTTCTGGAACACCATGCCGACGCGGCGCCGCAGCAGCGCCACGTCGACGTCGCGGTCGAAGATGTTCTTGCCGTCGAGGCGGATCTCCCCTTCGACGCGGCAGCCGTCGATCAGGTCGTTCATGCGGTTGAAACAGCGCAGCAGCGTCGACTTGCCGCAGCCGCTGGGGCCGATGAACGCCGTGACTTTCTTCTGCGGGACGCGCAGCGAAATCTCGCGCAGCGCGCGCTTCTCGCCGTAGTGGAGGTTGAGGCGCTCGACTTCGATGGCGATGGTTTCCGCTTCGATGCGGCTGCGCGCCCGCTCGCGGCCCAGGGCGTCCAGTTCCACCCGGCGCGCCGCCGGCGGCCGCTGCTGCTGCGGATCGGGCATGGGTTTGGCTTCCAAGTTCATTAGCTCCGGCGCCATTTCAATGTTCCAGGGTCTTGTAGCGCTCGCGCAAGCGGTTGCGGATGCGCACCGCGGCGAGATTCAGCACGACGATAACCGCCACCAGCAGCAGCGCCGTGGCGTACACCAGCGGCCGCGCCGCCTCGACGTTGGGGCTCTGGAACCCGACGTCGTAGATGTGGAAGCCCAGGTGCATGAACTTGCGGTCCAGGTGCAGGAACGGCGCGTTGCCGTCCAACGCCAGCGAGGGCGCGAGCTTGACCACGCCCACCAGCATCAGCGGCGCCACCTCGCCGGCCGCGCGCGCCACCGCCAGGATCAGGCCGGTCATCATGGCCGGGCTCGCCATCGGCAGCACCACGCGCCACAGCGTCTCGGCCTTGGTCGCGCCCAGCGCCAGCGAGGCCTCGCGCAGCGCGCGCGGGATGCGCGCCAGGCCCTCCTCGGTGGCGACGATCACCACCGGCAGCGTCAGCAGCGCCAGCGTCAGCGAGGCCCACAGGATGCCGCCGGTGCCGAAGGTCGGCCCCGGCAGCGCCTCCGGGTAGAACAGCCGGTCGATGCCGCCGCCGACGAAGTAGACGAAGAAGCCCAGACCGAACATGCCGAACACGATCGACGGCACGCCGGCGAGGTTGTTGACCGCGATGCGGATCACGCGCGTCGCCAGGCCCTGGCGCGCGTACTCCCGCAGATATACGGCGGCCACGACGCCGAACGGCGTCACGATCACCGACATGATGAGCACCATCAGCACGGTGCCGAAGATCGCCGGGAAGATGCCACCCTCGGTGTTGGCCTCGCGCGGCTCGTCGGACACGAACTCCCACAGCTTGGCGAAGTAGAACGCGAGCTTGGCGCCGGGCCCCATCGCGTTGGGGCGGTAGCCGCGCACGATCTTCGCCAGCGGGATCTCGACCTCCTGCCCGTCCACGCTGCGCACGACCACGCTGTCGCGCCCGATTTCGTCGTACAGCTTCGTCAGCCGCTCCTGCAGGGCGGCATAGCGCGCGTCCAGCGCCCCGCGCTCCCCGGCCAGCGCGGCGTAGTCCTGGGGATGCGATTCCGGCGTCCGCCCGGCGAGCTGGAGGCGCCGCTCGGCCAGGCGCAGCCGCTCCAGCGCGAAGTTGACGGCGCCGATCTCGTCGCGCTCCAGCTCGTGGATGTCGTCGCGCAGCGCATCGGCGCGCCTCTGCAAGCCGCGCCAGGCGCCCCAGGCGGCGTCGCCGACGGCGGTCGCCGTCCCGCCCTGCCGGACCGCCAGCAGGGTGCCGTAGAAGTTGCCCCATTCCACGCGCTCGAACACCACGGCTTCGTCCGGCCAGGCGCGGTTTTCCAGCCAGGCGTCCAGCTCGAAGCGGAAGTCGGCGCCATACAGGTCGCGGTTGCCCACCTTGAGCAGCAGGCGCTCGTAGACCGCACGGCTCTCGTCCACCAGCATGCCCGCGCCCTTCAGGCGCGCGGCCGTGACCGGCTCCCGGCTCACGATCTCCGCCATGACCGGCTCCGGGTCCTTCCCCGGCTCGCGGTACTCGCCGACCACCACGTCGCCCGGCCAGAAGTGCGGCAGGCCGCGCACGGCGATCAGCAGCAGCAAGGCGCCGACGATGACGACCGATGCGGCGATCGCCGCCGCGGTGAACCAGACGTACGGCGCGCCGGACTTGACGTAGGCACGCACCGACTCGGTGTCGCGAGCGGTGAGGTCGGCGGCGCGCGCCGCCGGGTCTTGTGCGCCAGGGTGGCCGGTCATAGGTTGCTGTACTTCTCGCGCAGCCGCTGACGCACGACCTCGGCCAGCGTGTTGAGGAAGAACGTCAGCAGGAACAGCACCAGGCCGGCCAGGAACAGCAGCCGGACGTGCGTGCTGCCGACCTCGGACTCCGGCATTTCGACCGCCACGTTGGCCGACAGCGTGCGCATGCCGGAGAACATGCCGAAGTCCATCACCGGCGTGTTGCCGGTTGCCATCAGCACGATCATGGTCTCGCCCACCGCGCGGCCCAGGCCGATCATGATCGCGGAGAAGATGCCGGGGCTGGCGGTGGGCAGGACCACGCCCACCAGCGTCTGCCAGGGTGTCGCGCCCAGCGCCAGCGAACCCAGCGACAGGTGCCTGGGCACGGAGAAGATCGCGTCCTCGGCGATCGAGAAGATGCCTGGGATGACCGCGATGCCCATGGCGATGCCCACCACGAGGCAGTTGCGCTGGTCGTAGCCGATGCCCAGTTCCTCGTCCAGCCAGGACTGCATGTTGCCGCCGAACAGCAGCGCCTCCGCCGGCTGCGCCAGCGCGAAGCACGCCCAGCCGAGCAGGACCAGCACCGGCATCAGCAGCGCCGCCTCCCAGCCGGTCGGGACGGTGCGCCGCACGCGCGGCGGCATGCGCAGCCACAGGTAGCCGACCGCCGGCACCGCCACCGGCAGCACGACCAGGGTCAGGAACATGCCGGGCAGGTTCGCCTCGACGAAGGGCGCGAGCCAGAGGCCGGCGAGAAAGCCGAGGATGACCGTGGGCAGAGCCTGCATCACCTCGACCGTCGGCTTCACCACCTGGCGCAGCGCCGGCGACATGAAGTAGGCGGTGAACATCGCCCCCAGCACGGCCAGCGGCACGGCGAAGATCATCGCGTAGAAAGCGCCCTTGAGCGTGCCGAGCGTCAGCGGCGTCAGCGAGAACTTCGGCTCGAAGTCGCCGACCGCGGAGGAAGACTGCCACAGGAGGTCGGGCGTGTCGTAGCTTTCGTACCAGACGCGGCCCCACAGCGACGACCACGACACCTCCGGGTGCTCGTTGTCGACGCGGAACGCATGCAGCATGCCGTCGCGCCCGAGCGCCAGCAGGCCGTTGGCGCGCGGGTCGAAGCTCAGGAACTCGACCGGGCCGTCCAGCAGCCGCTCCTCCAGCACGGTGCGCTGCGCGGTTGCGTGCAGCAGCGCGACGTTCCCTTGCGCGTCGCCGACCGCGAAGCCGCGCCGGCGATGCTCCGCCGCCAGCGCCGTCGGCGGCCCGCCGGTCTCGAACTCTCGCACGCGCGCAAGCTGCCAGTTGCCGTCCGCGTCGCGCGCCGGGAACCATTGCACCACCCGCCCGCGCTCGTCGGCGGTCAGCACGGAGATGCCGCCGGCGAGCCAGCCCGCGTACGCGACCTTGCCGCCGACCGCTTCGTCGCTCACCAGCAGGGGCGGCTCGCCGCCGCGCAACTCGTGCAGGGCGATGCGGCCGCGGCGGGCGTCGACCGTGTACAGCCAGGCGATGCCGGGATCCACCAGCAGGAAATCCGGCGTCACCGCGGGGGTGAACGCGAGGTCCGCGGCAATGCGGGTCGAGCTTTCGCCGAACAGCGACGCCGTCGTCTCCAGGGTCTTGATGTAGACCCGCCCGGAGCGGTCGGCGCCGGCCAGAAACAGCCGCTCGTCGCTGTCCCGCACGGCGAGCGCGCGCGGCGCCTCCGGCATGAAGGCGATCGGCTTCGGGCCGCGCGGGAACTCGATGGCGGGCTGGATGCGGCGCCGATCGCCGGGGTACGTGACGGCATACGTGTGCTTGAACGGCAGCACCGAGCCGTCGTCCAGCGCCGCGGCGAGATAGCCCTTGTCGAGCGCAACCTCCGCCACGCGCGCCAGGCCACGGCCGTTCAGCGGCAGCGGCAGCGTCTCGCGCACCGCGCCGGTCTGGACGTCGAAGAACGTCGCGGCGCCATCCGGGGTGACGCGCAGTCCGACCTCGAACTGTTCCTCCGTCGCCAGATACAGCGTCCGCCCGGCACCGCCCGGCACCGCGTACGCCGCGCGCGGATGGACGTCCGCGCCGCGGAACAGCGGCAGGACCTCGACCAGCAGATAGACGAAGATCAGCAGCAGCGCCACCAGGACGCTCAGGCCGCCGACGCCGACGATCCACTTGGCGGAAACGTCCTTGAAATGGCGCCACTGCAAGCGCCCGCGGCTCGCCGTGATGGACGGCGACAGGCGCGGCGAAGCCGGTGGTGCGGCGGTCTGGTTCATTCGGGCGACCGGGGGCGGAATTCGAGTTTGCGGAGGTTTCTACACTCTTTCCGCAGGCGCCGTCCAGCCAACTGGTCGGGCGCCTCTGGAAAGAGCCCGGCGGGGTCCTCCCGCCGGGCTGCCGGACTTTCCGGCGAGACTTCAGAAGCTCAACTGGGCACGGAGCGCGACGGCCGTGGGCCTGTCCTCGGTCGTCGTCGTCTTGCTTTCGCCGCGGGCGAACTCCGCCATCACCCGCACGTTCGGGTTCAGGTAGTAGTTGACGCCCACGCTGGTCGTGGCCACCTCGGGTTTCGTCGCCCCGTCCTCGTTCTTGGCGTAGTCGTAGCGCGCCTTGAGTTCGACCGCGCCCATTTCGCCCGCCGGCTTCGGCGATTTGAACACGCCCTTCTTGGCGTCATAGGGTTTGGTTTCGCCGGTGACGAAGAAGCTGGTCTGCACGTAGTACGAGATCAGCGTCTGGTCGCTGGCGCCGTCGAATTCCGCCCGAGCGTACTCGCCCTGGGCGAAGAAGGGACCGACGGCGCCGGCCAGTTCCAGCACTCCGGTGGTCTGGGTGTCGTA
This sequence comes from Gammaproteobacteria bacterium, assembly GCA_016182805.1. GTDB lineage: Bacteria > Pseudomonadota > Gammaproteobacteria > Nevskiales > Nevskiaceae > JACPFV01. The sequence goes on from JACPFV010000029.1 coordinate 5,185, forward strand.
GGTCGCCTTGTCCACCAGCAGGGCGGTGGGGCCGTTCTTGGCCGCATAGCCGGGCTTGATATACGGCCCCGCCCCCGTTTTGGCGTCGTAATTCACGCGATCCAGGCTGGCGCCGACATGGGCCACCTCCCCATCGCCGATTACCGGCGCAAATGTGACACGAGCGGCGATACCATCGCCTTCCGCGGCACTGGACGCGCTCTTGTCGGCCGCCGGACCGCCGCTGTAATAGTTCACGAAGACGGTCCCGGCCCCGGCGAAGTCCGTCGAATAGCCCACGCCGTTCTGATACTCGCGGCTGGAAAACACCCCGTTGCTGCTGATGAATGGGCGCTCCATGAACAGCACTTCGTTGGAGCCGGTCAGCGCTTCCATGCCATAGGCCGGCTGGAAGTGGCCCGCCTTGACGAATCCGCCCAGGGCGTCCAGTCCGAACCACATGTCCTTTGAGGCCACGGACGAGCCGGCGACGTCCGTTTCCAGGCGGTACTTGATGCCGTAAAGCTGCCCGCCCAGCGTGATATAGGCGCGGCGCATGAAGAAGCCGTTTGCGACGTTCTCCGTAACCTTGTCCTCGTCCACCATGTTGGCGTCGTAATGCAGACGCCCGCCGAGCGTGCCCTCGAAGCGACCGTCGTCCGACTTCACCTTGATGCCGCCGCGCGTTTCGGCGGAATCCGCCAGCGCCGCACCGCTCATGCCCGCGCCCATCAGCGCCGCGAGCGCCGCGTATTTGAACCGCTTTTTCACCTTGATCTCCTGTCTTTGTCTGTTGCAGTCTTGTTACCGGAACCCTTTATGACGAGGCCCCGGATTCCGGGGGTCCCTTCGTCCGACATTGCCTGCTATCGAACCTTCGCCAGCTCCTTCGCGGCGATGGCGGCGGGCAGCGGGATGTAGCCGTCCTTCACCACCACTTCCTGGCCCGGCCTGGACAGCATCATCTTCACGAACTCGGCCTCCATCGGCGGCAGCGGCTTGTTGGGCGCCTTGTTGACGTAGACATAGAGCACGCGCGCCAGCGGATACTTGCCGGCCACCGCGTTCTGCTCGGTCGCCTCGACGTACTCGGTGCCGCCCTTCTTTGCCACGGGAACCGCACGGACGCCGGAGGTCTTGTAGCCGATGCCGGAATAGCCGATCGCGTTCAGGCCGGTGGCGACCGACTGCACCACCGAGGCCGAGCCCGGCTGCTCGTTGACGCCGCTCTTGAAGTCGCCCTTGCACAGGGCGTGCTCCTTGAAGTAGCCGTAAGTGCCGGACACCGAGTTTCGGCCGTAGAGTTGCAAGGGCTTGCGCGCCCAGTCGCCCGTCAGGCCGAGGTCGCCCCAGCGCTCGACGTTCCTGCCGCCGCACTTGCGCGTTGCGGAGAAGATGCCGTCCACCTGCGCCAGGTCCAGGCCCTTGACCGGATTGTCCTTGTTGACGAAAACGGCCAGGGCGTCGATCGCCACGCCGACCGCGGTCGGCTTGTAGCCGTACTTGCGCTCGAACGCCTGCATTTCCTCGTCCTTCATCAGGCGCGACATCGGACCGAAGTTCGCGGTGCCCTCGGTCAGCGCCGGCGGCGCGGTGGACGAGCCCGCGCCCTGGATCTGGATGTTGACGTTCGGGTAGTTGCGCTTGAACTCCTCGGCCCACAGGGTCATGAGGTTGTTCAGCGTGTCCGAGCCGACGCTGGAGAAGTTGCCGGACACGCCGGCAACCTTCTGGTACGCGGGAAGCCCGGCGTCCACCGCGGCCCAGGCGCCGGTGGCGGCCACGCCGCAGGCGATGGCCGCGGCTTTCGCAATCCTGTTCACTTTCATCGTGATCCTCTTTGGGTTGTCGTTCGTTGCGGCGCCAGTGTGGACAACCGATGTGTTCACTGTATGAAGGGAATGTGAAACTTGTGTGACAGCCCGCGGCGACTTACTCGTTCGCCGCCGCCCGCGCCTTGCGCTGCACCCGGTGCGCCGGGAACCGGCAGGTGAACGCGCTGCCGACGCCCAGGATGCTCTCGACGCCAAGCGCGGCCTCGTGCTGCTCCAGCGCATGCTTGACGATGGACAGGCCCAGGCCGGTGCCGCCGCTGGCGCGCGAGCGGGCCACGTCCACGCGATAGAACCGCTCGGTGAGGCGCGGGATGTCGCTGGGCGCGATGCCGATGCCGCTGTCCTGCACCGAGAACCGCGCGGCGCCCCCGTCGCCGTGCCAGCGCAGGCGGATCAGGCCGCCCGGCGGCGTGTACTGGACCGCGTTGTGCACCAGGTTCGCGAACACGCTCTGGATCTCGCTCTCGCGGCCGACCAGGAACAGGTCCGGCTCGACCTCGGTCTCGATCCGGTGCTGGCCCTTCGACAGCACACGGGCCTCCTCCGCCGCCCGCGCCAGCATGCGCGGCACGTCGAGCAGCTCGTGGCGGTGGGAGGAGACGTCCGACTCCAGCCGCGCCAGCTTGAGCAGGTCGGCGATCAGGCTGTGCATGCGTCCGGCCTGCGCGCGCATCTCCGCCAGCGGCGCGCGCCAGGCGGCCAGCGCCGCCTCCCGGCGTGCCTCCGGCTCCAGCATCTCCAGGTAGCCGCGCAGCACCGTCAGCGGCGTGCGCAGCTCGTGCGAAGCGTTGGCGACGAAGTCGCGCCGCGCCGCCTCCAGGCGCTTGCGCTCGCTCACGTCGCGCACGATCAGCAGCATCTGCCGGCTGCCGTACGGGATCAGCTTGAGTGCCAGCGTGATGTCGTCGTTGACCGGCGACGGCACCTCCACCTCGTGGGCGAAGTCGCGCCGCTCGAAGTAGTCGGAAAAGGCCGGATGGCGGATCAGGTTGGGAATGCGCAGGCCCGTGTCCTGCCCGATGCGCAGGCCCAGCATGGCCTGTGCCGAGGCATTGAACCAGGCGATCTCGCCGTGCTCGCCCAGCGCTACCGCGCCGTCCGGCAACGCCTCGGTCGAAGCGCGGAACTGGGCGACGATCTCGGCGAGCTGCTTCTTGCGCTTCCTCGACCGCCGGTTGCGCTCGATCAGTCGCTCGTAGACCTCGCCCCACAGGCCGCCCGGCTCCGGCAGGTCCACGCGCTTGGGATGCTCCGCCCAGACGTACAAGTACGCCAGATAGCGCAGCCCCAGCGCCAAGTAGGCCGCCAGCGCCAGCAGCAGCCCCAGCGCCAGGCTGTCGAACGCCAGCCCGGCGAATATGCCGGCCAGGACAGTCAGCGACAACCGCCCCAGCTCGCGGCGCAGCGGGCGCAGCAAGGCGGGCCGCCCCACCGTCTCGCGAGGGTCGGCGTGCGGCCGGGGCTCGATGCTCAGGGCCGCTCCGAGAAACGGTAGCCGGTCCCGCGCACGGTCTGGATCAGGCCATCGAGGCCGAACGGCTCCAGCGCCTTGCGCAGGCGGCGGATGTGCACGTCCACGGTGCGCTCCTCGACGTACACGCCCTGCCCCCACACCCGGTCCAGCACCTGCTCGCGGGTGTAGACGCGCTCCGGATGGCTCATGAAGAAGTGCAGCAGCTTGTACTCCGTGGGGCCCAGGTGCACCGCCTTGCCGCTGGCGCTCACGCGCTGGCCCGCCGCGTCCATTTCCAGGCCCGCGACCGCAAGCTTCTCGTCCTCGCCGCCGGCTTGGCTGCGCCGCAGCACCGCCTTGACCCGCGCCAGCAGTTCCGGCAAGGAGAACGGCTTGGTCATGTAATCGTCGCAGCCCAGGTTGAGGCCGCGCACCTTGTCCTCCTCCTCGGCGCGCGCCGTGACCATGATGATCGGGATGTCGCGGGTGACGGCGCTGCCCTTCAGCTCGCGCGCGAACTCGACGCCGGATACGCCGGGCAGCATCCAGTCCAGCAGGATCAGGTCCGGGCGCGCCTCGGCGATGCGCAGGCGCGCGTCCCGCACATCGCCCGCCTCCGCCGTCCGGAATTCCGCGCGTTGCAGCGCGAAGCGCACCATTTCCCGGATGGCGGCCTCGTCCTCGACGATCAGTATGGATTTGTCCGGCATGGGCATCCGCAAACTATGGCTAGGATCGCGGCCGGCTGGCAACACCGGCAGCGTCGGCGGCGCAGTCTGCGCGGCGATTGTTGCGGTTCGATGACGTCTCGCGGCCGGGCCTCATCGGAGACCCGCGGCGACCCTTTGTTGACGCGCCTTTATTATTTCAACGATCATTGAAGTATGAATCTTGCAACCGCCGTGTCCCGCCTGTCGGCGCTCGCCCAGGAGTCGCGCCTGTCCGTGTTCCGCCTGCTCGTGCGGAAAGGGCCGGACGGACTGGCCGCCGGCGAGATCGCGGAGCGCCTGCGCATCGCGCCGAACACGCTGTCGTTCCACCTGAAGGAACTGAGCCAGGCGGGCCTGCTGCGCCCGCGCCAGGAGGGGCGCCACGTTTATTACGCCGCCGATTTCAAAGCCATGAACGGCCTGCTCGCCTATCTCATGGAAAACTGCTGCGCCGACGGCGAATCCGCCGCAGATTGCTCCGCGCCGTCGTCCTGCGAGGGCGGCTCCCTGGAACGGTCCCGCCCATGACGAACGCACCGCGCAAATACGCCGCCGAAGCGGTCGGCACCGCCCTGCTGCTCGCCGCCGTGGTCGGCTCCGGGATCATGGGCGAGCGCCTGGCGGGCGGCAACGTGGCGCTGGCGCTGCTCGCCAACACGGTGGCGACCGGCGCCGCACTCGCCGCCTTGATCCTGACCTTCGGGCCGATCTCCGGCGCGCACTTCAACCCGGCGGTGACGCTCGCCGACGCCTGGCAACGCGGCCTGCCGTGGGCGGAAGTGCCGGGCTATCTCGCCGCGCAGATCCTGGGCGCGTTCGCCGGCGTGGCGGCGGCGCACCTCATGTTCGGCGAACCGCTGTTCGCGGCCTCGACCAAGGTGCGCGCGGGGATGCCGCAGGCGCTGAGCGAATTCGTCGCCACTTTCGGCCTGCTCGCCGTCATCTGGGGCTGCTCGCGCCGCCGCTCGCAGGCGGTGCCCTTCGCGGTGGCGGCGTACATCACCGCCGCCTACTGGTTCACCGCCTCCACGTCCTTCGCCAATCCGGCGGTAACGCTGGCGCGCACCGCAACCGACACCTTCGCGGGCATCCGGCCGGCCGACGCTCCGGCGTTCGTCGTCGCGCAACTTGTCGGTGCGGCGGCCGCCACGGTGCTGTTCCGCTGGCTGGTGCCGGCCCTGCCGGCGTCGGCGGCCGACGTCGTCGTCCCACACTCCGAGCGGATTCCCGAATGAAAACCGTGATCTTCGCCTGCGTGCACAACGCCGGGCGGTCGCAAATGGCGGCGGCATTCTTCAACCGGCTGGCCGACCCGGCGAAGGCGCATGCGCTGTCGGCCGGGACGCAGCCGGCGGACCGCGTCCACCCCGAAGTCCTGGTGACGATGCGCGAAATCGGGATCGACCTCGCGCAGGCGCGGCCGACCCGCCTCACGCCGGAGCTGGCGCAGGGCGCGGCTCTGCTGGTCACGATGGGCTGCGGCGAGCAGTGCCCGTACGTACCGGGCCTGCGGCGCGAGGACTGGCCGTTGCCCGACCCCAAGGGCGGCCCGCCGGAGCGCGTGCGCGCGATCCGCGACGACATCCGCGCGCGGGTGCAGGCGCTGCTCGACGCCCAGGGCTGGGCGCCCGCCCCTTCCGCCCGCGCGTAGCGCGAGGCTATCCGCCCAGCGCTTTTTCCAGCTTCTCGCGCACGTCGGGCGAGTCGCAGTCCGCGTGCAGCCGCTCCAGCGATTCCTTCATCAGCGCCGCGTACGGCGGGCGGTAGCGGCGCCAGCCCAGCAAGGGGTCGCAAAGCCGCGCCGCGAGCTGCGGGTTGCTGCGGTCGAGCCGCGCGACCCATTCCTCCAGCAGACGGTAGCCGCTGCCGTCGGCGGCGTGGAAGCCGAGCAGGTTCTCGCGCGAAAACACGCCGAGCACGGCGCGCACGCGGTTGGGATTGCGCGCGTCGAAGTCGGGATGCGCCACCAGGCGCTTGATGCGCCCGTCGATGCCCGGCGCCATCGAGGCGGCCTCCAGCGCGAACCACTTGTCGAACACCAGCGCGTCGCCGCGCCACTGCTGGTAGAAATGGCCCAGCGCGGCGTCGCGCTGCGCGCAGTCGAAATCGTTGAGCGCGGCCAGCGCGCCCTGCACCAGCGTCATGCTGCGGCTGCTCCAGACGCGCCGCCGCGCCAGCTCCAGCACGCGCTCGGCGCCGGTGGACGCCAGGTACCAGAGCGCCAGATTGCCCAGCGCGCGCTTGCCGGCGCAGCGCGCCTCCTGCTCTTCGGGCGCCCATTCGGCCCACACCGACAGCGGCCCGGTGAGGGCGCGCGCGATCTCGCCGCGCAGCCCGGCGCGCACCGTCTCGGCATGCGGCGGGTCCATCAGGTCCATCTGCTCGGCCAGGTAGGCGGAGGACGGCAGCCGCAGCAGTTCCGCCAGCAGAGCCTTGTCCTCCGGCGGATTCATCGCCAGCCGCTGCATGCCTTCGAACAGGGCGGCCGTCGCGGCGTTGCGGCCGCCGTGCAGGCACTCGCGGAAGGCGTCGAGCATCAACCCCTGCGCCGCTTCCCAGCGCACGTAGGCGTCGCCGCCGTGCAGCAGCAGGTTCAGGCGCTGCTCCGGGCGCCAGTCGTATTCGAGCCGAACCGGCGCGGAAAAGCCGTGCAGGAAAGCCGGCGTCGGCGGCTCGGACACATCGGCGAAGCGCAACTCGGCCTCGGCCCGCTCCAGCAGGATCAGGTCGTCGCGCGGCATCGGCGGCGGCCTGCCGTCGAGCGGGATGGCTTGGCCCATGGCGTCGAGCAGGGCGAAGCGGATCGGGATCGGCACCGGCTGCTTGTGCGCCTGGCCGGGAGTCGGCGGCGTGTGCTGGGACAGGCGCAGCGTGTAGCTGCGCGTGGCGGGGTCGTAGCGGTCGCTGGCACGCACCACCGGCGTCCCGGCCTGCGAGTACCAGCGGCGGAACCCGTCCAGACTTTGGCCCAGCACCGCCTCCTGCGCGGCGAGGAAGTCCTCGATTGTGGCGGCCTGGCCGTCGTGGCGGCGCAGATACTCCTGCACGCCGCGCACGAACGTCTCGCGGCCGGCCAGGGTCTCGATCATCCGGATCAGCTCGGAGCCCTTCTCGTAGACGGTCGCGGTGTAGAAGTTGTTTACCTCGACGTAGCTGTCCGGCCGCACCGGATGCGCCATCGGCCCGGCGTCCTCCGGGAACTGGCGCGCGCGCAGCAGCTTGATCTCGGCGATGCGCTTGGCGGCGGCCGAGCCCATCGCGGCGGAGAACTGCTGCTCGCGGAACACGGTCAGGCCTTCCTTGAGCGAGAGCTGGAACCAGTCGCGGCAGGTGACGCGGTTGCCGGTCCAGTTGTGGAAGTACTCGTGGCCGACGACCGCCTCGATGTTCTCGTAGTCCTGGTCGGTGGCGGTGTCCGGCGAGGCCAGCACGTAGGCGGCGTTGAACAGGTTGAGGCCCTTGTTCTCCATCGCCCCCATGTTGAAGTCGCGCGCCGCCACGACCATGTAGGTGTCGAGGTCGTACTCCAGGCCGTAGGCGTCCTCGTCCCAGCGCATGGCGCGCTTGAGCGAGGCCAGCGCGTGCTCCACCCGCCCCTCGTTGCCGCGGTCGACGAAGAAGCGCAGGCGCACCTTGCGTCCGGAGCGCGTGACGTAGTCGTCCGCGGCCTCGGCCAAGTCGCCCGCCACCAGCGCGAACAGGTAGGCCGGCTTGGGGAACGGGTCGTCCCAGACCGCGTAGTGGCGGCCGCCGTCGAGCGGCCCGGCCTCCACGCAGTTGCCGTTGGCCAGCAGCACCGGGTAGCGCGCCGCGTCCGCCTCGACGCGCACGCGGAAGCGCGCCAGCACATCGGGACGATCCGGGAAATACGCGATGCGCGAGAAGCCGTGCGCCTCGCACTGCGTGCACAGCATCGGGCCGGAGCGGTACAAGCCTTCCAGCGCGCTGTTGGCGTCGGGGTCCAGGTGGGTGACGCTGCGCAGGCGGAAGCGCGCCGGCACCGCCGGCAGGACCAGGCGCTCCGCTTCCAGGCGGTACTCGCCGGGCGCCAGGACGCGGCCGTCGACGGCGACTTCGCGCAGTTCCAGCTCGCGGCCGTCGAGCGCCAGCGGCGCGTCGGCCGGCGCGCCGGCGGCGCGCTCGATCTCCAGCTCGGAAACGACGGTGGTCGCGGCGGCGCCGATCCGCACGTCGAGCCGGACCTGCCCGATGCGGTAGTCCGGCGGCCGGTAGTCCGCCCGCCGCTTGACGGTCGCGCTCAGTTCGCTTTCCTCATCACGACGGAGCCGGCGGAGTAGCCGGCGCCGAAGGCGCACAGGACGGCGACGTCGCCGGCCGCAAGGTCGCGGTGGTGCTTGTGGAAGGCGATGACCGATCCGGCCGAGCTGGTGTTGGCGTACTCGTCGAGGATGGTGGGCGACTCCTGCGGCGTCGCCTCGCGGCCGAGCACGCGCTTGCCGATGAGCTGGTTCATGGCGAGGTTCGCCTGGTGCAGCCAGAAGCGCTTCACGCTGCCGGCCTGGATGCCCAGATCGGCGAGGTGGTTCACGATCATCTCGGACACCAGCGGCACCACCTCCTTGAACACCTTGCGGCCTTCCTGCGCGAACAGCACGTCGTCCCAGGCGCGCGGCGGCACCTCGGCGGGATTCAGGAAGCCGAAGTTGTTGCGGATGTTGTTGGAGAACTGCGTCTGCAACCGCGTGCCCAGCACCTCGAACACCGCCTCGCCGCGGGCGCCGTCGAGCGCCTCGACCAGCACCGCGGTGCAGGCGTCGCCGAAGATGAAGTGGCAGTCGCGGTTGCGGAAATTGAGGTGCCCGGAACAGATTTCCGGGCTCACCACCAGCACGGCGCGCGCGCTGCCCTGGCGCACCGCGTCCGCCGCCGCCTGGATGCCGAAGGCGGCCGAGGCGCAGGCCACATTCATGTCGTAGCCGTAGCCGCGCACGCCGAGGTAGTGCTGCAACTCCACCGCCATCGCCGGGTACGGGCGCTGCATGTTGGAGCAGGCCACGATCACGCCGTCCACGTCCGCCGCGCTGCGGCCGGCGCGGCGCAGGGCCTCGTTCGCGGCGGCCAGCCCCATCTCGCACATAAGCGAGGGCTCGTCGTTGCCGCGCGTCCGGACGCGCGGACGCATCCGGTCGACGTCCAGGATGCCGGACTTGTCGACGACGTAGCGCGCCTTGATTCCCGAGGCCTTGACGATGAACTCGCTCGACGAGGGCTGCAGCGGCTCCGCCGTGCCGGCGGCGACCGCTGCGGCGTTCTGGCGGTTGTGCCGCTCGACGTGGGCGTTGAAGCTGGCCACGAGTTCGTCATTGGAAATGGACTCGTCGGGAGTGAACAGCCCCGAACCGGTGATTGCGACCTTTTTCATGGCGGGAACCCGGGCAATGTGGCCGCAGATTCTACCTGGGTCCGCCCCCAGTCATGGAACCGGAGACGGCCCGCCGGGCTCCGCACGTCGCCCGGACGCGCGCGAAGGGGAGATCATTTCACCCGGCGCAGCGAGACCTGGAGACTCTCGGGTTGGAACACGGGATCGTTGGCATCGCCGTCATCGCCCGGCTGCGCCTCCGCCGCCGCAAGGTCCACGGTGAACTGCTTGGTGGTCGCGACCAGCCCGGACGCCTGATCCTGCAGGGACCGGGCGGTCGCCGCCACTTCCTCGACCAGTGCGGCGTTCTGCTGCGTCACTTCATCCAGGCGCGCGATCGCATCGTTCACCTGGTCGATGCCCGCGCTCTGCTCCTGCGTGGCGTGCGTGATCTCGCCCATCAGGCCGGCGACGCGCTGGGCGCTGGCGATGATCTCCGCCATCGTCGTGCCGGCCTCGCCCACCAGCCGGGTGCCGCCGTCGACCTTCTGCGCGGAGTCCGCGATGAGCGCCTTGATCTCCTTGGCCGCGGCCGCGGACCGTTGCGACAGGCTGCGCACCTCGGATGCGACCACGGCAAAGCCGCGCCCCTGCTCGCCGGCGCGGGCGGCCTCGACGGCGGCGTTGAGCGCCAGGAGATTGGTCTGGAACGCGATGGCGTCGATCGCGCCGATGATGTCCACGATCCGGTTGCTGGCCGCCTGGATCGCGTCCATCGTCCTGACCACGTCCTGCACCGCGGTCCCGCCCCTGCGCGCGGTTTCCAGTGCGCGCAGCGCCATGTCGTTGGCCTGGCGCGCGCTTTCCGCGTTCTGGCGCACCGTGCCGGCCAATTGCTCCATCGACGTCGCCGTCTCCTCCAGACTGGCCGCCTGCTGCTCCGTGCGGACGGAAAGATTGCTGTTGCCGGACGCGATTTCGGCGGACGACACGCCGATCGCCTCGCTCGCCTGCTTGATCCGGCCGGTCAGCGTCCGCAAGGCCAGTACGGTGGCGTTGGCGTCGTTCCCGAAGCGGCCGAACGCGCCTTGATACTCGGTCACGATCGTGCGGCTCAGGTCGCCGGACGCGACCGCATCCAGCAGCGCGGAGATCTCCTCGATCGGCGCCACGACCGCGTCCAGGGTCTGGTTCACGCCGTCGATCATGTCGCGAAAGCCATACTCGAACTTGCGCGCATCGCCGCGCCTGCCAAGCTCGCCATTGCGCGCCGCGTCCACCAGCGACATGATCTCGGCGCTCATCGCGCGCAGGCTGGCCTGGGCACGGTCCATGGTCTGGGTGATCGCCGCCCGCTCGTTCGGCAGGCGGTCCATGTCCACGGAGAAATCGCCCATCGCGTAGCGCCCGATCACTTCCACGAGCCGCCGGGTCGCAGCGACGTGCGACGCCACCAGATCGTTGATTTCGAGCGCAACCTCGGCGAACACGCCGCGGAATCGCTCGACCGGTATCGCCGCGGAAACGAATCCTTCGGCGTGCTGCCGCGCCACGTCGCGCTGGGCATCCACGAATCCCTGCAGCGTCTGCTGCATGCTCATGCAGGACTCCAGCAGGTGGCGCGCCTCCGCGCATCCGTGCGGCGCGACCCGAAGGTCGAGCCGCCCGGCGGCCACCGCTTCCGCAACCTGGGTGGCGCGCGCAAGCGGCCTGGCGACGTTGACCTGCGTCCACAATCCGATGCCGATCGTCGCCAGCAGCGCCGCCAGCAGACCGCCGGCCAGGGTCAGGACGCTGATCTTGAGCGCCGCGGCGGAGCGGTCCAGCTTCTCCCTGCCGTGCTCGACCTGGGCGCCGGTAAACGTGTTCAACCGCTCGTGGAACTGTTCGAGCGCCGGGGCGAGCTTGTCGTCGAAGCCCTGGCGGGCCTGGTAGTTCTGGCCGTTGTACTGGAATTGCAGGGACTCGTCGAAGGCCGCCAGATACGCGCCGCGAATCGCTTGCACCCCGGCCAGCTGCGCCTTGCCTTCCTCCCCGCCGACCAGCGCTTCCAGCTCCGCGATCGCGGCGTCGTCGACGGCCCGCCGCTGCGCGGCCCTCCGCTGCACCTTCTCCGGTGCGAGTTCATCGTTCGTGAAGATCGCCTCGTTGAGGCTGGCCGAGTCGGCCGAGGCGTCCTCGGCGAGGCGCTGCGCCGCGGTGAGAATCCGGTAGTACTGGGTCGTGTCGGCGACGAGGCTGCGCGTTTCGGACACGCGCAGGATCGTGAACAACCCGGCGACGGCGACCAGCGCCAGTGCCGCTCCGAAGCCAAGCGTCAGTCGCCGGCCGATGTTCATGTTCTTGAATAGCGTCACGGTAGGTCTCCTGCGGCAGCGAGACGCGCCATCGGCCGCCGCGGGCGCGGCGGTGCGCGTTTCCAGGAGATGATGCGAGACCCACATGTCGTCCGGATGACAACCGGCGTCATCCGCGACCGGCGGGAGAAGCCGCCCTACGTGACCGGAACCGCTTCCGCCGCCACCGGCCATCCCGCGCGCGCCATCGCGGCCTCGATGTGCGCGCGCACGGCCCGCTCGCTGCGGAAGGTCAGATGGCCGCCCTGGTACCACTCGATCGGCACCTGCCAGTGGTTGGCCAGAGCCAGGGAATGCTCCGGCAGGACCACGCGGTCGGCGGCGCCGGCGAAGATGTAGCGCGACGCGCTGGGCACCACGCAAGGCTTGGCGGTCGGCGAGATCACGTGCAGCAGGCGGCGGTAGCGGCCCTCGTCCAGGCCGTTGACCTCGAAATAGCGCCGGTGCAGCGGGGGGATGTTGCGCCACAGCGCGGCGGCGAAGTCCACCACCGGGATGCCGGCGATGACGAAGTCCAGCTTCGGCTCGTACTGCGCCAGCAGCGCGGTGTTGTAGCCGCCCAGGCTGTAGCCGAGCACGCCCACGCGATCGCCGCCGTCCTGCTGCCGCACCCAGGCCAGGGCGCGCCGCAGGTCCCACAGCGCCTGCGTCTGCGCGTGCAGCAGGTTCATCAGGTCGTAATCGAGATAACCGTCGCCGCCGCGCAGGCCCACGCGCCGCGGCCCGTGCAGCGGCAGCACCGGCATCAGCAGGTTGAGGCCCAGCTTGTGGTGCAGCCAGCCGGGGCGGAACAGGCCGAAGTCCATCCACGGCTCGCCCATGCGGTAGCCGTGGATGCACAGCAGCCACGGCCGCGGCGGGCCGGGGTGGCGCAGCAGCCAGGCGTGCGCCTGGCCGTTGTTGCGGAACCCCGCCCAGGCCTGCCCGCCCGGCAGGCGCCGGTCCGGCTCGAATCCGCTGGCGAAGGCCAGGCGCTGGTAGTCGAAGCTGTAGAGCCGCGCGACGGCGGCCTGCACCCGCTCCGGCGGCGGCGGCGCGCGGTGGAAGCGCGCCGGGTCTTCCAGCCAGCCCTCGGCGCGGAAGATGTCTTCGAGATCGTCCACCGACTGGCACATCTTCAGCGCGTCGTCGCCGGCCGGCACCTTGGCCGCCGAGATGAAGTACGCCAGCAGCGCCTCGTCCAGCGCGGCCTTGGCGTACAGCGCGACGCTGCGCTCCGGCCGCGGCGCGCCGTCGGCCGGCGGCTCGGCCGCCACCGCCACGCGGCCGGCGACGATGAAGCCGGCCGCGGACAGCGCGGCCGCGATCAGGGCATCGCCGACCGTTCCGGGGATCGCCGCGAACAGTGCGAACGGCACGCCGAGCAGGCCGCCCACGGCCATGAAATTGGTGATGCGGATGTCGCCCGGCCACAGCAGCAGCGCCAGGCCGGAGGCCAGCAGCAGCCCGCCGGGCAGCAGCGCCCACAGCGCCCAGCCGGTGCCCTCGCCGCCCAGGAGCCAGTACAGCCCCGCGAGAATCGGCACGAACGACAGCAGTTCCCACTGCTTGGGCTGCGGGAATTCCATTTCAGACCCGCAACTGCATCACCAGCGCCGCCAGGCCGGCGACGTCCAGCAGCACGGCCCCTTCCATCGCCCAGGCCCACGGACGCCCGCGGCGCTGGCCCTGGAACGCCAGCCAGCCGAACGCGCCGAGCGCGGCAAAGCCCGCGGTCATCGCCAGCAGCATCGGCAGCTCGCGCGCCAGCCGCGGCACCTCGCCGAGGTACACCGCGTAGATCAGGCAGACCACGCCGAGCACCACCGTGAAGCTGGCGCCGACCGCGGCGACGACCGCGTTGAGGATCTGGAGATATTTCACTTGCGGCGCAGCGCCTGGACGATGGGGAACAACTCGCGCACGACCTTGGGCTGGGCCAGGCTGGTGCGGATGAACAGGCGGGTGAAGGCGTGGAAAATGCGGTCGCGGTACTCGAAGACGCTGCCGACCATGGGGACGCGCTGCCGGTCGAGCACGGTGATGCCGTCGTCCGGCTCGTCGCCGTAGTTGAAGCGCAGCGTAACCTGGACTTCCAGCGGCTCCTTTTTTTTCTTGCGCCGTGAATTGCCGCGGGTCTTGGCTATCATCGGATGGCGTCCCTCACGTTTCCAAAGTCATGCCTTCGACACCCGAAAACCTGGTCTGCTTCGCCCACGGCAAGGAAAGCGGCCCCTGGGGCACCAAGATCACGCATCTGGCCCAGACGGCGCGCGCCCGCGGCTTCGAGGTCGTCAGCCCGGATTATAGCCACACGCCCGACCCCCGACGCCGCGTCGAGCAGTTGCTGGCGGCGGCTCCGGCGGCGCGCCGCAACCTGGTGCTGGTGGGGTCGAGCATGGGCGCGTACGTGTCGGCGATGGCCTGCGCCGCGCTCCAGCCGCAGGGGCTTTTCCTGATGGCGCCGGCCCTTTACTTCCCGGGCTGGGACGAGGAACCGCAGGGTTGCCCGCCGCGCACCGTGGTCGTGCACGGCTGGGCCGACGATATCGTGCCGGTGGAGCGCAGCCTGCGCTTCGCCCAGCCGCGCAAGGCCGCGCTTCACATCCTCGACAGCGGCCACACGCTCAACGACCGGTTGCCGCTGCTGGCCCTGCTGTTCGACCGCCTGCTGGCGGAGCTGCTCAGCGGAACGTGAGAACGTCGAGGCCGCGCGACAGGTCGCCGGTCACGAGATAGCCGTTGTGGTACCAGGTTTCCCAGGTGTACGAGTTGTCGGCGAACCGGTCGACCATGCGCGGCAACTGGGGAATCGAGAAGTCGAGCAGGATCACGCCGTCGCCGTAGAAGCTCATCGCCAGCAGGTCGCGCCCTTCCGGGTCCGGCACCAGGCGGCCATGGTGGGCGGTGCAGGAGTCCAGCGGAGACTTCACCAGCGGGTCGTTGAGCGGGCTGTACCAGCCGAGCAGCGTCGGATGGGTCTCGTCCGAAACGTCGTAGAACCAGACCGCCCCGACCGGCGTGCTGACACTGCCGGCCGGCGTGTCCACGGCCGCGACGCAGCCCGGCGGAAGGCCACCGCCGCCGTTCTCGTCGCCGACCAGCAGGATGTTGCCGCCGCGGCTCAGGCCGGCGTAGTGGCTGAACATGACCGGCACCACGCCGGCGCTCGGCGTGCCCGGGACGCCGTGATGCACCGGCAACGACACGATCACGCGCGGATTGCGCGGGTCCGCCGTGTCCCAGATCTGCGTGTACTGCACGCCGGCGCAGATCGCGCGGAACTTGTTCTGCTCCGGCCGGTTCCAGAAATACACGTGGTGGCAGGAAAAGCCGTTGGGAAAGTCCTGCACGTGCACCGGATGGTCGGGATCGGACAGGTCGAAGATCTCGGTCACGCCGTTGCCGTCCGGCAGGTTGGTATCGCCGCCGGCACTGGCCGCGTTGTAGACGATGGGCGTGCCCGGGACGACGCCGACCTTGTGGCTGCCCTGGCGCGGGTGCAGCGGCGGCAACGAATACGGACGTTTGGGATCGGTAATGTCCCAGACGTCAATGACGTCGCTGGTGCTGAACACCGCCACCAGCCGCCCATCCGGATACGCGACCAGCGCCGCGCCGCGATGCGTGCCGGCGGCGCCGTGCTTGGCGCGGCCATGGAACTGGCTGACGATGCGCGGCTGCGCCGGATCGGCCAGGTCCACGATCTTGCTGGTCTCGCCGAAGCCCGGCACCACGGCGAGGCGGCCGAACAGCGCGATGCCGGCGCCGGCCTTGACGCCTTTTGCCTGGGCGACGTGCTCCAGGCCCGCGATCGGGTTCGGCAGGGGCCGCGCCGGGATCGGGTCCCAGTACGCCGGGCGCGGAGCCGGCGGCGGGCTGGACAGCGTGGGCCAGCCGAACTGCGGATGCGGCGTGTTCTGCGGGTCGTCCCATAGCGGCGGGCCGGCCATGAACCCGCCGCCCGCGCGTGCGTCCCCCTCCGCCGGCAGCGAGTTCGAGCATCCCCAAAGAAGCACGCAGCCCAACAGCAAACAGCCCCGAAGCGGGGCGAGCATCCGCACCATGACGTTCTCGTTGTCGTTTATCGAATATGCCGCGCCGCCGGAACGTAGCCGCTCACGAACTCCGGCGGCATGCGCCGCGGGCGGCCGGTCTTCATGTCGACGCAGACCCACTGCGTGCGGCCGCGCAGCACCGTCTTGCGGTCGCGCGGCCGCAGGATCTGGTACGCGCGCCACATGGTGAACTTGCCGTCGCACTCGTGGATCCAGGTGCCGAGCAGAAGCTCGTCGCCCGCGAAGGTGGCGGCAAGGTAATCCAGCTCGTGGCGCCGCGCCACGCAACCGGCGCCGAGGCGCCGGTAGTCCTCGAAAGAGAGACCCAGGCTGCGCGAGTGCGCCCAGGCCACCCGCTCCAGCCAGGACAGGTAGGTGACGTTGTTGGTGTGGCCGAAGCCGTCCAGGTCCGCGGCGGCGACCGCCACCGGCTGGACGAAGGGCACGGGGACATCCCAGGGAAGATCGAGCATGCGCGCGCTCAGAAGCGGACCGAGTAGCCCTCCGCCGGCGCCTCGACCCGCGTGCGCGAGCCCAGCGTCTCCAGGCGGCGGCGCGCGGCGTCGAGCTTGGCGTCGATGCGCTCGTCGTCCTGGTCCGGGTCGTGGTGGTACAGGTACAGCGTCTCGACGCCGGCTTCGTGGGCGACGTCGACCACCTCGCCGACCGGCGAATGGCCCCAGTGGATCCTGGCAGCGTAGTCGGCGTCGGCGTAGGTCGCATCGGCGATCACCGCCTTGGCGCCGCGCAGGAACTGGATCAGGCGCTCGCGGAACGCGACGTCGTGGTACGCGCTGTCCGCGGGATACAGCTCGTTGTCGGTGATGTAACAGACCGTCTGCCCGGCGCAGTCGACGCGGAAGCCCAGGCAATGGCCCGGATGCTTGAGCAGCAGGGTGTCGACTCGGATGCCGTCCACGGTGTACGACCCCTCGCCCAGGTCGCGGTAGCGCACGTCGGCGCCGAACTCCTTGACCGTGACCGGGAAGTACACGCCGTCCATCTGCGCCGAGATCATCTGTTCCATGGTGACGCCGGCGTGCGAGCAGCCGAGCACCTCGAACTTGTTGCCCTTCATGTACAGCGGCGCGAAAAACGGCAGCGCGTTGATGTGGTCCCAGTGCGGGTGCGAGATGAAGATGCGCCCCACGATCGGCAGGCGCTTGCGCGCGAGCAGCGTGTCGCCCAGCGCCTTGATGCCGGTGCCGGCGTCGAACACGAACAGCAGCTGCGACGGGAACTCCAGCGTCACGCAGTTGGTGTTGCCGCCGTAACGCAGGCTGCGCGGGCCGGGCACCGGCAGCGTGCCGCGCACGCCCCAGAACTTGAGCGTGTGGCGGCTCTCCGCGATCTCGACAATGCGGTCCAGCATCTGGTGCGCGTCCGCCAGCTTGTTGACGAAGCCGTCGGCGCCGAGCTGCATGGCGCGCGTGCGGTCGTGCTCGTACGCCTTGGCGGAGATCATCACGATGCGCAGGCCGCGCAGTTCCGGCTGCTCGCGCAGCTGCTTGAGCAGCGTCAGGCCGTCCACGCCGGGCATCATGATGTCCAGCACCGCGCAGTGCGGCCGGTACTCCAGGATGCCCTGCAGCGCGCGCGTGCTGTCGGTCTCGCCCACCACCTCGTGGCCCAGCGCGACCAGCGGCGCGCGCAGCAGCGCGATCATGCTTTCGCTGTCGTCCACGATGTAGAAGCGCATGGTCGTCCCTTCAGGCGCGGATTTCGACGCCGTGATCCAGGTCGTCGGTCAGGATTTCGAAGGCGGCGCGGCGCGCGGTGCTCAGCGTCTCGCTGCGGCCGCTGGCCTTGTCGGTCAGGCGCAGCTCGCAGGCGGCGATCTTCGAATTGAGGCAGAACTTGTCGCCGCCGGGCGGGTTGTAATAGCGCAGACCGACGAAATCGCCCTTGTCGGCGTGGATGCGGCCCTCGATGCGCACCGCCTCGTTCTCCGAGCGGAAGCGCCAGTCGAAGTAGCCGTAGCGCGCCTTGGCGCGCAGCCCCTGGCCCAGCGTGTTCAGCGCCCACTCGCGCCCGCCATGGCGCAGGACGATGGGCGTGACCATGGGGATCGGCAGCGGGCCGATCTTGACCCGCGCCGACGCCATCTCCAGGAAGCTGTCCGGCGCGTTGTCGAAGCCGCAGACCTGGCCGTAGGCATAGCGGTTGGTGTGCTCCGATCCCCAGTTGTGGTTCTGGCTGCCGACCCAGCGCTCCACCGGGATTTCCATCCCGTCCACGCGCAGGCGGCCGTTGTATTCCGCCATCGGCACGCCGACCACCAGCTTGGCCTTGGGAAAGCCGCCGTCGTATTTCTCTTTGGGCAGGGTGAGCACCGGCGGCTGGGTCCCGGCGTAGCGCAGGACCCACTCCATCGACCGGCCGGCGGACTCGGCGGCGCCGCTCAGGCCCTGGCCGTCGAGCGTCGCCGACCCGACGCGTACCGCGAAACGGTCGCGCTGGAACTCGCTTTGCGCCACCGGCAGCTCCCGCTTCACCGCGACGTGCCGGCCGGTCTCGCCGTTGAAGAACATCGCCCACAGCTCGGCGATGGCGCGCTCCGGGCGCGCGCGCGGCGAGAACACCGTGTAGCGGATCCAGAACGCCAGCGGCCGCGTCGGATGGTTGGCGCGCTGGAAATAGCTCTCGTAGTGGCCGCGCCAGTTCCCTGGCTCAAAACGTGCACGGTTGTAGTCGGTTTCGATCATGTGGGGGCCGGTGCAATTTCTTGTCTTCTTGTTCTTGCCGCACGCTACTCAGACCTTTACAATTTCTCAAACAGGACCATTTTGGTCTTATTTATGTTGAAACTGGGCAAGCTGACCGACTACGCCACCGTCCTGATGACGGTGCTGGCCGCCGAGACCGGGCGGCTGCATTCCGCGCACGACCTGGCGGAGCGCACCCGCGTGTCCGCGCCCACCGTCAGCAAGCTGCTCAAGCTGCTGACCAAGGGCGGCCTGGTCGAGTCGATCCGCGGCGCCCACGGCGGCTACCGCCTGGCGCGTCCCGCCGCGGCGATCACCGTGGCGGACATCGTCACCGCGCTGGAAGGCCCGTTCGGCCTGACCGAGTGCTCCGTGCACCAGGGCGGCTGCAACATCGAGCCGTTCTGCGGCGTGCGCGCCAACTGGAGCCTGATCAACACCGCGATCCGCAGCGCGCTGGAGGCGGTGACGCTGGCGCAGATGGCCCTGCCGATGCACGGCGCCAGCCTGCGCGAGGTTCCCCTCATTCCCATGCACCGCCCGGCCGCGAGCAAGTAGCCATGTCCGCCACGCCCAAAGACCTGGAAAACCTGCTCAAGCGGCGCGAGTACGCCGCCGGCTTCAGCACGGACATCGAGTCCGAGACCGTCCCGCCGGGCCTGTCGGAGGACGTGATCCGATTCATCTCGGCCAGGAAAGGCGAGCCGGACTGGCTGCTGGAGTGGCGCCTGAAGGCGTACCGCCGCTGGCTCAAGATGGTGGAGCCGCGCTGGGCGCACGTGCACTACCCCAGGATCGACTACCAGGCGATCTCGTACTACTCGCGCCCCAAGTCGCTGGCCGAGCGGCCCAAGTCGCTGGACGAGGTCGACCCCAAGCTGCTGGAGACCTACAAGAAGCTGGGCATCCCGCTCAAGGAGCAGGAGCGCCTGGCGGGCGTGGCGATGGACGTGGTGTTCGACTCGGTCTCGGTCGCGACCACGTTCAAGGACACGCTGAAGAAAGCCGGCGTGATCTTCTGCCCGATCTCCGAGGCGATCCGCGAGCATCCGGATTTGGTGCGCAAGTACCTGGGCACGGTCGTGCCCTTCGGCGACAACTTCTACGCCGGCCTGAATTCCGCCGTCTTCACCGACGGCTCGTTCGTCTACGTGCCCAAGGGCGTGCGCTGCCCGATGGAGCTGTCGACCTACTTCCGCATCAACGAGCGCAACACCGGCCAATTCGAGCGCACGCTGATCGTGGCCGACGAAGGCTCGTACGTGAGCTACCTGGAAGGCTGCACCGCGCCGCAGCGCGACGAGAACCAGTTGCACGCGGCGGTCGTCGAGCTGGTGGCGCTGGACGGCGCGCAGATCAAGTACTCCACGGTGCAGAACTGGTACCCCGGCGACGAGGAAGGCCGCGGCGGCATCTACAACTTCGTGACCAAGCGCGGCGACTGCCGCGGGCGCGCGTCGAAGATTTCCTGGACCCAGGTCGAGACCGGCTCGGCGATCACCTGGAAGTACCCGAGCTGCATCCTGCGCGGCGACGACTCCGTCGGCGAGTTCTACTCGGTCGCCGTGACGAACAACCGCCAGCAGGCCGACACCGGCACCAAGATGATCCACGTCGGCAGGAACACCCGGTCCACGATCGTCTCCAAGGGCATCTCCGCCGGCCACGGCCAGCAGTCGTACCGCGGCCTGGTGCGCGTGCTGCCGAGCGCGCAGAACGCGCGCAACTACACGCAGTGCGACTCGCTGCTGATCGGCGGCAGCTGCGGCGCGCACACCTTCCCGTACACCGAGGTGCGCAATCCCAATGCGCACCTGGAACATGAGGCGACCACCTCCAAGATCGGCGAGGACCAGCTGTTCTACTGCCGCTCGCGCGGCATTTCCGAGGAGGACGCCGTCTCCATGATCGTCAACGGCTTCTGCAAGCAGGTGTTCAAGGAGCTGCCGATGGAGTTCGCGGTGGAAGCGCAGAAATTGTTGTCCGTGTCGCTCGAAGGCGCGGTCGGTTGAGGAACGCCATGCTCGAAATCACGAACCTCCACGCCCAGCTCGCCCCGGCCTCACTCAATGAACAGTCGAGCCGGGGCCCGGCCCCGGGCGGGGAGGGCAAGAAAATTCTCCAGGGCATCACGCTTGCGGTGAAGCCCGGCGAGGTGCACGCGGTCATGGGCCCGAACGGCTCGGGCAAATCCACCCTCGCCCACCTGCTCGCCGGCCGCGAGGGTTACACCGTCACCGAAGGCCAGGTGCGCTACGACGGCAAGGACCTGCTGGCGCTGTCGCCCGAAGAGCGCGCCTGCGACGGCGTGTTCCTGGGCTTCCAGTACCCGGTCGAAATCCCCGGCGTCTCCAACCTGTACCTGCTGCGCACCGCGCTCAACGCCAAGCGCAAGCGCCAGGGCCTGCCGGAAATCGACGCGATGGACTTCCTGGCCTGGGTCAAGGAGCGCGTCAAGCAGATGAAGATGGACATCGCGATGCTGCATCGCGGGGTCAACGAAGGCTTCTCCGGCGGCGAGAAGAAGCGCAACGAAATCCTGCAAATGCTGGTGCTGGAGCCACGCCTGATGATCCTGGACGAGACCGACTCCGGCCTGGATATCGACGCCCTCAAGATCGTGTCCGAGGGCATCAACCTGATGCGCTCGCCACAGCGCGCCATCCTGCTCGTCACCCACTACCAGCGCCTGCTGGACTACGTGAAGCCGGACTTCGTGCATGTGCTTGCGCGTGGCCGCATCGTCAAGTCCGGCGGACCGGAGCTGGCGCTGGAGTTGGAGCAGAAGGGCTACGGCTGGCTCGAGGCCGCATGACCGCTCTGAGCCACTACGAGCAGGCCTTCGAAAAGCTGCCCGCGCCGCTGCGCGAAAGCCGGCGCGTACACCTGCACGCCTTCCTGGAACAGGGCTTCCCGACCACGCGCGAGGAAGACTGGCGCTACACCGACCTCGCCCCGCTCGCCGCCCTGGCCTACGAGCCGGCGGCGGCGCCCGATGCCAGGCCGGCGGCGGCGCTCGAGGACTGCGAGGCGTTGGCGCTGGCCAACGGCCGGTTGATCCGCGGCGACGCGCGCAAGCACGGCGCGAACGAAGCGCGCGAGGCGGCGCCGGGGATCCCCACGCTCAACGCCGCGTTCGCGTCCGGCGGCCTGAACCTGGACATCGCCGCCGGCGAGCGGCCGCAGCCGCTGCACCTGCTGAACTGGCTCGGCGGCCAGACCCAGGGCATGACGCACCAGCGTCACCGCATCCGGCTCGGCCGCGGCGCGCAGGCGACCGTCGTCCTGCACGACCATGGCGATGCGGCCGCCTTCTTTTCCACGCAGATGCTGGACATCGAGCTCGATGGCGGCGCGCAGCTCGACCTGATCCGCATCCAGGACCTGGGCGCCGCCGCCAGCGCGATCACGCGCACCGACGCCGCGCTCGGCCGCGACGCCCGCTTCCGTTGCCTGAGCCTGGACCTGGGCGGCGCGCTGGTGCGGCACGACGTCAACGCCGCACTCACGCAACCGGGCGCCAGCGCCGAGCTGGCGGGCGTGCTGGCGCCCTCCGGCCGCAGCCACCTGGACCTGCACACGCGCCTGGACCACCGCGCGCCGCACGGCACCAGCCGCGAGACCTTCCGCGCGATCCTGGCCGACCGCGCGCACGGCGTCTTCAACGGCAAGGTTGTGGTCCATCCGGGCGCGCAGAAGACCGACTCCGAGCAGCACGTCGCCAGCCTGCTGCTGTCGCCGCAGGCCGAGATCGACGCCAAGCCGGAGCTGGAGATCTACAACGACGACGTCAAGTGCGCGCACGGCGCGACCTGCGGCCAGCTCGACGAAAGCGCCCTGTACTACCTGCGCTCGCGCGGCCTGACGCTGGAGACCGCGCGCAACCTGCTGCTGTTCACCTTCGCGCACGAGGTGCTCGGCCGCATCCCGCTCGCCTCCGCGCGGCGCCTGGCCGAGCGCCTGCTGCTGGCGCGGCTGCCGGGCGGGAAGGCGCTGGAGGAACTGCTGTGACGGTATCCGAGCAGTCCGGAAGAATCGTTCCCTCTCCCCTTGTGGGAGAGGGACAGGGAGAGGGGTCGGCCGGGCGCTGCGCCCCCCCACCCCAACCCTCCCCCACGAGGGGGGAGGGAGCCATAGAGTTGGAGCGGGTACGCGCCGACTTCCCGATCCTGCGTGAAGTCGTCCGCGGCAAGCGCCTGGCCTACCTCGACAACGCCGCCACCACGCAGAAGCCGGAAAGCGTGCTGCGCGCGCTGGACGGGTACTACCGTCACCGGAACTCCAACGTGCACCGCGCGGTGCACGAGCTGGCCGAGCGCGCGACGCTGGCCTACGAAGGCGCGCGCGACCACATCGCCGCCTACTTCGGTGCGGCGCGCGAGGAAGTGGTCTTCACGCGCGGCACCACCGAGGCGATCAACCTCGTCGCCTGGAGCTTCCTGCGCCCGCGCCTGCAAGCCGGCGACGAAATCCTCGTCACCACGATGGAGCATCACTCCAACATCGTGCCCTGGCAGCTCGTGGCGGCGGAGAAAGGCGCCACGCTGGCGGTCGCGCCGATCACCGACGCCGGCGAGCTGGTCTGGGACGAATTCCTGGCGCGCCTGAACCCGCGCACGCGCATGATCGCGCTGGGTCACGTCTCCAACGCGCTGGGCACGGTCAACCCGATCGAAGACGTCATCCGCGAAGCGCGCGCGCGCGGCATTCCCGTCCTGGTGGACGGCGCGCAGGCCGCCGCACACCTGCCGGTGGATTTCGCCGCGCTGGGCGCCGATTTCTACGCCGTCTCCGCGCACAAGACCTACGGCCCGACCGGCTTCGGCGCGCTGGTCGCGCGCCGCGAGCATCTGGAGGCGATGCCGCCGTGGCACGGCGGCGGCGACATGATCCGCACCGTGAGTTTCGCGGGCAGCACCTGGAACGACGTGCCGTACAAGTTCGAGGCCGGCACGCCGGACATCGCCGGCGCCATCGGCTTCGCCGCCGCGCTGGATTACATCCGCGCTCTGGGCCTGCCGGCCATCGCCGCGCACGAGCACGCCCTGCTGGACTACGCCACCGCGCGCCTGTCCGAAATCCCCGGCCTGCGTCCGGTCGGCACCGCGCGCAACAAGGGCGGCATCCTGTCCTTCGTCATGGACTGCGCGCACCCGCAGGACATCGGCGCGATCCTGGACATGGAAGGCGTGGCGATCCGCACCGGCCACCACTGCACCATGCCCCTGATGGCGCGCTTCGGCCTTTCCGCGACCGCGCGCGCCTCACTGGCGGTATACAACGGCACCGACGACATCGACCAGCTCGCCGCCGCCCTGCTCAAGGTCGGGAAGCTGTTCGGCTGACGCCCGCCCCGTCCGGCTCCGGCAGCGCGGCCAGGCGCTGCCACTCGCGCAGCTCGCCGGTGACGCCGCAGGCTTCCAGGAAGTAGCGGTCGAGCCCGCTCTCGCCGCCGTCGGCGGCGCTCAGCGCGGCCGCGGCGTGCACCGCCGCCGCCAGGCGGCTCGGCCGCCCGATCGAACCGGGCTGGTGCTGATAGGCCACGGCCTCGATAAGCGCCAGCGGCAGGCCCCAGATGCCGAGCAGGTACGCGCCCACGTTGGCGTGCGACACCCCCAGCATCTGCAGCTCGATCTCCTGGCTGGGACGCTTGAGGCGCTGCGCCTGGTCGTGCGCCGCGCCGTATTCCGCCGGCACCACGGTCGCCAGCGCCAGCCGGCCGATGCCGTTGACCAGCGCCAGCGTGTACGCCTCGTCGGCGAGCGCCGGGTCGCCCGCGAACTGCCGCGCGAGCCGCGCCGCGCGCAGCGAACGCTGACGCTCGGTTTCCAGGCAGCGCATCGCGCCGTCCGGCGGTTGCGGGGCGGAAAAGACATGTGCGGACAGGGTCAGGTCCCGCAGAAGGTCCAGCCCGAGACGGGCGACGGCCGTGCGCACCGAGGCGATGCATTGCGCCAGCCCGAAGAACGCCGAGTTCACCAGTTGCAGGAGCTTGACGCACATGGCCGGGTCCTGCTCGACGATGTCGGCGATGTCCGCGATCCGCCCCCCCGGTCGCGCGACGGCATCGATCAGGGCCCGAAGGACGCGCGGGTCCGACGGAAGCTGGCTCAGGCCGTTGACGCGCCGCCGCAGGGACTCGCCCGGCAGCAGCGACCGGAACCGGCCGGCGCATTCGATGACCTGCTCGATCTGGTCGGGCGCACAGGGCTTGGACAGGAACTGGTGGGTGGTGGGCAACGCACGCAGGATCGAGTCCCGCTCCGCATGGCCGGACAGCACGATGCGGATGGTCTGCGGGTGATCCTCGCGGACGCGGGCCAGCAGTTGCGCACCGTCGATGTGCGGCATGCGCATGTCGGACACGATCACGTCGAACGGGCTGTCGCCCATGGCGTCCAGCGCCACCGTGCCGCCGTCCACGAACACCATGTCCCAGCGCGAGCGCTGCCGGCGCAGGGCGTCGCGCAAGCCCTGCAGGATGCCCGGCTCGTCGTCTACGAACAGGATGCGCATCATGGGACTGCCGCCTCCGCGTCGGGCAGCGGCGCCGAGCGCCGCGGCGGCGCAGCCGTGCAGGCGTCGGCGCATAGGCGCGCCAGCACCGCCGCCGCGCGGATGTCGTCCGGGCCGAACGCGGCGTGCGGGCGCAGGTCGGCGAAGTAGAGCCACCCGCGGAGTCCGGCCGCGACCGGCAACGCCAGGCCGAGCAGTTCGGTGACGCGCGGATGGCCGTGCGGCAGGCCGTCCAGGCCCGCCGCGCCGGCATCGCCGCGCAGGTGGATCGCATCGCGGCCGCCGGCGACCCGCGCGATCAGCGGGGCCACCGCGTCGGCGAACAGCCCGCGATCGAGGCCGCAGGTCCACACCTGCCGCGGCGGCCACGCCTGGCCGTCGTGCAGCCCCATCGCCGCGTAGCGGCAGCCGAACACCCGCGCGGCCTCGCGAAACGTCTCGGCCGTACTCGCCGCCGCGCCCGCCCGCTCCAGCATCAGGCGGTGCGCCGCCTTCAGGCGGTACTGCGAGCAGCCGGCCTCCACCGCCGCCAGCAACGCGTCGGGCGGGCACGGCTTGAGCAGCAGCGCGCAGATTTGCCCGTCGTTGATGGCGTCCACGCCGCCGGAGAGATCGATGTTGCCGGTGAGCAGGATTCGCGCGGTGTCGGGCGCGAGGTCCCGCGCCAGGCGCAGGAACGACACGCCGTCCGCGCCCGGCATGCGCATGTCCGAAACGACGACCGCGATCTCCCTGTCGCGGTGCAGGATTTCCAGACCCGCCGCGGCGCCGCCGGCGGTGCGCACGTCGTATTGGCGGCGCAAGCCCAGCGCCAGGCCTTCGAGGATGCGCGGCTCGTCGTCCACGCACAGCACGCGCATGCGCGGTTGCGCCGGCACCGCGGCGGCGGGCGCCGGCGGGTCCGGATGCTTGGCTTCGTTCATGTCTGTCTCCGTGGGTGATGGCATTCGGTCAGGCGGCCGACGCGGCGGCCAGGTGTGCGGCGCCGATGGGAATCCGCAGGGTGAACGTCGAGCCGACACCGACCGCGGTGTCGACGGCGACGGAGCCCTGGTGCTTGTCCACGACCACGGAGCGCACGATCGCCAGGCCCTGCCCGGTTCCCTTGCCCACTTCCTTGGTCGTGAAGAACGGGTCGAAAATCTTGTCGCGGATCGAATCCGGGATTCCCGTGCCGGTGTCCTGGACGGCGATGAGCACGCGATCGCCGTCGCGGCGGGTGCGCACGGTGATGACGCCCCGGCGGTCGGTCCCGCGCACCGCGTCGCCGATGGCATGCGCCGCGTTGACCACGATGTTGAGCACCGCCTGGTTCAGGTCCGACAGGAAGCAGCACACCGGCGGCAGCTCGCCGAAGTCCGTCACCACGTCCGCCACGTACTTGTATTCGTTGCGCGCGATGGTCAGCGTGCACTCGATCGCCCGGTTCAGGTCGGCGTCCGCCTTCTGCTTCTGGTCCGGGTGCGCGAACTCCTTCATCGACCGCACGATCGTGGTCACACGCTGCAGGCCGTCCAGCGAGCGCTCGACCGCGCCGGGCATGTTCTCCAGCAGATACGGCAGGTCCGCCTGGTGCTCCGCCTGCCGCAGCTGCGTCATCGCCGATTCCGCGCCGACCTGGCCCTGGGCCACCGCCTCGACCGTCTCGCGGTACCGGCACAGCAGCCCTTGCAGGTCCTTGAGGCCGTCCCGCAGGAAGTAGCATGAGTCGTTGACGAACTGCACCGGCGTGTTGATCTCGTGGGCCACACCGGCCGCCAGACGGCCCACCGCTTCGAGCTTCTGCGCCTGGCGCAGCTCGATCTCCATCGCCGCGCGCCGCTTCATCTCCGCGGCCAGCTCGCGGTTGGACTGCATCAGCGCGCGCGTGCGGTCCTCCACCCGCGCCTCCAGCTGCTCGTGGACGCGCGCCAGTTCCTGGTCGCGCGCCTGGATCTGGCTCAACATGTCGTTGAAGCCGTCGATGAGGCGCCCCAGCTCGTCCTCCGACTCCTTGCGCGCGCGCACCCCGTAGTCGCGCTCGCGCGCCACGCGCGCGACCACCTCGCTCAGCATCGAGATCGGCGAGGTGATGGCCCGCAGCGGCCCCGCGGACAGCCACGACGCGAACACCGCCACCCCGACAAACACCAGGACGCACAGGCCGGCATAGCGCCAGGTGCGCTCGCGCGTCTTTTGCAGGCTCGCGCGGACGTGGATGGTGCCGATCCGCTCGCCGCCCACGAGAACCTCCCTGAACACGTCCAGCATGTCGCCGGAGAACCGATACCCCGCCGGGCGCGCCGCCGGCGGCATGTAGGCGTGGCCCTCGGCGGTGGAGCCGTCGGCATAGCGCGCGAACACCGCGCCGTCGAGCGCGTAGATCGTCGCGCCGACGATTTCCGGGTCGGCCTTCAATGCCACCAGCGTGCGCTCAGCCGATCGGAACTCGCGGAACGTCAGGGCCGCCGAGGTGTTCTCGCCCAGGAGGCCGGCGGTGGTCGAGACCTTTTCCAGCAGTGCGTCGCGGGCGGTCGACCGCGCCAGGCCGATGGCGGCGGCGCCCGCGATCAGCAGCGCCAGCGCGGTCGTGACGATCGAAAGGGCGGTGAGCTTGCGCCGGATCGGCGCGTCGTGGAAGGCCGGGAGGCGTTTCATGTTCGCGGCCCTCGCACCACGCTCTTGGCGAGCCTCTGCACCTGCGCGCTGATGGTCAGCCCCGCGCGCTCGGCGGAGTACACGTTCAGCTCGAAACGCAGGCGGTCGTACTCCTGCACCAGCGTCACCATGCCGCCGTGCCGGGAGAACTCCGCGGACTCGCCGACCGTCAGCACCGGCCGGCCCGCAATCGCCGCCAGCCACTCGCCCAGCCGCCCGTCCTCGGCCGCGCCGAGGTACAGGACGTGGACCGGCGGCATCGCCTGCGGGGATTCCAGCCGCACCACCAGGACGGCGCAGTCGTGGATGCGCAGCCGGTGCTGGGCGACCCCGAGGGCGTCGGCGACCCCGGCTTGGCCCGCTACGCCGATGACCAGCATCGCCGCCCGGTGTTCGAAGGTTCCCGGCGCCCATTCGGTGAACTTGGCGAAATTGACCAGGTAGGCGGCCTGGGCCTGGTCTTTCTCAAGCGCGGCGCCGCCCGCCCAGGCCGGCGCCGCCAGCAGGATGGCCACCGCGAGGGCCGCCGCGCGTAGCCCGTTCCACCGCCATGAGGCCGTCGGCACCTGCTTCTCGCGGACCGCGTCTCCGCCCGACAAGGTCGGGCCGCCGCGGCGGACGCTGGCGCAGGCACTGCCGAGGCACGTCTGCGGCGGCGCGGACGAACGGTGGGCGCGACGCATCGGCTACGGCGCCCACGCGACTTGAATCGACCCGGCGAACCCCTCCGGCGGCAGCCCGGTCATGGCCGACCCGATGCCGCGCCCGCGGCGACGCCGAACAACGTGGGCAGCGCCCGGCCACCGAACATCGCCTCACCTCCAGAATCCACCCGAATTCGGAACTTGGACCAGCGTAGGGAATCGGGAATCGGGAAGGCGAGGTCTAATGAGAATTGTCTACAGGCGAAACTCTACTGTTACGGATGGGGGCGGCCCCGCGCGGACGCCAACCGGCGGGGCAAACAAGCCGACACTGAGGTCATGACCTGCCGCCCTGGCGGCGTGGAGTTCGCCCCGGCCGGGGGAACCTCCGCACCCGGCGGCCGGTCAATCGGAGACGTGGCACTGCCACGGCATCGGTTCCCGCATTCCGACTTCCGGCCACCGCCATGCCTGCCCATCGCCAAGCCGTTCCGGCCGCCCACTCCCGCACGCACCCCGGCCCGGCGCTGCGCCCGCAGCAGCTGCCCTGCCCGGTGTGCGGCCACGGCCTGTATCTCGCCTCGCGCGATTTCGTCGAAGGGCGCGAGCTGCTGTGCGCCCACTGCGAAACGCGCCCGCTGCTGACGCGCGACTGGGACGAGCGCAGCAACCGCTATCGGTGGGTCCTGTTGGACCCCGATGCGGACAGCGACGATGCCGCCCGTTGAGGGCACGGGCGCAGCGGGCCCGTCCGCCGCGACGCGGGCGGCGCCCTGGGTGCTGGTGGCGGACCACATGCGCGCCCGCCTGTTCTGCGCCGACGGCCCGCGCGGCGCGCTGGTCGAGCGCGAAGGCATGGTCAATCCGGAGTTCCGCCTGCACGAGGGCGAGCTGGTGTCCGACCGCGGCGGCCGCCTCACCCATCCGGTGCGCCGCGGCGGACC
Source organism: Gammaproteobacteria bacterium (assembly GCA_016182805.1). Taxonomy (GTDB): domain Bacteria; phylum Pseudomonadota; class Gammaproteobacteria; order Nevskiales; family Nevskiaceae; genus JACPFV01. The sequence continues at coordinate 34,325 of JACPFV010000029.1, forward strand.
GGCGCTGCGCGCCGGGGCGTCGGCGCGCGAGCATAGTGCCGAGACCTTCGCGCGCGCGGTGTGCGACCGGCTCCATGCAATGCGCAGCGGCGGCGCGCTGGCGCGCCTGCACCTCATCGCCGAGCCGGACTTCCTCGGCCTGCTGCGCGAGCGGCTGGACCCGGCCACGCGCCGCCAGGTGGCGACCGAGATCTGCAAGTCGCTGACGCGCCGATCGGCCGAGGAAATCCGCGCGCGGTTGCCGCGGCGGCTGTAGCCGGGGAGCCGCGGTCAGGCGCGGCGCCGACAAACGCCGCCGCCCGCCGGCGGTCAGATATACAAGGACGGCCACACGAGGGCTCCCATGCGCGATGTTGCGAAGCCGCGGCCGCTGTCGTTCACCGTGCTGACCCTCAATACGCACAAAGGCTTCACCTATTTCAACCGCCGGTTCGTGCTGCACGAGCTGCGCGAGGCGGTGCGCGCCGTCTCCGCCGACGTCGTGTTCCTGCAGGAGGTGCTGGGCGGGCACGCCCACCCGCATCCCGGCCATCCGGACTGGCCGGTCGCGCCGCAGTACGAGTTCCTGGCCGACTCGATCTGGCCCGACTTCGCCTACGGCCGCAACGCGGTCTACCCCAAGGGGCATCACGGCAACGCGCTGCTGTCCAAGTTCCCGATCGTGCGCTACCGCAACCATGACATTTCGGTCGGCTTCCGCCATGAGCGGCGCGGGCTGCTGCACTGCGTCCTGCGCGTGCCCGGCCCGGAGCTGGAAGTGCACGCGATCTGCGCGCACCTGGGCCTGATCGAAGCGCACCGGCGCCGGCAGCTCGAGCTGCTGGGCGACCTGGTCGACGGCGGCGTGCCGCGGGCGGCGCCGCTGCTGGTCGCCGGCGACTTCAACGACTGGCGCATGCTCGGGCACCGCTACCTGTACCGGCGCAGCGGGCTGCGCGAGGTCTTCGTCGAAACGCACGGCCGGCCGCCGCGCAGCTTTCCGGCGCTGTGCCCCCTGCTGCGGCTGGACCGGATCTACTTCCGCAACGCCGAGCTGCGGCGCCCCGCGCGCCTGTCCACGCGGCCGTGGTCGCACCTGTCGGACCACGTCCCCCTGCACGCGGAGGTGCGGCTGTGAGGCCGGCCTGGACCGACGGCAACCGCGTGCGCCTGCTGGAGAACGGCGAGGAATACTACCCGCGCGTGTTCGAGGCGATCGCGCGTGCGCGCCGCGAGGTCCTGATCGAGACCTTCATCCTGTTCGACGACAAGATCGGCAAGGAGCTGCAGGCGCGCCTGATTGCCGCGGCGCGGCGCGGGGTGCACGTCGAGCTGACCGTGGACGGCTTCGGCTCGTCGGAGCTGACGCCGGAGTTCATCGCGCCGATGCGCATCGCCGGCGTGCACTTCCACGTGTTCGACCCGCAGCCCAAGCTGCTGGGCCTGCGCACCAACATTTTCCGCCGGCTGCACCGCAAGCTTGCGGTGGTCGACGGCGCCGTGGCCTTCGTCGGCGGCATCAACTTCTCGCACGACCATGTGCGCGAGTTCGGCCCCGAGGCCAAGCACGACTACGCCGTCGAGGTCGCCGGCCCGGTGGTCGAGCACGTCCACGCGCTGCTGGCGCGCGCCAACGCCGCCTACCGCCACCCGGGCCTGCGCGCCTGGTGGGCGCGCCGCTTCGACCGCCGCCCCGCGCCGCCCGCGCCGGCGCCGCGGGGCGGCGCCCGCGTCGCGCTGGTGACGCGCGACAACGGCCGCCACTCCGGCGACATCGAGAGCATGTACCGCGCCGCCATCGGCGCCGCGCGCCGCCAGATCGTCGTCGCCAACGCGTACTTCCTCCCCGGCTACCGCCTGCTGCGCGACCTGCGCCAGGCGGCGCGCCGGGGCGTCGACGTGCGGCTGGTGCTGCAGGGCAAGCCCGACATGCCGACCGTGCGCTGGGCCGGCGCCAACCTGTACGACTACCTGCTGCACAGCGGCGTGCGCATTTACGAGTACTGCGAGCGGCCGTTCCACGGCAAGGTCGCGGTGGTGGACGACGACTGGGCGACGGTCGGGTCCAGCAACCTGGACCCGCTCAGCCTGTTCCTGAACCTCGAAGCCAACGTGGTGGTGCGCGACGCCGCCTTCGCCGCCGAGCTGCGCGGCAGGCTGTTCGACCTGATCGCCGGCTGTTGCACCGAGATCGAGCCCGCGCAACGCCCGCGGCGCACGCTGCTGCGGCAGGGCCTGGGCCTGGTCGTGTTCCACAGCCTGCGGCGCTTCCCGTCGTGGGCCGGCTGGCTGCCGGCGCACAAGCCGCGCTACGCCACGCTGCCGCCCCTGCCGCGCGCCGCGAACCGCGGCCGCGCCCTGCGCGACCGCGCCGCCTGAACGGCGCCTCAGCTCATCTGCGCGTAGCTGTCGCGCAGCTCGCGGATGCGGTCGTGGTGCTGCAACAGGCCCTCGTACTGGCGCTGCACCAGCGCCCTGGCGTCCGGCGGGATCGGGGCCTTCAGCGCCTTCTGGTACTCCGCCTTGGCGAGGTCCTCGCCGCGCTCGCATTCCTGCAGGATCGCGGACTCGTCGCGCCGCGTGGTCGCGGTACGCAGGTTGACCCAGCCGCGATGCGCCGCGCCGGCGGCGGTGCCGCCCGAATCCGGCTTGGCGCCCATCGCCGCCACGCACTGTTGCAGCTCCTGCACCGCGCGCGCGCAATCCTCGGCGTACTCCAGCAGCAGCGACTTGAGCTGCGGGTCATGCGATTTCTCGGCGGCCATGCGGAATCCCCGCTCGCCGTCGCGCGACGTCTCGATCAGACCGTTCAGGGTCGAGACGACGTCGCTGCCCACTTTCCTCTTGGCCATGTGCGTACTCCTCGTGCTTGAAAAGGGCGCGGCCCATGCCGCGCTTCCGCCCCGTCGAGGGCGATGCCGCCGTGCAGCATCCGCCGTGCCGCGGCCGGCGCTGGCACGGGACTTGGCGCGCCGATGGGGATTCGCGCGGCACGGCGTCGACGGAGGAACGCCGGCGAAACCCGCGTGCGCCATCACGGCTTGACCCGCGCCGGCGCCAGGTCGCTGTTGGCCGGCCCCTGGATCACCTTGCCGTAGCAGTCGAAGCGCGAGCTGTGGCAGGGGCAGTCCCAGGTCTTCTCGCCGTCGTTCCAGCGCACGATCCCGCGCAGGTGCGGGCAGACCGCGGAATACTCGTGCAGCCCGCCGGCCTCGTCGCGGTACGCGGCGATCTTGCGCAGCCCGCGGCGCAGCACGGCGCCGCCGCCGCGCGGGATGTCGGCCGCCGACCGCAGCTGGCCGGCGGTCATCCAGTCGCGGTACTGCGTGGCCATGGTCACGTCGGCGCGCAGCCCTTCGCCGAGCACCGCCCGGGCCGGCGTGCGCGCAGGGTCGTACAGCGGCGCCCACGGGCTGGCGCGCCCCAGGATCATGTCGGTGAGCAGCATGCCGGCGATGGTGCCGTGGGTCATGCCCATGCCGGAATCCCCGGTGGCGATGTACACGTTGTCCGCGTCCAGCGGGTTGCGGCCGATGAACGCCAGCCCGTCGAAGGTCTCCATGACCTGGCCGGACCAGCGGAACTCGACCTCGCGCATCGCCGGCAGCCGCTCGCGCGCCCACGCCTCCAGGCGCGCGAAGCGCCCGGCCGCGTCGGTGGGGTCGCCGGTGCGGTGGTCTTCGCCGCCGATCAGCACGATGTCGTGCGACGGCCGACCGGCCCGGCGCGCGGCCCGCTGCCGGCGCAGGTAGTGGTACGGGTCGAGCGTGTCCCACAGCAGCGCGTGCGGGAAGGCGCCCGGCGGGA
>JACPFV010000029.1:38119-58447 GCA_016182805.1 Gammaproteobacteria bacterium
CCGGCGGGATGCGCGCGCCGATCACGTAGGTCATGTAGCCGGACTGCTTGAGCGGCACCACCAGCGTGTTGTTGACCGGCGAGTTGGTCGCGACCACCGCCGCCCGCGCCCGCACCGTGCGCCCGTCCACCGTCTCCACCGTCGCCGCGCGGCCGCCCCGGATGCGGGCGGCGTGGGTCTGGCCGTGGATGCGCCCACCCTCGCGCGCCACGGCCTGCGCCAGCGCGGCGAGGTACTTCAGCGGATGGAACTGTCCCTGGCGCGGGAAGCGCAGGCACGGCCCGAAGTCGTACGGCTCCACCGGCGCGCGCTCCAGCAACTCGATGCCGGTCAGGCCCGCGCGCTCCGCCGCCGCGCGCTCGCGCTCCAGCAGCGCCGGGTCCTGCCCCGGCCCGCCCACCAGGTAGCCGTCCAGCCGCTCGAAATCGCAGGCGATCGCCTCGCGCCGCACGATCGCCTCGATGTGGTCGATCGCCGAACGGTGGCTTTCCGCCGCCAGCCGCGCGCCCCCGGTGCCGCGCAGCCGCTCGATCTCGTAGTAGCGGTCGTCGATCGCGCAGCTCAGGTGCGCGGTGGTGCGCTGGGTCTGCCCGCCGCCGACCGGCCCGTCGTCCAGGACCACGACCTTTCGGCCCGCGCGCGTCAGCAGGTAGGCGGTGGTGAGGCCGGCGATGCCGCCGCCGACCACGCACACGTCCGCCTCCGCGTCCTCGCGCAGCGGCGCGAACGCGGGGACCGAGGCCGTGGCCATCCACAGCGAGGTGGTCTGCTCGACCGCGCGCGCCAGGCCGCGCCGCGTCTCGCGCACTTCCTCCATGTAGCCGCCCAGTCCGGCGCTCGCGCGCCGCCGGCGCCCGGTGTCCGGCGCGGATGCGTGGGCGTGCTGCTGCGATCGTGCGTGCCGCTGGCGCATGGCGATAAGCTCCGAATGAATCGACCGTCCGTCGCGCATCCGCCGCATCGACCATGCCATCCCCCGCGGCGGGGCCGGCCGCGCGTCCGCGACCGGTAAGAACTGCACGGGCATGTAAGTTTTCGCGGGAGAAGAGGCGCCGCCGGACGGTTCGGGGAAACCGGCCCCGGCGCCGCCGGTCTACAGCCACGACCGGATTTCCCGACGCAGATCGCTTTTTGCCCCGCCAAACCTACACGCTGGCCGCCCGGCAGCAGCTCAATGCCTCGCCCCGCATCCAGCAGGCCCTGCGGCTGTTGCAGATGTCGGCGCTCGACTTCTCCACCGAGCTGCGCCAGGCGGTCGCCGCCAATCCGTTCCTGGAGGAGGAGGAGGAGCCGGCCGAGCCGCCGGCCGCCCCCCTCGCCGCCGATCTGCCCGGCGGCGACGCCCCGCGGCCGGCCAGCGCCGAAGCGGGCACCGCCGACGTGGGCGAATGGGCGGCGGCCCCGACCACGCTGCAGGACCACCTGCGCTGGCAGCTGTACGCCTCGCCGATGGGCGCGCGCGAGCGCATGGCCGCGGAGGTGGTGATCGAAAGCCTGGACGACGACGGCTACCTGCGCGAGGACCCGGCCGAGGCCGCCGCGCGCGTCGACGCCGAGCCGCCGCTCGCCGCCGCCGAGCTGGACGCGGGTCTGCGCCGCGTGCAGGAGTTCGATCCCGCGGGCATCGCCGCGCGCGACCTGTCCGAGTGCCTGGCGCTGCAACTCGCCGCCCTGGAGCGCGACAGCGCCGAGCGCCGGCTGGCGCTGGCGCTGGTGCGGCACCACCTGCCGGCGCTGGCGCGCCACGACTTTGCCGCGCTGCGCCGCGCCCTGGGCTGCGGCGAGGACGCCCTGCGCGCGGCGCACGCGCTGATCCGGCGGCTCGACCCGCATCCGGGCCGCCGCTTCGCGCCGGAGCGCGACACGCACGTCGTCCCCGACGTCATCGTGGTCGCCAGCGGGCTGCGGCTGACCGTCCAGGTAAATCCCGCGGTGATGCCGCGCGTGCGCCTGAACGGCGCTTACGCCGAGCTGATGCGCCGCGTGCGCCAGGGCCGCAGCCCGCTCGGCCAGCAGCTCCAGGAGGCGCGCTGGATGCTGCGCAACGTCGAGCAGCGCCTCAACACCGTCCGCCGGGTCGCCGAGGCGATCGTCGGGCGGCAGCACCGCTTCTTCGCCTACGGCGACATCGCGCTCAGGCCGCTGCTGATGCGCGAGGTGGCGCGCGATCTGGAGCTGCACGAATCGACCGTGTCGCGCGCCGCCGCGCACAAGTACATGGCGACCCCGCGCGGCTTGTTCCGCTTCGGGCACTTCTTCTCGCGCCAGCTCGCCACCGCCACCGGCGGGACGTGCTCGGCGGCGGCGGTGCAGGCGCTCATCAAGGAGATGATCGCGGCCGAGCGCCGCGACGCGCCGCTGTCCGACGTGACGCTGGCGCGGATGCTCAACGCGCAGGGCATCCGCGTGGCGCGGCGCACGGTGGCCAAGTACCGCGGCCTGCTGCGGCTGCCGCCGGCGGAGTTCCGGCGGCAGTGACGGCCGCGGCGCTACTTCCTGCCACCGCCGACCGCCAGCTCGTTGCGCACCTCCGTCACGCCGGACGCATTCTTCGCGATCAGCCCGGCGAGCTGCTTTTCCGCCTCGGACTTGACGGTGCCGGTCAGGGTGACGAGGCCGTCGCGCGCGGTCACATGTATCTCCAGGCCGCCGGTGTTCTCGTTGGCCAGCAGGCTGCTCTTGACGCTGCCGGCGATGGCGGCGTCGTCGATCGCCTGGCCGATGGTGCGCCGCTCCCGGCGCTGCCGCGGCGCCTGCTCCTGTACCTGGATGCTGTTGCGCACCTCGGTCACGCCCTCGACACCGCGCGCGACCTCCTTGGCGATGTCGCGCTCCACCTTGGACCCGACCGCGCCGCTGAGGAACGCCACGCCGTTCTTCACCTCGACGTCGATGTCGAACACGCTCACCTGCGGGTCGAGCGCCAGGGCGCCGGCGATGCGCCCCTCCAGGTAGGCGTCGCGGATCGGCTGCGGGCGGTCCTTGTCGGCGGTCTTCAACAGCGCACCCTGCCAGGACGGGCGCTGGCGGAGGTCGTGCGCGGCGGCCGGGAGGACCGCCGCCATGCCCAGCAGCGCCGCCGCGGCGCGCGCCCTCCAGGAACTCGAGTCGATCGGGTGCATGCACGTCCTCCGGTCGTCGCGGACGCCGGCAATCGGCGTGGCCGCCGCCGCGGGAATCCGCAAGCGGCATGCCCGCGGCCGCGCACCGGGCCGGCGTCAAAGGCCGCCTATCCGGCGAACGACGGCGGCATCAGCGCGATCCGGCGCCGGGGCCCGTGACGCAGTGGGCCGCCGCGCCGGGCCGGCCGGGTTGCAGGCCGTATTCCTCCAGCCGGTTGTAGAGCGTCTTGAGGCTGATGCCCAATAGCTGCGCCGAGTGCTTCTTCACCCCGGCGCAGCGCTGCAGCGTCGCCAGGATCAGGCGCCGGTCGGCCTCCGCCAGCGACACGCCGACCGGGATCTCGACCACCGCCGCCGCGCCCTCCGCCGCCGGCGCCGCGTGCAGCGCGGGCAGCTCCGCGGCCAGGGTCTCGTCGCCCAGGATGAACGCGCGCTGCACGAAGTTGCGCAGCTCGCGCACGTTGCCCGGCCAGCGATAGCCCACCAGCTCGCGCAGCGCGCCCGGCGCCCAGGCCTTGCGCGCGCCGTGCGCCTGGTTCAGCTCGCGCAGGAAATGCCCGGCGAGCAGCGCGATGTCGCCCTCGCGCTCGCGCAGCGGCGGCAGGTGCAGGGGAAAGACGTTGAGCCGGTGATAGAGGTCGGCGCGCAGCTTGCCCTGCTCCACCGCCGCCTGCGGGTCGCGGTTGGTGGCGGCGATCGCGCGCACGTCGGTGTCGACCTCGCGGTTGGTGCCGACGCGCATGAAGCGGCCGGTCTCGAGCACGCGCAGCAGCTTGACTTGCAGCTCCACCGGCATCTCGGCGACTTCGTCGAGCAGCAGGGTGCCGCCGTCGGCGCGCTCGAAATAGCCCTTGTGCTGGCGGTCGGCGCCGGTGAAGCTGCCGCGCTCGTGGCCGAACATCTCGCTTTCGATCAGGCCGGGCGAGATGGCGCCGCAGTTCACCGCCAGGAACGGCTGGCGCCGGCGGCGGCTCAGCTCGTGCAGCGTCTGCGCCGCCAGCTCCTTGCCGGTGCCGCTCTCGCCCACCAGCAGCACCGTCGCCTCGGTCGGCGCCACCCGCGCGATCTGGTCGTACAGCCGGTGCATGACCGGCGAGTCGCCCAGCAGCAGGCCGAAGCGGCCGAACTTGAGCAGCTCGCCGCGCAGCGAGCCGATCTGCTCCTTGAGGTCCGCCGGTCGCGGCACGCGCGACAGCACGGCGCGCAGGCGCGCCACGTTGACCGGCTTGACCAGGTAGTCGGCGGCGCCCGCGCGCAGGGCCTCGATTGCGGTGTCGACGCTGGCGTTGCCGGTGATGAGGATCACCTCGGTGGCGTCGCGCTCCTCCAGCTCCGCGATCAGGTCCATGCCGTTGCCGTCGGGCAGCTTGAGGTCGATCAACACCACTTCCGGGCGCTGGCGCGTCATCTGGATGCGCGCCTCGCGCAGATCCGCGGCCTCGGCCGCGGTGAAGCCGTCGCTCTGCACCAGCTCGGCCAGGGCGCCGCGCGTGTTGGCGTCGTCGTCGACGATCAGGACATGGGGCATGGATGGGGCGTGCGAAATGCAATTCTTCAGCCCGTATGGACTGTGCGGACCGGCATCGGTTCGGCCGCCGCCGCGGCCGGGCGACCGATCGTCGGCCCGCGGGCCGCCGCCGCTTCCCGCTTCGACCCCCGGCGGGCAATATTTACAAGCGGCCGCGGTAAGGATTACCCGCCCCGCAGGACCATCGACCCGAGGACAAGGATGTCCGCCAATCTCGACCACCCGCCCGCCCCGGCGGCGCCGCCGTCCGGCCTGGACCCGCTGCTCGGCTGCTCCGCCCCCATGGAGCGCCTCTACGCGCAGTTGCGCCGCATCGCGCCGACGCCGTTGCCGGTGCTGGTCCTGGGCGAAAGCGGCACCGGCAAGGAGCTGGTCGCGCGCGCGGTGCACGACCTCAGCCCGCGCCGCGCCGCGCCGTTCGTGCCGGTGAACTGCGGCGCGATCCCCGCCACGCTGATCGAGGCCGAGCTGCTCGGCCACGAGCGCGGCAGCTTTACCGGCGCCGAGCGGCGCCGCGCCGGCTACTTCGAGCACGCCCACGGCGGCACCCTGCTGCTCGACGAAGTCGGCGAGATGCCGGTGGCGATGCAGATCAAGCTGCTGCGGGTGCTTGAGGGCCACAGCTTCCACCGCGTCGGCGGCAGCGAGCCGGTGACGGTGGACGTGCGCGTGGTGGCGGCGAGCAACCGCGACCTGCGCGATGCGGTGCGCGACGGGCGCTTCCGCGAGGACCTGATGTATCGCCTGTCGGCGCTGCCGGTGCGCGTGCCCGCGCTGCGCGAGCGGCCGGACGACATCCCGCTCCTGGCGCGCCATTTCCTCGACGAGCTGAACGCGCGCGAAGGCACGCGCAAGACTTTTTCGCGCCAGTGCCTGAAGGAGTTCGCGCTGCACACCTGGCCGGGCAACGTGCGCGAGCTGAAGAACGCCGTCAGCCGCGCATTCATCCTCGCCGACCGCGTCATCGACCGCCCCTTCGGCGGCTTGGCGCCGGCCTGGCCGACGCCGCTGCGCCGGGACGCCTGCCTGGAGGTGCGCGTCGGCACGCCGCTGGCGCAAGCGCAACGCGCCCTGATCCTGGCCACGCTGGAGCGGTTCGGCGGCAACAAGGGCCGCGCGGCGGCGGCGCTCGGCGTCAGCCTCAAGACCCTGTACAACCGGCTGGAGCTTTATCGCGCGACGGCGCGCGGAGCTTGAGCGGCCGGCCGCCGATCGACCCGGACTTCGTCAGGGCGGCGGACACGCCAGGCGCGCGCCCGCGCGCTCGCCCGGACCGTGGCCGCCGGCCCAGCGCACGCCGGCGCACCCGTCCGGCGCCAGCGGCAGCCGCACGGTGAACACGGCGCCGCGGTTTTCGCCGGCGCTGGCGGCCGCCACGGTTCCGCCCTGCAGCTCGCACAGGCGGCGCACCAGCGCCAGCCCCAGTCCGAGGCCCGGCGCGGCCGGTTCCGTCGCGTCCGCGCAACGGAACCAGTCGAATACGTGCGGCAGGAACTCGGCGCGGATGCCGCGGCCGTTGTCGCGCACGGCGATCGCCACGCGGCCGTCCTCGCACCGCACCGAAACCGCCACGCGCCCGCCGGCCGGCGTGTAACGGATGGCGTTCGACAGCAGGTTCCAGAGAATCTGGTGCAGGCGGTCGGGGTCGGCAGCAACCCGAGCGCCGCCCAGTGCGTACTCGGCCGTCAGCGCGATGCGCTTGGCCCGCGCCGCCGCGCGCAGGCTTTGCAGCACCTCCACCAGGATCGGGATCGGGCGCAGCGGCCGCGGCGCGACGCGCAGCCGGCCGGCGATGGCGCGGCTGGCCTCGAGCAGGTCGTCGATCAGCCGCGCTTGCCGGCCGACGCCCGCGCGGATGCCGTCGAGCGCGCGGCGGACGACGGGGTGGCCACCGTCGACCTGGCGCTCCAGCACGTGCGTCCAGCTCTCGATGCCGCTCAGGGGCGAGCGCAGCTCATGCGACACGATCGCCAGCGCCCGCTGGCACGCGCGTGCCGTCGCTTCGGCGCGCCGCTGCGCCTCCCGTGCGCGGCGCAGGCGCCGCGCGTACGCCTGCCGCAGGCGCGCCAGCCGCGCCGCGCAGCCCGCGTCCGCCGCCCGCGGAGTCTTGCCCATCGGGTCGCTCAGGCGATGGCCGTGGCCATGGCCCGGCGGCAGCTGTCGGCCGCCACCCGGCACGCGTCGGCGCAAACCCGGCAATGCTCCATCGGGTACTTGGCGCACTCCTGCGCGCAGGCGTCGCAGACCGTCGCGCACAGGCCGCACAGCGCGTTGGCGAACTCGCTGCTGCGACCGAGGAAGGCCGCCGCCAACCGGCAGATGCCGGCGCAATCCATGTCGAGCTGGATGCAGCGCGCCAGGGCGCCCGGCGCCGCCTCGCCCAGGCAGGCGAGCATGCAGCGGTCGCAGGTGTTGGCGCAGGCGTGGCAGGCCTCGATGCACTGTTCCACCGGTTTGCTCACCATCGCACCCTCGCATGAACGACGAATCGGGACTCCGCGCCCGCGTGCCGCGGCGGGACTGCGCTGCCAAGCCAGAACGGTGCCAAGCGCCGCGCGACGGCAAATCAGCGGCTTGAGGCGCGCCGCCGTGCATTTCGCGCGACGCCCGCGGCGGCGCGCCGGGCAAAACGCTCGACTAATTAATTTCGTACAGCCGCCGCTTGCGGTAGAGCGTGGAGCAGTCGATGCCGAGGGTGCGCGCCGCGGCCTCGAACGTGGGCGCGCGCTCCAGCACGGCCTGGATGTGCGCCCGCTCCAGCTGTTCCAGCGTCACCGGGTCGCCCAGGCGCGGCGCCGTGCCGCCGGCGGCCGCGCCGGCGGCGAACGGCAGGTGCTCCGGCCGCACCTCGTCGCCGGGGCACAGGATTGCCGCGCGCTCGACCACGTTGCGCAACTCGCGCAGGTTGCCGGGCCAGGAGTAGTTGTTCAGGCTCGCGGCGGCGGCGGCGCCGACGCGGCGCGCCGGACGGTCGTACTGGCGCACGAAGCGCAGCAGCAGCCGCTCCGACAGCGGCAGGATGTCCTCGCGCCGCTCGCGCAGCGGCGGCAGGGTCAAGGCGATCACGTTGGGCCGGTAGTACAGGTCCTCGCGGAACTCGAACCGCCGCACCATCGCGTGCAGGTCGCGGTTGGTCGCGGCGATCACGCGCACGTCGGCCACGCGCGTGTGCGGGTCGCCGACGCGCTCGTACTCGCGCTCCTGGATGAAGCGCAGCAGCTTGGGCTGGATCGACGGCGGCAGGTCGCCGATCTCGTCCAGGAACAGCGTCCCGCCGTCGGCCACCTGCACCCGTCCCTGGCGGTTGTCGGTCGCGCCGGTGAACGCGCCGCGCGCGTGGCCGAACAGCTCGCTGGCCAGCAGCTCGGCCGACAGCGCCGGGCAGCTGACCGTGGCAAAGGTCGCGGCCGCGCGCCGGCTCCAGGCGTGTACCGCGCGCGCCAGCAGGCTCTTGCCGGTGCCGCTCTCGCCCAGCAGCAGCACCGTGGCGTCGGTGGCGGCGACCTGCCGCGCGGTCTCCAGCGTCGCCAGCAGCGCGGGGCTGCACGTGCCGAACTCGATGTCCTCCTCCTCGGCGTCGCGCTCCAGGGCCTCCAGCCGCCGCTCCAGCCGCCGCGCCTGCGCCTGCTGGCCGACCGCGTGCGACAGCTGCTCCGGGCTGCACGGCTTGACCAGGTAGTCGGCGGCACCCGCGCGCAGCACGTTGACCGCGACCGCGACGTCGTCGACGGCGGTGGCCACGACCACGCGCATCCACGGCGCCCACTCGCGCAGCCGCGGCAGCAGGTCCACGCCGGAGGTCATGCCGAGGTTGAGGTCGAGCACGCAGACGTCGAACACCTGGCGCATCAGGGCGCTTTCCGCCTCGGCCGGCGACTGCGCGGTGGCGATGCGGTAGCCCTCGCACTCGAGCGCGCGCCCGAACGCGCGCAGCACCGACGGCTCGTCGTCGACCAGCAGCACGCGGCCGCCGGCGGCGTCCGACGGCGACGGGACTTCGACCGCGACCGCGCTCATGGAACCGGCGCGCCGCGCCCCCAGGCCAGCGCGATCCGGGACATTTCTTCGTGACAGGCGCGCACGCGCGGCAGGTAGTCCTGCAGGCGCCCGCGCACCGCCGGGTTGCGCACGTTCTGGATCGCCGACTCCATCTGGTTCAGCAGGCGGTCCTCGGCGCGCTTGAGGCGGTCGACGTAGATCCGGTCGTTGTCGCGCGCCAGTGCGGCGAGCACGCCGGCGACGAGCTTGCGCAGGCCGCCGCCGACCGTCCCGCCCGTCGGCACGTGCCGGCCGGCGACGGTGAGGTGGTCCGACAGCGCCGCGATCAGCTCGCGCTTGCAGCGCGCCATGCCGGTGAAGACCCGCCGCAGCCGCGTGTCGCCGACCTTGGTCTGCACGCTGTCGTAGAGGTCGGCGCCGTCGCGCGCGATCTCGATCAGCTCCCGGATCTGGCTGATGTCGGACATCATGGTGTCGGCTTCAAGGGAAATGGACGCCTTTTTGAGCCTGTCATGCGGTTGCAACGCAGCGACCGGCAACCGCACGACAGGCTCTAAGATTTGTCCGCGCCGCGGCGGCGCCGGTTCCCCGCCGATCACGCGGCGCCGGACACCGGCACCTCCTGCGGCAACTCGAAGCCGAACACGCTGCCGCCGCCGCTGCGTGGCTCGTACCACAGGTAGCCGCCCATCAGCGAGACGTCGTGCTTGGCGATCGCCAGGCCGAGGCCGGACGAGTAATCGTCCGCCGACTTGGCCGTGGCCAGCCGCAGGAATCGCTGGAACAGCCGCTCCTGCTCTTCCGGCGCCACGCCCGGTCCGCGGTCCATGACCAGGCACTGGGAGAAGCCGGGCCGGCCCGGGCCGACCGCGATCTCGACCTCGCCGCCGGCGGGGGAATGCTTGATCGCGTTGGAGATGAGGTTCTGCAGGACGTTGCGCGTGGCGATCGGGTCGGCGCTGACGACGGCCGATTCGCCGCGCAGTCGCAGCGTCACCGCGCGCGCGTCGGCTGCGCCGATCTGCCGGTGCAGCGCCTCCTGCGCCAGGCTGCGCAGGTCGCCCGGCTGCGCCGCCAGCTGGCGCAGGCGCCGCCCCTCCGCGCCGCGCGCCAGAAAGCGCTGGATGAACTGCAAGGCCTCCTCCGCCGCCTGGCGGATCTCCTGCGCCAGTTCGGCGCGCCGCGCCGCGTCGTTGCCCGTACGCAGCAGCAACTGCGCGCTGAAGCGGATCGAAGTCAGCGGGTTCTTGAGGTCGTGCGCGACGACGTGGGTCACGTCCTCGCGCTCCTGCAGCATCGCGCTCAGGCGGTCGCGCGTGCGCTTCAGCTCGACGTGGGTCCTGATCCGCGCCAGCAGTTCCTCGGTCAGGAACGGCTTGGTCACGTAGTCGACCGCGCCGGCGGCGAACGCGTTGACCAGCGACTCGCGGTTGGTGGCGGCGGTGACGAAGATCACCGGCACGTCGGCCAGGGCCGGCATGCCGTGCAGCCGCCGGCACAGCTCGAAGCCGTCCATCGGCATCATCAGCAGGTCGAGCAGGACCAGGTCCGGCTTGCGCGCCTGCGCGCGCGCCAGCGCCTGCGCGCCGCTCACCGCCGGCATCACGTCGTAGCCGTGCTCCTCCAGCAGGCGACCCAGGACCTGGACGTTGGTGCTGTGGTCGTCCACGACCAGGATCAGGGGTCGTTGTGCGCTAATCGGCATGCGCGTCCTCGTCGCGTTCGCGCAAGCGGGCGCGCGCGCCGGCCGCCGCTCGGCGGCGAGCCGCGCCTCGCGCCCGACGGGTGTGCCGCGGATCGGCGGCCAGTTGTCGTTCTCCAGAACCTTGCAGTCTGCATTGAGATCGGCCGGCGGCCGCAAGGTTCCGGCCGCCGGGCAGCGCGGCACGCCGGGCTTGCGCGGCGCCCGAAACGTGGGTCGGCGCTCGCGCGGCGGCGCCGCCTTCCTGCCCTCGCGGCGCGAGTCGCAACGTTCCCCCGCCGCGCCGGGTCTGTCCAGCATGGACGACCTGGACCTCATCAAGACCTTCGCGACCAGCCTGGCCGTCGGCCTGCTGATCGGCCTGGAGCGCGAGCGCAAGGCCGACGCCAAGGCCGGCCTGCGCACCTTTGCCCTGATCGCGCTGTCGGGCACCCTGAGCGCGCTGCTGGCGCGGCAGTCCGGCTCGCCCGGCATCATGGCGGCGGCGCTGGTGGTGCTCGGCGCGCTGATCGTCGCCGCCGACCTGCGCGACCCGCCGACCCGCGGCGACCCCGGCACCACCACCGGCACGGCGGTGATCGTGTGCTTCGGCCTCGGCGCGCTGCTCGCATACGGCTACGCCCAGCTCGCGGTGGCGCTGGCGCTGGCGACCACCGCGCTGCTCTATTTCAAGGCCGAGCTGCACGGAATCAGCCGCAGCCTGACGCGCCAGGACCTGGTGTCGCTGCTGCAATTCGCCACGGTCACGTTCATCGTCCTGCCGATCCTGCCGGACCAGCGCTACGGCCCGCACGGCGCGCTCAACCCGTACCGCATCTGGCTGATGGTGGTGCTGGTGGTGGGCGTCAGCCTGGCCGGCTACGCGGCGCTGCGCCTGGTCGGCCGGCGCTACGGCATGCCGATGGTCGGCCTGCTGGGCGGGCTGGCGTCGAGCACGGCGACCACCCTGGCGTTCTCGCGCCACACGCGCGCGCGGCCCGCGCTGGCGGCGACCGCGGTGGTGGTGATCCTGCTGGCCAACCTGGCGGCGCTGGTGCGCGTGGGCGTGATGAGCGGCGCGGTGGCGCCGGCGATCCTGCCGCAGCTGCTGCCGCCGCTCGGCGCCGGCCTGGCAGCGGGCGGCGCGGCGGCGCTGCGCGCGGCGCTGAAGTCCGCCGACCGCGCGGCCTCCCCGCCGCTGGAAGTCGGCAATCCGACCGAGCTGAAGGCGGCTCTCGCGTTCGGCGCGCTGTATGCCGTGATGCTGGCGCTCACCGCGCACCTGAACCAGCGCGCGGGCGCGGCCGGCGTGTACGCCGCCGCCCTGGTGTCCGGGCTGTGCGACATGGACGCGATCACGCTGTCCAGCCTGCAACTGTTCCGGCAGGAGCAGATCCAGGCGCATGAGGCCAGCGGCGCGATCGTGATCGCGTACTTCGCCAACCTGGCGTTCAAGCTCGGCCTGGCCTTCGGCTTCGGCGGGCCGGCCCTCGGCCGCCGGGTCGCGCCGGGCTTCGCCGCGACCGCGGCCGGCCTCGGCCTGGGCTGGCTTGCGTTCGGCGCCGCGTAAAACTTACACCCCCCGGCAATGCGTACAGCGTCCGGCCGCCGGTCAGGCCAGCGGAATCCCATGCTCGCGCAGCTTCTCCAGCAGGCGTTCGCTCAGGATCTCTTTCATCGGACGGACGGCAAACGGCAACCGGGCTTTCGGCGCGGGCGCGCATGAGACGTGCCCCGTGCGCCGGGCACGCAGGCTGCTGCGTGTGCGGACACCGGCGCGCCCGGCGCCGCGCGAGATGCCCCCATGCCGCAGTCCATGACACCCGTCATCGCGATCATCAGCGAACACGCGTCGCCGCTGGCGCTGGCCGGCGGCGTGGACAGCGGCGGCCAGAACGTCTACGTCGCCAACCTGGCCAAGCAACTCGCGCGGCGCGGCTGGCGCGTGGACGTGTTCACGCGCCGCGACCGCAGCTTTCTGCCGGAGGTGCTGCACTGGAAGCGCAACGTGCGCATCGTCCACGTGCCGGCCGGGCCGCCGCGCTTCGTGCCCAAGGAGGAGCTGCTGCCGGCGATGGCGCCGTTCCGCGACTTCCTGCTGCGCTACTTCCGCGCCGCGCCGTTCCCCTACTCCATCGCGCACGCGAACTTCTTCATGTCCGGAGAGGCGGCGCAGGCGCCGGCCGCGGCCCGCGGCATCCCGCTGGTGATGACGTTCCACGCCCTGGGCCGCGTGCGGCGGCAGCACCAGGCCGGCGCCGACCGCTTTCCCGACGAGCGTTTCGCCATTGAGGAGCGCCTGGCGCGGGGCGCCGCCCGCGTGGTCGCGGAATGCGCGCAGGACCGCGACGACCTGCTGAACCTGTACGGCGCCGACCCCGAGCGCATCGACGTGGTCCCCTGCGGCTTCGACCCGGCCGAAATCGGCCCGCTGGACCGCCGCTGGGCGCGCGCGCAGCTCGGCTGGGACGCGGGCGCCTTCATCGTCCTGCAGCTCGGCCGGCTGGTGCCGCGCAAGGGCGTGGCCAACGTGATCCGCGGCGTCGCCGCGCTGCGCGAGCGCCATCGCGTGAACGCGCGCCTGTACGTGGTCGGCGGCAACTCCGAGATCCCCAACGAGGTGGCGACGCCCGAGATCGGGCGCCTGCGCCGCCTCGCCGCGGCGCTGGGCGTGGCGGACCGGGTGCACTTCGTCGGCCGCCGCGCCCGCCGCGTGCTGAGCCTCTACTACAGCGCCGCCGACGTGTTCGTGACCACGCCCTGGTACGAGCCGTTCGGCATCACGCCAGTGGAGGCCATGGCCTGCGGCACGCCGGTGGTCGGCGCCGACGTCGGCGGCATCCGCTCGACCGTGCTCGACGGGCTCACCGGGCTGCTGGTGCCGCCGGAGGATCCGGCGGCACTGGCCGACAGCTTGGCGCGCCTGCACGCCGACCCGGCGCTGCGCGCGCGCCTGGGCGAAGCCGGGCGGCGCCGCGCGAACCGCTGCTTCACCTGGAAGCGCGTGGCGCAGCAGATGGTCGCGGTCTACGAGCGCGCGTACGGCATCGATCGCGGCGCCGCGCCCGACCTGCTGCGGGGCCAGGCGCCGTGACCGCGTTGCGCGATCGCACGGTCCTGGTGACGGGCGGCGCCGGCGGCCTGGGCGCGGCGATCTGCGAGGCGGTGGCGGCGCAAGGCGCCGTGGCCATCGTCGCCGACGTCAACGCCTTCGCCGCGCAGGCCCTGGCGCGGCGCCTGATCGAGTCGGGGGGGCGCGCCGAGGCGCTGCCGCTCAACGTCGGCTCGGAGCCGCAGGTGGCGACCGCGGTGGCCGAGGTGCGGGCGCGCTACGGCCGCCTGGACGTGCTGGTCAACAACGCCGCGGTCGACGTGACCGTGCCGCTGGACCAGTTGCAGACCGCCGACTGGGAGCGCGTGCTGCGCACCAACCTGCACGGCGCGTTCCTGATGGCCAAGCACGCCGCGCCCTGCCTGCGCGAGGTCGGCGGCCAGATCGTCAACATCGCCTCGACCGCATCCAAGCGGGCCTGGCCCAACGCCTGCGCCTACCACGCCAGCAAGTGGGGGCTGCTGGGCCTGTCGCACGCGCTGCACGCGGAGCTGCGCGGCGACGGCGTGCGCGTCACCGCGGTCGTCGCCGGCGGCATGCGCACGCCGTTCCTGCTCGACCGCTTCCCGGACATCGACCTCGGCACGCTGCAGGACCCGGCCAACGTCGCGCGCACCGTGGTGTTCGTGCTGACGCTGCCGCGCGAATCGGCGATCCCGGAGGTCATGGTGCTGCCGCTGCGGGAGACCTCGTGGCCGTGAGTGCGCTGCCGCGCCCGGCGGTGTTCCTGGACAAGGACGGCACGCTGCTGGAGGACCTGCCGTTCGACGCCGACCCGGCGCACATGCGCTGGGCGCCGCGCGCGCGCGAGGGCGTCGCCATCCTCGGCGGCCTGGGCTGCCCGCTGGTGGTCGTGAGCAACCAGCCCGGCGTCGCGCTCGGGCGCGTTCCGCGCTCCGCCCTGGCCTCGGTCGAACGGCGCCTGCGCGAGATGTTTGCGCAGTGCGGCGCCGCGCTTGCCGCGTTCCGCTTCTGCCCGCACGCGCCGGCGGTGCCGGCCGCCTGCGGCTGCCGCAAGCCGCAGTCGGGCCTGCTGCTGGCGGCCGCGCGCGAGCTGGGACTGGACCTGGCCGATTCCTGGATGGTGGGCGACATCCTGGACGACATCGAGGCCGGCCGCCGCGCCGGCTGCCGCCGCACGGTCCTGATCGACGCCGGTCGCGAGACGCGCTGGGAGCTGCGCCCGCTGCGCATTCCGCACTTCGTGGTCGCCGATCTCGCGGAAGCGGCGCGGCTGATCGCCGCGGCGCCTCTGCGAGCGCCGGCATGAGCGTGGAGTTGGGCCGCTGGAGCGACGCGCGGCGCATCCTGTGCGTGCGCCTGGACAACATCGGCGACGTGCTGATGACCACGCCGGCGCTGCGCGCGCTGCGCGAGTCCGCGCCCGGCCGCCGGATCGCGCTGCTCGCGGCGCGCGCCTGCGCCGAGCTGCTGCCGCTGATCCCGGAGGTCGATGAGGCCATCGTCTACGACGCGCCCTGGGTCGGCCATGCGGGCGAGGACCCCGGCCCGGCCGCCGACGCCACGCTGATCGAGGCCTTGCGCGGCGCGCGCTTCGACGCCGCCGCGATCTTCACCGTGTACAGCCAGAGCGCCCTGCCCGCGGCCCTGGCCTGCCGGCTGGCCGGCATTCCGCTGCGGCTGGCGCACGCGCGCGAGAACCCGTACCGGCTGCTGAGCCACTGGGTGGCGGAGACCGAGCCGCAGGCGCAGGTCCGCCACGAGGTGCGGCGCCAGCTCGACCTGGTCGCCGCGGTCGGCGCGGCCGCCGCGGACGAGCGCCTGTCCTTTGCCGTGCAGGCGCGCCACCGCCTCCGCGCGCAGGAATGCCTGCTGCGCCTGGGCGTGGCGCCGGACTCCGACTGGGTCCTCGTGCACCCGGGCGCCAGCGCACCCTCGCGGCGCTACCCGGCCGAGCTGTTCGCCGCCGCCGCGACCTTGCTGCACCGTGCGCTGGGCTGCCCGATCGTCTTCGGCGGCAACGCCGCGGAGGTGCCGCTGGTCAACGCCATCCGCCGCGCCGCGCGCGCGCCGATGCCGTCGCTGGCCGGGGCGCTGGACCTGGCGGAGTACGGCGCCGCCATCGGGCTGGCGCGCATCATGGTGTCCAACAACAGCGGGCCGGTGCACATCGCCGCGGCGCTGGGCACGCCGGTGGTGGACCTTTACGCCCTGACCAATCCGCAACACGCGCCGTGGGGCGTGCCGCATCGCGTGCTGTCGCACGACGTGCCGTGCAAGTACTGCTACCGCAGCGTCTGCCCGCAGGGCCATCACGCCTGCCTGCGCGGCGTGGCGCCGCACGAGGTGGCCGCCGCCGCCATCGAGCTTTTCCGCGGCGGCCGGCCACGCCGGCGGCCCTGTTCCACCCTCCCGGACGGCACGAATAGGCTGTTGCATCAGCAGCTTGCATGATCGCCCCTGCGGGGTCCGGCGGGATCACGTAGACTGCGGCGAGGCGGCGCCGCGGCATCGTCGCGAGCCCGGCGGCAGGGCGCGTTGACGCCCCTCCCCCCCGGTGCTATAACGCCCCGCTTCAAAAATCGCCTTTCGGCTGGTAAACGATGAAAAAATCGGATTCCGCGAAGAAAAAGCCGTCCCGCCCGTCCGGGGCGCTGACGCGTCTGGCGGCCAAGGCCATGAAGCTCGTGAAGCCCGCCAAGAAAGCCGCGGGCGATTCCCCCAAACCCGCCAAGGATGGCAAGAAAGTCGCCAAACCCGTGGCCAAACCAACCGGTAAGACTGCCACCATGATCTCCACCCCCGCCTCCACCGGAACGGCCTCCTCAAAGTCCGGCAAAGCGCCCGCCGGGCGCGGCGCCACGCGGCAGATCGCCGAAGAAGAGCTGCGGCGCATGTCGGACGCGGACTACATGAACGATCTCCAATTGGAGTTCTTCCGCAGCCGGCTGTTGCAGATGCGCCAGGAAGTGCTGGCGCGCGAAGTGGACGTGAAGGAGCGCCTGAACCAGCGCGAAGTGTTTGCCGACCCCGCCGACCGCGCCACCGCCGAAGAAGAGCACTGGCTGGACCTGCGCCTGCGCGAGCGCGAATCCCTGCTGCTGCGCAAGATCGACGACGCCCTGCGCCGCATCAAGGAGCGCGAGTACGGCTATTGCGAAGTGACCGGCGAGCCGATCGGCATCCCGCGCCTGCTGGCCCGCCCGACCGCGACCGTGTGCGTCGACGTCAAGGGCCAGAACGAGCAGATCGAGTCGCAGTATCGCGATCGCTGATCCGTCCGCAGCCGTACGCGGCGCCCGGGTCCCGCGCCCGGGCGCCTCTTGCTCCGTTCCCACGGCCAACGCAGACTGACCGCAGAGGAACTGCGGACCCGAAAATCAGAAGAGGAGAAACGCATGCGTCCGAACCTGGGTGTGTGGCTCACGGTCCTGCTCTGCGGCACTCTGCTGGCGGCCTGCCAGGACCGCGAATCGGCCGGTGTTCCGCCGGCACCCGCGTGCAAGCTCACGGTCGGCTGGGACCCCTGGGAGCCGTACCAGTACGAGGACGCCGACGGCACAGTCCGCGGCATGGATATCGAGATCGTCGAGCTGCTGGCCAAGGACGTCGGCTGCGAGCCGCGCTACCTGCGCGGCAACTGGCTGGAGTTCCTGCAGAAGCTCAAGGACGGCGAAGTGGACGTGCTGCTCGCCGGCACGGTGATCCCGGAGCGCGAGCGCTACGCCTGGTTCTCGCAGCCGTACCGCCAGGAATCGTTCGCCCTGTTCGTACGCAAGGACGACCTCGCCGCCACCCAGGACAAAGACTTGCAGGCCCTGGCGGCGGCCGGCAAGCGCATCGGCATCACCGAGGGCTATTACTACGGAGCCGACGTGAACCGCATGGCCTACGAGAGCCCGCTCAGCAAGAGCTTCGTCTCGGCCTCGGTGGTGGAGCTGAACTACTCGCGCCTGGCCGACGGCACCATCGACGCTCTGCTCGACGACCCCTTCGTCGGCGCCGCCGTCCTGCGCCGCAAGGGCCTGTCCGGCACCATCGTACGCCACCCCCTGTCCATCGCCAGCGGCAAGGTCAGCCTGATGTTCTCGCGCAAGAGCGTGAGCGAGGACCAGGTCAAGCGCTTCGACGCCGCGCTCGCGAAGCGGCAGCAAGACGGCAGCCTCGAAGCGGTCCTGAAGAAGTATCGGGGATAGGCGCAGCCCGGCGTCCCAACCGCGGCGCGAAGCGCCGCGCATCACCCCGCAAGTGGTGGGCCGTGTTGGATTCGAACCAACGACCAACTGGTTAAAAGCCAGCTGCTCTACCGACTGAGCTAACGGCCCGAAAAAGAGCGCGCGATCATAACCGAACTATCCAAAGGGATGAACTAGCGCGGCCGGTACCGCGTCGGGTCCGGCAGGCCGGCGGCGGCAAAGCCCTCGCGCCGGATCCGGCAGGAATCGCACACGCCGCAGGCGCGCCCCTCGGCGTCGGCCTGATAGCACGACACGGTAGCGCCGAAGTCCACGCCCAGCGCATGCCCGCGGCGGATGATGTCGGCCTTGCTCAGATGGATCAGCGGCGTGTGGACGTGGAAGCCCTGCCCGCTTTCGACCCCGGCCTTGGTCGCCAGGCGCGTCAGGTGCTCGAACGCGGCGATGAACTCCGGCCGGCAGTCGGGGTAGCCGGAATAGTCCACGGCGTTCACGCCGATGAAGATGTCGCGCGCCTCCAGCACTTCCGCCCACCCCAGCGCCAGGGCCAGGAACAGCGTGTTGCGCGCGGGCACGTAGGTAACGGGAATGCCGACGGACGGCGCTTCCGGCACGCCAATGCGCGGGTCGGTGAGTGCCGAGCCGCCGACCGCGTCCAGGTCGACGTGCATGACCTGGTGCGCCGCGACGCCGGCCTTCTGAGCCACGCGCTGCGCCGCGGCCAGCTCGGCGGCGTGGCGCTGGCCGTAGGCAACGCTGAGCGCGTGGCAGTCGTAACCTTCCTGGCGCGCGATCGCCAGCGCGGTGGCGGAGTCCAGGCCGCCGGACAACAGGACGACGGCGCGTTTCACCGGCCGCGCTCCTCGCCCCACAGCAGCTTGTGCAACTGCACCTGGAAGCGCACCGGCAGGCGGTCGGCGACGATCCAGTCGGCCAGGTCGCGCGCCGCAAGCTGGCCGAAGCTCGGCGAGAACAGCACCGTGCAGCGATCTTGCAGGCGATGGCGCGCGACAACCTCGTGCGACCACTCGTAGTCGGCACGGTCGCAGATCACGAACTTGACCTGGTCCTGCGCATTCAGCCGCTCGAGATTGCTCCAGAGATTGCGGCCTTCCTCGCCGGAACCCGGCGTCTTGATGTCCACTACGCGGACCACGCGCGGGTCGACCGGCGCGACGTCGAGCGCGCCGCCGGTCTCCAGCGACACGGCGTGGCCGGCGTCGCACAGGCGCTTGAGCAGGTCCAGGCAGGCCTTCTGCGCCAGCGGCTCGCCGCCGGTGACGCAGACGTGGCGCACGCCGTGCGCGCGGGTGCGGTCCACGATCTGGTCGAGCGACATCCACTCGCCGCCGTGGAAGGCGTAGGCGGTATCGCAGTAACCGCAACGCAGCGGGCAGCCGGTCAGGCGGATGAACACCGTGGGCCAGCCCGCCAGCGTGGACTCGCCCTGCAGCGACAGGAAGATTTCGGTGATCTTGAGGCGTGCCGCGGAAGCTTCCCGCCGCACGCCCACCGCGGCGGACATGGGTCTTACTTCAGTTGCTCCAAGCGGCTGCGCGCAAGGGCGGCCGCGTTGGACTTGGGGAACTCGTCGATCAGCTTTTGCAGCGTCTGCCTGGCCTGATCGACCTGCTTCAGCTCGTACTGGGTCATGCCGAGCTTGAGCATGGCGTCCGGGCGCTTCGGGCTGTTGGCGAAGTTTTCCAGCAGCGTATGGAAGCTGGACTGCGCCGCGGCGAAGTCCTTCTTCACGTAATACGACTCGCCCAGCCAGTACCAGGCGTTGTCGGCGTAACGCCCGCTCGGCCAGCGTTCCAGCATGCCGCGGAAGCCGATGATGGCGTCGTCGTAGCGGCCGGACTTGAGCAGGTCGAACACCTGCAGATAGGTGGACTCTTCTTCCTGCGAGGGCGCGGCCGCGGGAGCGGGCGGCGCGTTGGCGATGGCGTTGTCCATCGTCAGCTTGGCCGCGCGGCGCTCGTTTTCCAGCAGCTGGATGCGCTTGTCGAGATCGACGTAGAGGTCCTTGCCGCGCTTGTCGCCGCTTTCGACCAGAAAGGTCAGGCGCTCGACTTCGCCGCGCAGCCCGCGCACCTCCGCCTCCAGCCGCGTCGTATCCTGCGACAGCGCGGCCAGGTTGAGATTCTCGACCCGCCGGCCGATGTCGGCCAGGCGCGACTCGATCGCCTGCAGGCGCGCCTCCTCCGCCGAAACCGGCGCGGCGGCGTCGTTGACCGGCGCGCCGAAATCGGCGCAGCCGCCCAGCAGCAGGGCGGCTGCGATCAGGCCCCGGCGGAGCCGGACGGAGTGCGAGGTTCCCACGAGCGTTTAGTCGGCGATTTCCACCCGGCGGTTCTGCCTCCAGGCGGGTTCGTCGTGGCCGAGGGCGACCGGGCGCTCCTCGCCGAAGCTGACGATGGCGAACTGGCGGGGACCGACGCCGCGCGCGGCCAGCGCTTCCTGCACCGAATTGGCGCGGCGCTCGCCCAGGCCGATGTTGTACTCGCGGGTGCCGCGCTCGTCGGCATGGCCTTCCAGGCGGACCTTGGCGGAGGGATTGGCCCCCAGAAACTTGGCCCACTGGTCCACCACCACCAGGCCTTCCGGCGTGATCGTGGCGCTGTCGAACTCGAAATAGATGACGTGGGCCGACGCAGTGGGCGCGGCCGCCGCCGCCACAGCGGCGCCGGTGCGCGGCGCGACGGGCGCGCGGCTGGCGGGTGCGGCCG
>JACPFV010000028.1 GCA_016182805.1 Gammaproteobacteria bacterium
CGCCGAACCTGATCCTGGTCGGGCGCATGTTCGACGCCTTCTACGAGGACAAGCGCCTGCCGGAGGAGCTGAAGGGCCTGCTGGCGCGGCTGCAATACCCGGTAATGAAGACGGCGCTGGCCGACCCCGGCTTCTTCCGCAACCCGGAGCATCCGGTGCGCGTGCTCGTGCACGACGTGTTCGAGATGCTGGCCGGCGCGGACGCGCCCGGTGCCGACGACCTGCGGCGCGTCGGCGACCTGATCGACAGCCTGCGCCGGGAGTTCGAGGTGGACCCGAGCCGCCTGGGCCAGCCCGAGGCGCGCGCGCCTGCGGTCGGCGAGGCCGACGGCGCGGCGTTCCTGGAGCAGCAGGAAAAGCGCATGGCGGGCCACCGCTCGCGCACGCTGGAAAAGGTCCGGCGGCTGGTGGCGCAGGAGCTGCGCCTGCGCACGGCCGCGCGCGACATCCCGCGCAGCGCGATGCCGCTGCTGCTGTCGGGCTTCGGCCCGATGCTGGCCGTGCAGTTCCTGCGCGGCGGCATGAGCGGCGGCGGCTGGTCCGCGGCGGTCGAGCTGCTCGACCGCCTGCTCGACAGCCTGGACCGTGCCGACGGCCTGTCCGCCACCGAGCGCGCGGTGCGCGAGACCGAGATCATCGCCGGCGTGAAGCAGCAGCTGGAAAGCGTCGGCGTGGCCGAGGACAAGATCCAGCGCCTGCTCGCCGGGCTGGCCGACGCATACCGCGCGCGGACCGAGAGTTCGACCTCGCAGCCGGTGGCGCCGGACCCCGCGGCCGCCCTTGCGCGCGCGCAGGCCGAGGCGCGCCAGGCGCTGGCCGCGGTGCTGACGCCCGGCTCCTGGTTCAAGGTCCTGGACCCGCTGCATGACGCACAGCGCTGGCTCAAGGTGCACAGCTACAACCCGCCGCACGACGTGGTTCTGTTCGCGGATTTCCTCGGCACCAACCACCTGCGCCTGCGGGCCAGCTGCTTTTCCGCCGACCTGGTGGCCGGCCGCTCCGAGCCGGTGGATCCCAGCCCCACCGCGCGGCGCGCGCTGAAGTTGCTGGCGCCTCTGGCCGAAGGCGCGCCGCCCGCCGGCGAAGGCGCGGCCTGGGTGGCGGCGGCGCACCAGGCGCCGCCCCGCTAGCCGCTAGCCGCCGTCCGGCGCCAGCAGCCCCTCGCGCCGCATCCACCCGAACGACAGGGCGAGGATCTCGCCGATCGGGCGCTCGGACTTGGGGTTGATATGGTCGCCCGGCAGGACCATGCGCTCGCGCCGCGCGTCGGAGCGGTCGAACGCCCGCCACAGCGCGTCCGCGGCCTCACGCGGGATGAAACTGTCCTCCGCCGCCGAGATCATCAGCACGCGCTGCCCCGGCGCCAGGCGCGCGGCGAAATCCTCCGGCGCCGGCGGGTCGGTGTACGCCACCGCCAGGACCGCCAGAAGCCACGCCAGCGGGCGGCACCAGGCGCCGCAGCGCGGCTCGTACCTACGCTGGAACTGGCGCGCGATCACTGCCGTCACGCGGCCGAAGCCGTGCACCACGATCAGGCCCGGAATGCCATGCTCAGCCGCCGCGACGGTCGCGAACGGCGCGCCGACGCTGGCCCCGACCACCGTGATGCGCGCAACGTCGACGTCCGCGCGCGCGCGCAGGTAGGCGTACAGGCGGCCGACACCGTCCACCGTGCCGTGGATCGCGCGGCGCAGCTCGGGCAGGTCCCGCAGGCTGTCGGGAAAAATGAAGCGGCGCGGCGGCGCGAACGGGTAGTCGAAGCTGGCGACCAGCACCGGCTGGTCGGTGCGAACCAGCTCCGGCACCCGCGCCGCGCGGCGGAAGCCGCCGAACACCATGATCGCGGGGAATGGACCGGCGCCGGGGGGCACGCGCAGCGTCGCCTGGACCTTCCGTCCGTCGGCCAGGGTCAGGTCCGCGCGCTCGTCGCCCGCCCAGGCCGTCGACGCCGCCAGCAGCAGGCCCGCCATCGTCGTTCGCAGCAACCGCCGGCGGCCGCGCATCCTCACCTCCGCACCGGAGTGTCGGCCTAGGATAGCGCCGCCCAAAAGCGAACAGCCCCGCACGGGGCGGGGCTGTTCGTTACCGCTTGGGCTCAGGCACCCGGCATCAATCCTCGCCGGACTCCTCGGCTTCCTCGGCCTCGTCCGCCGCGTCGGCACCGCCCGCCGCGCGCGTCGGCGACTCGCCGCCGACCGCCTCGAAGGCGCCGCCGCCGGTGGCCATTTGCAGCTCGGCCAGCAGGCTGCCGCCGCGCGCCTTGCGGCGCTGCTCGTGGAACGCCAGGCCGGTGCCCGCCGGGATCAGACGGCCGACGATCACGTTCTCCTTCAGGCCGCGCAGCTCGTCGCGGGAGCCGCGCACGGACGCCTCGGTGAGGACGCGCGTGGTCTCCTGGAACGACGCCGCCGAGATGAAGGACTCGGTGGACAGGCTCGCCTTGGTGATGCCGAGCAGCAGGCGCTCGTACTTCGCCGGGCGGTGATCCTTGGACTTGACCTTCCGGTTCTCGGCCAGCACGTGGAAGATTTCGGCCTGCTCGCCCTGCAGGAAGCGCGTGTCGCCCGGCTCGGCGATCTCCACCTTGCGCAGCATCTGGCGGATGATCGTCTCGATGTGCTTGTCGTTGATGCGCACGCCCTGCAGGCGGTAGACGTCCTGGATCTCCTTGATGAGGTAGCTCGCCAGCGCCACCACGCCGCGCAGACGCAGGATGTCGTGCGGCGACGGCTCGCCGTCCGTGATCTGCTCGCCCTGCTCGACGTGCTCGCCCTCGAACACGCTGATCTGCTGCCACTTCGGGATCAGCAGCTCGACCTCGTTGCCGTCCGCCTTGACGATCTTGAGGCGCTGCTTGCCCTTGGTCGCCTGGCCGAAGCGCACGGTGCCGGTGTCCTCGGCGAGGATCGCCGGGTCCTTGGGCTTGCGCGCCTCGAACAGGTCGGCCACGCGCGGCAGACCGCCGGTGATGTCGCGCGACTTGGACGCTTCCTGCGGGATGCGGGCGATGATGTCGCCCACGCCGACTTCCTGGCCGTCCTCGACCGTGACGATGGCCTTGGGCGGCAGCGTGTAGTTGGCCGGGATGTCGGTGCCGGGGAAGCACAGCTCCTTGCCCTTGGCGTCCAACAGCTTGATCTGCGGGCGCAGGTCCTTGCCGGCGGAGCCGCGCGTCTTGGGCTCGGTGACGACCAGCGTGGCCACGCCGGTGACGTCGTCGGTCTCGCGGTTGACCGTGATGCCTTCCTCGAAGTCCTCGAACTTCACGCGGCCGGCCAGCTCGGTGACGATCGGATGGGTGTGCGGGTCCCACTTGGCCATGCGCTGGCCGGCGTTCACCGCGTCGCCGTCGGCGACGCTGATGGTGGCGCCGTACGGGATCTTGTAGCGCTCGCGCTCGCGGCCGTTGGCGTCGATGACGCCGATTTCGCCGGAGCGGGACACCGCCACGAGATGACCGCCCTTGTGGCGCACGGTCTTGATGTTGTGGAACTTGGCGGTGCCGGCGGCGCGCGCATCCACGCCGTCCGCCGCGACGGCCCGCGAGGCCGCGCCGCCGACGTGGAAGGTGCGCATGGTCAGCTGCGTGCCCGGCTCGCCGATCGACTGGGCGGCGATGACGCCGACCGCCTCGCCGATGTTCACCTGGTGGCCGCGCGCCAGGTCGCGGCCGTAGCACTTGCCGCAGACGCCGAACGGCAGCTCGCAGGTGATCGGCGAGCGCACCCAGACCTCATCCACGCTGTGCTTTTCCAGCACGTCGACCCACTTCTCGTCGAGCAGCGTGCCGGCCTCGACGACGACCTCGTCGGTACCCGGCTTGTAGACCGGCTTCTGGGTCACACGGCCGAGCACGCGCTCGCGCAGCGGCTCCAGCACGTCGCCGCCTTCGACGATCGGCGTCATGATCAGGCCCTGCTCGGTGCCGCAATCCTCGCCGGTCACGACCATGTCCTGCGCCACGTCGACCAGGCGGCGGGTCAGGTAGCCGGAGTTGGCGGTCTTCAGCGCGGTGTCCGCGAGACCCTTGCGGGCGCCGTGGGTCGAGATGAAGTACTGCAGGACGTTCAGGCCCTCGCGGAAGTTCGCCGTGATCGGCGTCTCGATGATCGAGCCGTCCGGCTTGGCCATCAGGCCGCGCATGCCGGCGAGCTGGCGGATCTGCGCCTGCGAGCCGCGCGCGCCGGAGTCGGCCATCATGAACACGCTGTTGAACGAGGGCTGCTTGACCTCGTTGCCCTTGCGGTCCTTGGCCGATTCGGAGCCGATCTTGGCCATCATCGCCTTGGCGATCTCGTCGTTGGCGCGCGACCAGATGTCGACGACGCGGTTGTAGCGCTCGCCGCCGGTGGTGAGACCGGAGGTGTACTCCTTCTCGATCTCCTTCACCTTGTCCTCGGCCTGCGCCACGATCTTGGCCTTCTCCTCCGGGATGACCATGTCATCCACGCAGAACGAGATGCCGGCCTTGGTCGAGGTGCGGAAGCCGGTGTACATCAGCTGGTCCGCGAAAATCACCGTTTCCTTCGTGCCGCACTTGCGGTACACGTGGTTGATGACGCGCGAGACCTCCTTCTTGGTCAGCGTCTTGTTGATCACGCCGAAGGCGACGTTGTGCGGCAGGATCTCCGACAGCAGCGCGCGGCCGACGGTCGTGTCCTGCACCTTCACGATCTCCTTGCCGTTGCCCTTGGCATCCTCGACCCAGTCGCGCATGCGGACCTTGACCCTGGCCTGCAAGTCGACCTGGCCGGACTCGTAGGCGCGGTGCGCCTCGGCCACGTCCGAGAAGATCATGCCCTCGCCCTTGGCGCCGACGCGCTCGCGCGAGATCCAGTACAGACCCAAAACCACGTCCTGGGTCGGCACGATGATCGGATCGCCGTTGGCGGGCGACAGGATGTTGTTGGTCGACATCATCAGCACGCGCGCTTCGATCTGGGCTTCCAGGCTCAGCGGCACGTGCACGGCCATCTGGTCGCCGTCGAAGTCGGCGTTGAACGCGGTGCACACCAGCGGGTGGAGCTGGATCGCCTTGCCTTCGATCAGCACCGGCTCGAACGCCTGGATGCCGAGGCGGTGCAGCGTGGGCGCGCGGTTCAGCAGGACCGGGTGCTCCTTGATGCACTCTTCCAGGATGTCCCACACCACCGGCTCCTGGCGCTCGACCATCTTCTTGGCGGCCTTGATGGTGGTGGCCAGGCCCTTGCGCTGCAACAGCGAGAACACGAAGGGCTTGAACAGCTCCAGCGCCATCAGCTTGGGCAGGCCGCACTGGTGCAGCTTGAGCGTGGGGCCGACCACGATGACCGAGCGGCCGGAGTAGTCCACGCGCTTGCCCAGCAGGTTCTGGCGGAAGCGGCCCTGCTTGCCCTTGATCATGTCGGCCAGCGACTTGAGCGGGCGCTTGTTGGTGCCGGTGATCGCGCGGCCGCGGCGGCCGTTGTCGATGAGCGCGTCCACGGACTCCTGCAACATGCGCTTTTCGTTGCGCACGATGATGTCCGGCGCGGACAGCTCGAGCAGGCGCTTCAGGCGGTTGTTGCGGTTGATGACGCGGCGGTACAGATCGTTCAGATCGGACGTCGCGAAGCGGCCGCCGTCCAGCGGGACCAGCGGGCGCAGGTCCGGCGGCAGTACCGGCAGCACGGTCAGGATCATCCACTCCGGACGGTTGTTGGAGGAGATGAAGTACTCGATCAGCTTAAGGCGCTTGCCGAGCTTCTTGATCTTGGAGTCGGAACCGGTCTTGGCGATTTCGTCGCGCAGATTGACCGCTTCCTTCTGCAGGTCGATAGCCTTGAGCAGGTCATGCACCGCCTCGGCACCCATGCGGGCGTCGAAGTCGTCGCCGTACTTCTCCACCGCTTCCAGGTACTCCTCCTCGGTCAGGAGCGTGCCCTTCTCCAGCGGGGTCAGGCCGGCGTCCACCACGATGTGCGCTTCGAAGTACAGCACGCGCTCGATCGCGCGCAGCGGCATGTCGAGCAGAAGGCCGATGCGGGAGGGCAGCGACTTGAGGAACCAGATGTGCGCGGTCGGCGAGGCCAGCTCGATGTGCGCCATGCGCTCGCGGCGCACCTTGGCGACGGTGACTTCCACGCCGCACTTCTCGCACACCACGCCGCGATGCTTCAGGCGCTTGTACTTGCCGCACAGGCACTCGTAGTCCTTGATCGGACCGAACAGCTTGGCGCAGAACAGGCCATCGCGTTCCGGCTTGAACGTGCGGTAGTTGATCGTTTCCGGCTTCTTGACCTCGCCATACGACCAGCTCTTGATCGTCTCCGGCGACGCCAGCCCGATCTTGATGGCGTCGAAGTCCTCGACGCCCTCTTCCTGGGTGCGGAGCAGATTGAACAACTCTTTCATGGGTGTCTCCAAAATCTCGTCAGGCCGCGTGCCCTAGGGGGCGCGTGCGCCCCCGTCAATGATCATTACTGGTTCTGTTCCAGCTCGATGTTGAGGCCGATCGAGCGGATTTCCTTGACCAGAACGTTGAAGCTCTCGGGCATGCCCGCGACCATGCGGTGATCGCCGTCCACGATGGACTTGTACATGCGGGTGCGGCCGGTCGTGTCGTCGGACTTGACCGTCAGCATCTCCTGCAGCGTGTAGGCCGCGCCGTACGCCTCCAGCGCCCAGACTTCCATTTCGCCGAAGCGCTGGCCGCCGAACTGGGCCTTGCCGCCCAGCGGCTGCTGGGTGACGAGCGAGTACGGGCCGGTGGAGCGGGCGTGCATCTTGTCGTCCACCAGGTGGTTCAGCTTCAGCATGTACATGTAGCCGACCGTGACCTTGCGCGCGAACTCGTCGCCGGTGCGGCCGTCGGTGAGCGTGGTCTGGCCGGTGCGCGGCAGGCCGGCGAGTTCGAGCAGATCCTTCATCTCCTCTTCCGCCGCGCCGTCGAACACCGGGGTCGACAGCGGAACGCCGTCCACCAGGTTCTTGCCCAGGCGCACGATCTCGGCATCGTTCAACTGCTCCAGCTCGATCTTGGCCTGACCCTTGCCGGTCTTGTTGTAGAGCCTGTCCAGGAACTTGCGCAGCTCGGCGATCGCCTTCTGCTGCCTGAGCATGTCGTCGATCTTCTTGCCGATGCCCTTGGCGGCCCAGCCCAGGTGCACTTCGAGCAACTGGCCGATGTTCATGCGCGAAGGCACGCCCAGCGGGTTGAGCACGATGTCGACCGGCGTGCCGTCTTCCATGTGCGGCATGTCTTCCACCGGCACGATCTGCGAGATCACGCCCTTGTTGCCGTGGCGGCCGGCCATCTTGTCGCCCGGCTGGACGCGGCGCTTCACCGCCAGGTAGACCTTGACCATCTTGAGCACGCCCGGCGCCAGCTCGTCGCCCGCGGTGATCTTGCGCTTCTTGTTCTCGAAGCGCTTGTCGAACTCGGCGCGCTGCGCCTTGAGCTGCTTGGCCGCGGCTTCGAGCTGCGACTGCGCGTCCTCGTCCTTCAGGCGGATCTCGAACCACTTGTCGCGCGGCAGCTCGTCCAGGTAGTCCTTGGCGATCTTGTCGCCCTTCTTGAGCTTGTTCGGGCCGCCGTCGGCGATCTTGTTCAGCAACAGCTTGCGCAGGCGGTCGTAGACGTCGTCCTCGAAGATGCGCAGCTGGTCGTTGAGGTCCTTGCGCACCGCGGCCAGTTCGCTCTCCTCGATCGACAGCGCGCGCTTGTCCTTCTTGATGCCCTCGCGGGTGAACACGCGCACGTCGATGACGGTGCCGTCCATGCCCGGCGGCACGCGCAGCGAGGTGTCCTTCACGTCGGACGCCTTCTCGCCGAAGATCGCGCGCAGCAGCTTCTCTTCCGGCGTGAGCTGGGTCTCGCCCTTGGGCGTGACCTTGCCGACCAGGATGTCGCCCTGCTTGACCTCGGCGCCGATGAACACAATGCCGGCTTCATCCAGCTTGCGGAGAGCCGCCTCGTTCACGTTCGGGATATCGGCCGTGATTTCCTCGGGGCCGAGCTTGGTCTCGCGCGCGACGCAGGTCAGCTCTTCGATGTGGATGGTGGTGAAGCGGTCCTCTTCCACCACGCGCTCGGAGATGAGGATCGAGTCCTCGAAGTTGTAGCCGTTCCACGGCATGAACGCGACCAGCATGTTCTGGCCCAGCGCCAGTTCGCCGATGTCGGTGGAGGCGCCGTCGGCGATCACGTCGCCGCGCGCGACGATGTCGCCGGGCTGCACGATCGGGCGCTGGTTGATGCAGGTGTTCTGGTTCGAGCGCGTGTACTTGATGAAGTTGTAGATGTCCACGCCCGGCTCGCCGGCCTGGGTCTCGTCGTCGTTGACACGGATGACGACGCGCGAGGCGTCGACCTTGTCGACGACGCCGCCGCGCCTGGCGGTGATCGCGACGCCGGAGTCGATCGCCACGCGGCGCTCGATGCCGGTGCCGACCAGCGGCTTCTCGGAACGCAGCGTCGGCACGGCCTGGCGCTGCATGTTCGCGCCCATCAGCGCGCGGTTGGCGTCGTCGTGCTCCAGGAACGGGATCAGCGCGGCGGCGACCGACACGATCTGGCGCGGCGACACGTCCATGTACTGGACGCGGTCCGGCGTCATCATCGTGAATTCGTTCTGGAAGCGGCAGGAGATCAGGTCCTGCTTGAAGCGGCCCTTGGAGTCGACCTCGGAGTTCGCCTGCGCGATGACGTAGCGGCCTTCCTCGATCGCGGAGAGGTACTCGATGTCATTGCTGACGTGGCCGTCCGTGACCTTGCGGTACGGGGTTTCCAGGAAGCCGTAATCGTTGGTGCGGGCGTAGCAGGCCAGCGAGTTGATGAGACCGATGTTCGGGCCTTCCGGCGTCTCGATCGGGCACACGCGGCCGTAGTGCGTCGGGTGCACGTCGCGGACTTCGAAGCCCGCGCGCTCGCGCGTCAGGCCGCCGGGGCCGAGGGCGGAGACGCGGCGCTTGTGGGTCACTTCCGACAGCGGGTTGTTCTGGTCCATGAACTGCGACAGCTGGCTGGACCCGAAGAACTCCTTGATTGCCGCGCCGACCGGCTTGGCGTTGATCAGATCCTGCGGCGTCAGGTTCTCGGCCTCGGCCAGCGCCAGGCGCTCGCGCACGGCGCGCTCGACGCGCACCAGGCCGGTGCGGAACACGTTCTCGGTCATCTCGCCGACCGAGCGGATGCGGCGGTTGCCGAGGTGGTCGATGTCGTCGGTGATGTCCTCGCCGTTGCGGATGGCGATGATCTGGCGCACCACCTCGACGATGTCGGACGACTCGCCGTGCTGCTTGGCCAGCTCCTTGGAGAATTCGTCCTTGAGCAGGCTGAAATACTGGCTGTCGAACAGCACGCCCGGCCCGGTCACGGAGTCCTTGCGCAGGCGGCGGTTGAACTTCATGCGGCCGACCGCGGACAGGTCGTACTTCTCCTGGGTGAAGAACAGGCCCTGGAACAGGGTCTCGGCGGCGTCCTTGGTCGGCGGCTCGCCGGGGCGCATCATGCGGTAGATCTCGACCAGGGCCTCCAGGCGCGTGCGGGTCGGATCGATGTTGAGCGTGGTGGAGACGTACGGACCCTTGTCCAGCTCGTTGACGTACAGCGTCTGGATCTGCTTGATGCCGGACTTGCGCAGCTGCGCCAGCACGGTCTCGTTCAGCTCGCTGTTGCAGGCGGCGAGCACCTCGCCGGTGTCCTTGTCGACGAGATCCTTGGCCAGGATCTTGCCGTGCAGGTAGTTGTCCGGCACTTCCAGGCGCTTCAAGCCCGCGTCCTGGATCAGCTTGATGTGGCGCGCGGTGATGCGCTTGCCGGCCTCGACCAGCACCTTGCCCTTGTGCGCGATGTCGAACTGCGCGGTCTCGCCTTTCAGGCGTTCGGCCACCAGCTCCAGCTCGGCGCCGTCGTCCTTCAGGTGCAGCGTGTTCTGATCGTGGAACAGCGCGAGCATCCGCTCGTTGTTGTAGCCGAGCGCGCGCAGCAGGATCGTCGCCGGCAGCTTGCGGCGGCGGTCGATGCGGACGAACAGGTTGTCCTTGGGGTCGAACTCGAAGTCCAGCCAGGAACCGCGGTAGGGGATGATGCGGGCGGAGTACAGCAGCTTGCCGGAGCTGTGCGTCTTGCCCTTGTCGTGGTCGAAGAACACGCCCGGCGAGCGGTGCAGCTGGCTGACGACGACGCGCTCGGTGCCGTTGACGATGAAGGTGCCGTGCTCGGTCATGAGCGGCAGCTCGCCCATGTACACTTCCTGCTCGCGCACGTCCTTGACGCGCTTTTCCTTGGACTCGCGGTCGAAGATCACCAGGCGCGTCTTGACCTTGAGCGGCGCGGCGTAGGTCATGCCGCGCACGCGGCATTCCTTCTCGTCGAACACCGGCTCGTCGAGGCGGTAGCTGACGTACTCCAGCGCCGCGGCGCCGTTGTACGACACCATCGGGAACACCGACTTGAACGCGGCGTGCAGGCCGAGGTCCTTGCGCTGGCCGTGGGTGAGGCCCTGCTGCAGGAACTCGCGGTAGGAATCGATCTGCGTCGCCAGCAGATACGGTACCTCGAGGGTCTCCACCTGCTTGCGGAAGTCCTTGCGGATGCGCTTCTTCTCGGTGAACGAGTAAGCCATGTCTTACCTCAGTCTGCTATCAATACGCGGGCCGCATTTCATCCGCGGCCCACGGGATTCGGGATTCGGGATTCGGGATTCGCCGGCCGCGCGAGAACCCCCGCGCCGGCAACTCCAGAGTCCCCAATCTCCAACCCCGAAGACGGCAAAGCGGGCCGGGGGCTTGCGCCCCCAGCCTCGCCATGCTTCGGACAGCCAAAAATCGCCAAGTGCTTACTTCAGCTCGACCTTGGCGCCGGCCTCTTCCAGCTTCTTCTTCATCGCCTCGGCGTCGGCCTTGGCCGCGCCTTCCTTCACGGTCTGCGGCGCGCCTTCCACCAGGTCCTTGGCTTCCTTCAGGCCCAGGCCGGTGATCTCGCGGACCGCCTTGATGACGTTGACCTTCTTGGCCGCGTCCACCGCCGTCATGACGACGTTGAACTCGGTCTTCTCGGCGACGGCCGGAGCCGCGCCGGCGGCCGGAGCCGCGGCGACCGCGACCGGGGCGGCGGCGGACACGCCGAACTTGTCTTCCATCATCTTGACCAGTTCGACCAGGTCCATCACGGACATCTTGGCGACTGCGTCAAGGATCTCTTCTTTGCTAGCCATGTGTATTGCCTCGTTGAAAAATCGATGAAACTTGCGGAAAGGAAACGATTACGCGGCCTGCTTCTGCTTCTCCGCGACGGCGTTGACCGCGCGGACAAACTTGGCCGGGACTTCGTTGAGGGTGCGGACGAACTTGGCCACCGGCGCCTGCAGCACACCCGCGAGCATGGCCAGGGCCTGCTCCTTGGTGGGCAGCGACGCCAGACGCTCGATGTCCGCGGGCCCGTAGAGGGTCCCACCGACCGCGACCGCCTTGACGACCAGCTTGTCGTTGTCCTTGGCGAAATCCTTGATCACGCGTCCGACCGCACCCGGATCCTCCATCGAGAACCCGAGCACGATGGGGCCGACCAGGGCGGGCTTCATGCACTCGAACTCCGTGCCTTCCACCGCCTTGCGTGCCAGCGTGTTCTTCACGATGTGCAGGTAGATCCCGTTCTCACGGGCCTTCTTGCGCAACGCGTCGAACTTGCCGGCGGTCAGCCCGCGGTTCTCGGCGGCAACCGCCGAGTACGCGCGCTTCGCGACTTCGTTCACTTCCGCAACCAGTGCCTTCTTGTCTTCAAGCCCTAATGGCATTTCGACTCAACCTCCTGGTTGCTTCGTTACGAACGGGTGGACCTCGCGGCCCACCCACCTATTACGGTGTCGCGAAAGAAACCTTCCGCTTCCACCGTCTGCGCAGGACGCTCGCGCGTTTAAGCCCTTGCGGACTCCTGCGGTCTTTGACGGTGTGGCTCTACACCACACTGCCAAATTCATTGCCCTCCGTAGGGCGGGTTGCAGCGGCGCCAAAGGACGCGCCGCTGAACCCGCAGCACGGCGGGTTTACTCCGGCAAGGACCCCACATCCACGCGGATACCGGGACCCATCGTGGAGGAGATCGTCACCTTCTTGATGAAAATGCCCTTGGCCGAGGCCGGGCGCTGCTTGCGGATGTCGCGCAGCACCGCGATCAGGTTGTCCTTGATCTGCTCGGGCGGGAAGTGCGCACCGCCGATCGAGCAGTGCACGATGCCGGCCTTGTCGGTACGGAACTTCGCCATACCGGCCTTGGCGTTCTTGACCGCCCCGGCGACGTCCGGCGTCACCGTGCCGGTCTTCGGGTTCGGCATCAGGCCGCGCGGACCGAGCACCTGGC
This sequence comes from Gammaproteobacteria bacterium, assembly GCA_016182805.1. Taxonomy (GTDB): domain Bacteria; phylum Pseudomonadota; class Gammaproteobacteria; order Nevskiales; family Nevskiaceae; genus JACPFV01. Next base: position 12,320 of record JACPFV010000028.1, read on the forward strand.
CCAGCGCGCCGACGACGCGCATCGCGTCCGGAGCGGCGATGACCACCTGGTAGCTGAGGTCGCCGGCCTTCATCTTGTCGGCGAGTTCCTGCATGCCCACGGCGTCGGCGCCGGCGGCCTTGGCTTCCTCGGCCTTGGCGCCCTGCGCGAACACCGCCACCTTCACGCTCTTGCCGGAGCCGTGCGGCAGCACGGTCGAGCCGCGCACGTTCTGGTCGGACTTCTTCGCGTCAATGCCGAGATTGATCGCGAGGTCCACCGACTCCTTGAACTTCGCGGTGGCGCATTCCTTGAGGATCTGCACCGCCGCGTCGAGCGCGTAATGCTTGCCCGCCTCGATCTTGCCGGCGTAGGCCTTCTGGCGCTTGGAAAGCTTGATCGTCATGGCTTAGCCCTCCACCTCGACACCCATCGAACGCGCGGAACCGGCGATCGTGCGCACGGCCGCGTCCATGTTGGCGGCGTTCAGATCCGGCCACTTGACCTTGGCGATCTCCTCGAGCTGCTTGCGGCTGATCTTGCCGACCTTCTTGGTGTGCGGGGTCGGGCTGCCGGACTCCAGGCCGATCGCCTTCTTGATCAGCACGGTCGCCGGCGGCGTCTTCATGATGAAGGTGAAGGACCGGTCCGAGTACACCGTGATGATCACGGGGATCGGCAGGCCCGGTTCGACCTTCTGCGTGGCCGCGTTGAATTCCTTGCAGAACGCCATGATGTTGACGCCCTGCTGGCCGAGCGCGGGGCCGACCGGCGGCGAGGGATTGGCCTTGCCTGCAGGGATCTGCAGCTTGACGTAGGCCTGGACTTTCTTTGCCATGACTTACTCCTGGTGGGTGCGAACGCCCGTGCGGCTCATGGGCTCCCCGGTGAACAAACGAGAAGGCTTACGACTTCTCGACCTGTGAAAATTCCAGCTCGACCGGCGTGGACCGGCCGAAGATCAGAACCGCCACCCGCAGGCGGTTCTTCTCGTAATTGACCTCTTCCACCACGCCCTGGAAGTCGGCGAACGGGCCGTCGATGACGCGCACCGCCTCGCCCGGCTCGAACAGGGTCTTGGGCTTCGGCTTTTCGACCGACTCCTCGACCTGGTTCAGGATGCGGGCCGCTTCCTTGTCGGTGATCGGCGCCGGCTTGTCCGGCGTGCCGCCGATGAAGCCCATGACCTTGGGCGTGGACTTGACCAGGTGCCAGGTGTCCTCGTTCATCTCCATCTGCACCAGCACGTAGCCGGGGAAGAACTTGCGCTCGGTCATGCGCTTGGCGCCGTCCTTGATCTCCACGACCTCTTCGGTCGGGACCAGGATCTGGCCGAATTTTTCCTGCAGGCCGGCGCGCTTGATGCGCTCTTCCAGGGCCCGCTTCACGTGGTTCTCGTACTGCGAGTACGCGTGCACCACGTACCAACGCATCGTCATGGCTTAACCCCGGCCCGTGAGGCTCTTGACGCCCCACAGCAAAAGAGAATCGAGACCCCACAGGATCAGCGAGGCGACGAGGACCACGACCGCAATCATGAGCGTGGTCTGCACGCTTTCCTGGCGCGTCGGCCAAGTGGTCTTGCGCAACTCGATGCGCGCGCCCTGGACGTAAGACCACAGGGTCTTGCCCTGTTGCGTCCGGTAGGCCGCCGCCACGCCCGCGCCGATGGCCGCCAGGAGGATCAGCGTGCGCACGAGCGCATTCAGCCCGTCCGCCAGCATGTAAAACGCAACCATGCCGCCCGCGACGAGAGCCACCGCGAGCAGAAGCAGCGCGGTGTCCTTCGGCGAACCGGTCTGTTGTTCGATCTGGGGATTCATGCCCGCCCGATATGCAAGTTTCAGTCGTTCCAGGTGCGCCGCCGCATCCGCATGCAGAAGGTGGCAGGGCAGGAGGGAATCGAACCCCCAACCTGCGGTTTTGGAGACCGCCGCTCTACCAATTGAGCTACTGCCCTAGCGATTTGACGCACGCTCCCCGGCCCGTGGAACCATGGATTGAGACAGAGGGAGCCGCACATTATATGCGGCAACGCATCAAATTTGTAGCCCCAGGGCCTGCACCCTCTGCTTCCGCCGTTTCGGAAACCCGCGACAGGGACGTCGCGAGCCGTTACAGGGACGTAAACCTAAGCCAGGATCTTGGTGACGACGCCGGCGCCGACGGTCTTGCCGCCCTCGCGGATGGCGAAGCGCACGCCCTGCTCCATCGCGATCGGGTTGATCAGCTCGACCGTCATCTGGATGTTGTCGCCCGGCATCA
>JACPFV010000030.1 GCA_016182805.1 Gammaproteobacteria bacterium
CTGCCGTGGAACGTCGCGGCGCAGCTCTCGCCCCTAAACCAAGCACGCGCCGCCTGATTACCCCGACGCCGTCAAGGCGGTAGTCGGCGTACGCTTACGTTACTGGCGGCCTGTTTACGCCGTTTTGGCTGTTATGGATGATGGCCGGAATAAATCGAGCAGCGGGCAGGAAGATTTTCAACGTGGTGGGATGGGCAATTAGTTTCTTTTCGTTTGCGAGTTGTGAGCTGGTTGTCGTCGGATTATTGCTGCGTGGCATTGCTCGGGGAGTTGGCGGGACACCACAGATGATCGGAATCGGGATGTTCTTCGCCCTCTGCGCAATTGTCGTCTTGCTCGCTATGATTTGGAGTATTCATCATGAAATTCGAGCGCTATTATCACTGCCTTCGCGACCAGCAATCACTTGTATTGTAATGCTCGGTGCGCTGTTCGCGTATGCCTCACTTCCGTATTTACAAATGAAAGCGAATGTAATCGACAGTCCTCGACAGAAACCGAGCTGATGCGTGCTCCGACGAATTCGCCCGCGGATTCCGACGCGAATCGATTGGTGGTCCGAGGAGCAGTGATAATTGAAGGTTATATCGGTCGCACGTAAATCGGCGACGACCAGGCCCGCTCCTCGGCCGGCGCCTGGCAGTCGTCGGAGGGCGGCGTGCGCAGGTCGCCGTAGCAGGGCTTGACCTTCACGCACTCGCCGCGCTCGTCGTATTCGCAGCGCAGCCGGCCGGCGTTGACCGTCGGGCTCGGCTTCTCGACGGCGCGCACGTAATAGACCGCCTCGCGGCCGAGCTTGGCGAAATCGGGGTCCTCGAACTCGACCGCGCAGCCGGCCTCGTCGCCGCGGCAGGCGAAGGTCTTCCAGGGGTCTTCGATCAGGTCGGCGACTTTTTCTCCGCGCGTGGCCTGCGGGCGGATGCGGATGACCTCGATGCGGTCGATCGGCTTGCGCACGTCGGAGGGGTTGTAGCACTCGCCGCGGCAGATCTGTTCGAGCTGATCGGCGGACAGGGCGTTGACGCTGTGCTGCGGGCAGCCGGGCTTCTGCTCGAAGGCGCCGACCGCGCGCACGCGGAAGCGCGGCGTGCCGGCGAGCTTCAGTTCCGAGCCCATGGGATGCGCCTGGCCCTGGCCGTCGAGCAGGTCGAACCACAGCAGCATGCGTTCGCCGGAGGTGGCGTAGACCTCGCGCCGCTGCATGGCGTCCCAGATGGCGTCGCGCGAGCGGCCGGCGCTGTGCGCCGCGACCAGGCCGCCGGTGTAGAAGAAGGACTGCACGCGCTCGGTCTCGGCGATCTGCAGGAAGTTGAACTGGCGCTGGTTCAGGTCGAACGGCACCGACTCCACCGCCTGGCCCTTGGGCTTGGGCAGGTCGATGAACTGCTCGCGCATGTAGCCGTCCTGGCCGCTGGTCTCGGTGTTGGCGTGGCGGCCGGTCTCCTTGTAGCCGGTGCCGGGTTGGGCGGCGTGGTTGTCGCTGGAGGCGATGAAGCCGAACCGGAAGCGCAGCGGGTCGCCGTTGGCGTCCGTCTCGTCGAAGTTGGACAGCGCCACCGCGTACTGGGTGGAGCTTTTCGGGCGGTAGTTGAAGGCCGGCAGGTAGCAGTCGCGGCACTGGCCGGAATCCAGCCAGTCCTCCGGCGTCACGCCGGGGACGACGAGGTGGCCGGCGCGGCCGGCCTTCAGGTAGTCGGTCTGCGCCTGCTGCACGCGTGCGTCGCATTCAGCCTGCGGCAAGTCACCGCACCGGGACCGGATGATCTCGCCGGCGCGCCAGCACGAGGGCAGGTAGTCCTTCGTCGGCGCCGGGCAGTGCGGCTGGCCGTCGGCGTCGAACTCGACCTCGCGCCAGTCGCGGAACTCCTCGGAATTGCCGTGGCCGGAGAACACCTCGATCAGCGTCTGCCGCTTGGGATCGTGCTGCTTGAGGGTGAGCTGCTTGTCCCAGCTCGATCCCGGCGGCGTGTAGTAGCCCCAGGTGTTGCCGTGCGGGATGACCATGGCGTCGAAGCCCCAGTTGTCGAGGCGGTCGAACAGCTCGCGCGGCGTCTCGGCAAACTCCACGCAGTCCTCCGGCTTGGCGCGCTCGTCGGTGCCCTCCGGGCACAGGGGCGCGCTCGCCAGATTCTTCATCTTGAGCTGCTGGTCGAAGTGCGACTGCCGGTTGCGCGGGTCGATGTACGGCGCGATGGCGTCGCGGTACCAGGGGATGTTGCGGTTGCGCATGGCGCGCGAGGCGATGCCGCCGGCGCCGATCGGGCGCGTCGGCACCCGGTCGTCGCCGTCGTACTTGAAGATCACGTTCTTGTGGCCGTAGTGCTCCTTGGGCGTGTTGCCCATCTGCGTCCACTCCCAGCCGGTGAAGGACACCAGGTCGGGGTTTTGCGGGTCGCCGGCCACGGCGTTGCACTGCTGGACCGTGTTGCGGATGTCGCGCCAGTGGCGCGGCGTGAGCGACTCCGCGTGCTCGGTGGTGGCCCAGAAGTCGAGGTCGGCGCAGAAGCGCGCGAAGTCGCAGGCCTCCGCCGGCGGGTGCACGCCCTCGCCGTGGAACAGCGGCATGCTCCAGGCGAAGGCGTCCACCGAGTAGGTGGTGTGGACGTGCAGGTCGCCGAACAGAACCTGCTTGTCCTGCGCGACGCCCAGTGCGCTGCGGGCGGCGGCTTGCGCGGTGGCGCGTGCGGCGACGACCTCGCCCGGCACGGCCTTGCCGCTGACGACGCCCGGCTGCTCCGGCCGTCCGCGCGAGTCGACGAGGTAGGCGAGCGCCAGCGCGCCGATCGCCAGCACGAAACCCAGCAGGATCTTCTTCATTGCTTCTCCTCCATTCTCAGGTTCTCAGGGCGCCGGCGCCTCGTACCAGATCGGCGAGGTCCAGGCGCGTTCCTCGATGACGTGGAAGGTGTTCCGGCCGCGAAAGGAGCCGGGCTGCCCGTCGATCGCGCAGCAGCCTTCGTAGCCCCGCAGGCCGCTTGCCTCCGGGAACATGCCGTTGGCCGGGTCGAGCTTGCCGCAGTCGACCTTCTTGTCGACGTTGCAGACCCACGCCGACCAGCGGCAGGACGGTACCTCGAGCACGCGCGCGTAGTAGTAGGTGTCCTGCGCGGGGTTGAATTCCGGGTCGGTCCAAATCGCGCAGAGCTGTTCGGGATGGCTGCCGACACGCACGCCGCAATCGTCCATCGACGGGCGCTCGACGCGGTCGGCGGTGCGCGCCACGCCCTCGAACACCTTGACCCGCGGCTGGCCGCCGGCGTCGACCCAGCCCTTGACGATGTCGATGCGCTGCAGCGGGTAGTTCTCCGGGTCCTGCTGCGCCCACACGGCGACCTGCGGCCGGCCCTGCGCGGGCAGGGGCAGCTCGCCGCCCATCAAGGTGCCCGCCGTCTCGCCGGTATCCACCGGATTCCGGCCGGCGGCGAGCCGGTCGCAGGTGGTTTCGGGCAGGCTCCAGCCGCCGACGCTGCGCAGCTTGATGCGCGGCCCGGAGGTGCCCCAGCTCTCGCCGCGGTGCAGCGCGTCCCAGATGCCGTCGCGCGTGTTCTCCGGCGCCCACACGCCGGCGAGGCCGCCCGGGTTGAGCGAGCGCGCGAAGTCGAGGAAGCGGCGGTTGGTGCAGTTGGCCGGGTCGGCCGGGTCGCCGCCGTCGCAGGCCCAGAAGCCGAACTGCTCGCGCGGCTCGTCGTCGAGCACGCCGCCGTGGCCGACGAAGCCCTTCTCGGCGACGTTGCCGGAAATGCCGTTGTGCGTGTCGGAGGCGGCGACGACGTTGGCGCGGTACGGGTTGACGCCGAGCGTCCGCTTGATCGCCAGGCCCTCGGCCATGGCCTGCCGGTAGTAGTCGAGCGGGTGGGTGCAGTTCTCCGTGCCCGTCGCGGCGGGGTTGTGCGCGGGCCGCGAGCGCGCATCGGGGCCCGGGTTGGCGCAGGTGTCCACCACGTTGCTGCCGGCCGAGCGGTGGCTGCAAAAGTTGGGATCGGTCAGCGGGTCGCCCTTGCAGAAGCGGGCGCAGTCGGCCGGATCGTCCGGCTGGCCGCGGCACACGGTCTTGAAGATCTCGAAGTCGCAGGACGACTCCTCGCCGTCCAGGTAGCCGCCGGCGAGGCCGATCGCGCATTCGGACTGGCCCTTGTGCTGGGCGATCTCCACCGCGCGGTCCAGGCTGCGGCGCAGCTCGGCGTCGGCGGCGGTCATCGGCAGGATGACGTCGGTGGAGTCGAGCTTGCGGCCGAGCGGCACGCCGCTGTCCGGCTCGCGCGGCAGCCACATGCGGCCGTCGGACAGGTTGCCGTTGTGCGGGATGGTCAGCACGTCGCAGCCGGGGCGCGACTTGCAGGCGAGGTCCAGGTAGTCGAACAGGTCCCAGTCGTCGTTGGCGTTCTGCGGGTTTGCGGCGGTGTCGGGCCGCGCGGCGCCGAACACCTCGGCCGGCACGCTCGCGGAATCGCCGCGGAAGATCACGTTGCGGTGGAACATCTGGCCCAGCTCGTTGGAGCTGAACTCGTAGGCGTGCAGCGTGGTGTAGCGGCACGGCTCGTTCTCTTCCTCGTTGATCTGCCTGGTCGCGGCCCAGGCCGAGACGTTGGTCGGGCTCATGCCGATCAGGGCCTGGATCATCTGCTGCTGGAACGAGGTGTTGCCTGCGGCGATGTTGACGATGTCGTCGCGGATGCCCTTGCCGATGCGCTCGTCGCAGAACTGCTGCGTCTGCGGCGTGCGGCCGCAGGTGTTGACGAAGCCGCCGAGGAACTCGGCGTGGTCGGTGACGGCGTTGAAGTCCAGCGGCCGGCCGATGCGGACCTCGCGCTGCTGGGTGTAGGGATCGTCGCTGCCCAGGCCGGGCAGGCCGCCGACCTCGCCCTTGGCGAAGCGGTGCGCGGCGCGCGGATCGTTGGCGGCGTTGAAGAAATAGGCGTCGAGCGAGTACGAGGTGTGCGTGTGCAGGTCGCCGAAATAGGCGTTCTTGCGCCCCTCGCGAAAGTCGGCGCAGCGGCCGGGCACCGCCTCGCCGCCGCCGGCCACGTCGGCGATGCCGCTCTTGCTGTCCGCGCAGGCCGCCAGCAGCAGCGCGGCGCCGGCCGCCGCCGGGCGGGCTTTCATCCAGGCGTTCACGTCATACCCCCGGCCACAAGGCCTCGGTCCACAGCACGGCGCGTTCCAGCGTCCAGTACATCGCCACCCCGCCCAGCACGGTCGCCGCCGCGCCGGCGGCCCGCGGCTGCGCGGCGTGCAGCCGCCGCAGCGCGGCCAGTACCAGCAGCACCGCGGCCACAAACAGCAACTGTCCGATCTCCACGCCGGCATTGAACAGGAGCAGCGCCCAGGCGCGCGCCGGTTCCGGCAGGCCGATGGCGGCCAGGGCGCCGGCAAAGCCGAAGCCGTGCAGCAGCCCGAAGCCGAAGGCCACCAGCCAGGGCTTGCGCAGCGTCAGGCTGGGCGCCAGGCCGGCCGCGGCGCGGCGCGGATGCTCCGCCAGCTCCAGCGCCAGCAGCACGATGCTCAGCGCGATCGACAACTCCACCGGCCGCGGCGGCAGCCCCCAAAGTCCCAGCACCGCGCAGGCCAGGGTGAAACTATGCGCCAGGGTGAAGGCGGTCAGCGCCGCAACCAGCATTGCCCTGCCGCGCCCGGCGGCACCCACCACCAGTATCAGGCCGAGTACGAACAGCAGATGGTCCGTGCCGAGCAGGATGTGCTCGACGCCGAGTTCGAGGTAGGCGGACAGCCGCAGGCCGGCCGCCTGCGCCGGCGGCGCCAGCACCGCCTCCGGATCGTGCCGGTCCACTGCCAGGGTCAGGCTGCGCCCGTCGGCGAAGCGCGCGACCACCATCGCTTCCGGCGCGCGCGGGTCCAGACCCTCGATGCGCAGCCGCATCCCCGCCAGGCCGTCGCGGCAGGTCTCGCGCCACTGGCGGACGACGGTGCCGGCCTCGCGGTCGACCCGCGGCTCATCGTCGTTGCGGCAGCCGGCGGGGAAGCGCGGCACCACGGCCACCGCGCCGCCGTCGCGGGCCAGGGGCGTCTTCAGGGTGACGGCGATCCGGCCGGGTGCCTCCTCGTGCAGCCACAGCGCCACCGACTGCAACTCGTGCGCCGCCGCCGGCGGGCCGACGCAGCAGGCGGCGAACAACAGGGCGCGCAGCCGGTGTCTCATCCGGCCTCCGGACCGCCGGCGCCGCTTCCGAACTCGATGCGATAGCGCGCGCGCAGGCGGTCGAGCGCCGCGCGGTTCCGCCGCTCGCGCTGCGCCAGGCGGTAGTCCTGGCGCACGCGCTCCAGCACCTCCTCCAGCCGCGCCGGCCGGAACGCGCCGCGCGCGGTCACGCGCACCAGGTGCAGGCCGAAGCTCGACGCCAGCGGGCCGGACCAGCGGCCGTCCGGCGCCTGTTCCAGCGCGGCGGCGAAGTCGGCGCCGAAATCGCGGCGCAATTGCCCGGCGTCGGCCTGCGACACGACCTGCCCGACCAGGAAGGGGTCGCCCAGGCCGACGAAGTCGTCCGGCGCCTGGCCGAGTCGGACGGCGGCTTGCGCCGCGGCCTGCGCGAGGCCGGCGCCGTGGCGGCCGCGGCTCAGGAACACCTGGTCGAAGCTCACCGTCCGCGGCTTGCCGTAGCGCTCCGGGTAGCGGTCCAGCCAGGCCTGCAACTCGGCCGGAGCCGGCTCCGGCGGCACGCCGCCGTCTTCGATCAGGAAGCGCATCTTCTGCGTGAGCTGGCGGCGCACGATTGCGTCGCGCCGGTCCAGGCCCAGGGCCAGGGCCTCGCGGTACAGCACCTCCTCGTCGAGCCAGCGGTCCAGGCGCGCGCGCAGCTCCGCCGCATCCGGCGCGCGGCCGTGCTCGGCCAGGAAGGCGGCGCGCAGCGCGTCCTGCTGCGAGGCGGTGACGACGATGCGGCTGCCGCGCGAGGCGGCGTCGCCGCCGGTCAGCAGGCGGTCCGCCGCGAAGATCGCCAGGCCCAGCAACAGGAAGCGCGCCAGCGGCTCCCGCAGGCCGGTCCTGAGGCGACCCCAAAGGCGGGTCATTTGCCGGCTAGGTCGCCCGGCCCGCGCAGGCGTCGAACGCAGCGCGCGGCGAGGTGCCGGCCGCCTCGACCGTCGCGCGGTCGCAGTAGGCGGTGCGCGGGAAGTATTCGCGCATCACTTCCGCCGCGTCCGCGCCGTACGGCACGTTCTGCACCGCCTCCGCGAAAGCCGCGTCCGGCAGCATGTGGCGGTAGATCGCCACCGAGTCGTAGTACGCGCCGCCCCAGGGCAGCCAGTTGAACCCGTTCTCCGGCGTCGCGTTGGCGGGGCGGTCGTCCGGGTCGGACACGACGAAGGTGAAATAGCCTTCGGCATCCAGCGCCACCTTGCTGTCGCGCAGGCACTCGACGTAGCGCTGGCTGAAGAACTCGTTGGTGCAGAACGACCAGTAACGCAGTTGCGGCGCGGCGCCGGCCAGGCGCGGGTCGCCGAGATACGTCGGCGCTTTCGCCCGCACGACGTACAGCGAGGCTTTGTCGCGCGAGAACATCGTGTTCATATAGGCGTTGTCGCGATTGGACAGGAAGCCGCCACCGTCGCCGGCGGTTGCCTGATTGGGCGGCACTTCCTGGCCCAGCGCAATGCTCAGCAGCACGCGCGCGGTCTCCGGCAGGCCATAGAACCGGCGGAACTTGGGCGCGCGCGTGGTGAATGGAAAGGGCGCCGCGGCCGGTGCGGGAAAGCTGGCCTCGCGGATCGTGTCGTTGAGCACCGCGTTGGCCGGCGGGCTGAACACCGTGCAGGGCGACAGGCCCACCAGCGTTTGGTCGCCGCTCGCGGTCTCCGCCACGATGCGCGGCAGCGCGACGCTGCCGGCGGCGTCGCCGACCGGCACGTAGGTGCGGTAGATGATGGACACGCGCGGATTGGGCCCGGCGTTGCCGCCGGGCAGGGTGGTGGAGCCGGCGTAGAGCGTGTTCGGGGCGCGCTGCTCCGGCACCGCCTGGGGCAGGACGAACATCGTGTAGCCGCCGCCCGGCGGCGCGCCGGCGGTCTGGTACGGGTTGGTCCCGGCCGTGTCCGGCGCGATGCGGTAATCGGCGATCGCGTCGGTCGGGCGCAGGGCGTTGTCGTAGGCGTTGTACGAGAAGTAGCGCGCGTCGGGATAGATGCCCTCGACGCGGTAGCGCAGCACGCCGGGCGCGAACGGCAGCTCGGCGAGCCAGTAGTGCGCGTCCTCGTCGGGGAAGGCGACGTTCACCAGGTCCGGATCGTTGGCCGCGATCCAGGAGCAGCCGCCCTCGGCGAGCGGCTCGTCCGCCGCCGGCGCGGCCCGGTCGCGGGCCGGCGCCGAATCCTGCGCGCGGCAGCCAGCCAGGACGGCGCCAAGCGCCATCAGCAGGGTCAAGACTTTCGTGCGGCTCGCGGTCATTGGGCTCCTCCTTCCCATGGCCGGATGGGTGCCGGTTAAGGCTAGGCGTACCCCGTGGCGGGTTCTGGTCCGTGCGCGCCGCGTTTTGGTTTTGGCGCGCCGGCCGTCCCACCTCGTGCGGTCGCCATGCCGCGGCAGGCTTCGATCGGATACCGTGCGAAATATACAGCCGCCCCGGAACCCCTCCGTTTCCAAGCTTATCCTGCGCCCGGCCGGGAGGTGGTGCACCCCGCCGGGACGGCGAGTCGGGCGCGCCTTGCGTCGGCGGACGGTCAGGGTGCGGCGGCTGCCAGCTTCTCGCGCGACGCCCGCAGCCCATTGAACACGGCTTCCGCGACGTCGTCCGGATAGCCTTTCGGGAGGCGCCGCGCGATGGCGGCTATCGCCGGCTCCGTCCGCTCGGACAGTTCGTCGCGGATGGCCGGATACCCGGCCGCCATGCCGCAGCGGCGGGCCATCTCCTCCCAGTGGCGCGGTTGAATTTCGCGCCAGTGGTAATGCCGTTGGCGCCCGTGGACGGCCATCGCCATGCACACCTTCGGCGCGGCAAGCTTGCCCCGGGTGGTGCCGATCATCGGAAACGCCGACAGCACGTCATAGCGGGGGGTCAGGCGGTATCCGCCGCCGGCCTCCAGGAACAGGCTGAAGTTCTTGGCGTGGCCGTCGATCGCCGCCAGCATCCAGAACAGAAGCTGTGTGCGGAAGAAGTCGCGCCGGTCCTGTTCGGCCCGGGACGAGCCGAGCAGCAGGCCCATGATGGCCAGGATGCCCGGTCCGCCGTCGGCCTCGTACTTCCGTTCGCCGGGCACGCCCAGCGCCTGGCACAAGTCCTCGACCGGCAGGCGGACGATCCAGGCGCCGTCCGACGACGGCCGCCGGTCGAAGCGTTCGACGACCAGGGCCTTCTGTGCGCGAAAGCGCGCGATCCGGCACTCGGCCGTCGGAACGCCGAACTCGTGCAGGATTTGCGCGCATAGCCATTCGTTCTCCACCGAGGTGGACAGATCCAGACCGGCGCGCGTCGTGCCCATCGGCAGCTTGAGGATGTGCGTGCTGGGCGTCGTGCCGCGCGGGCTCAGCCAATGGCCGTTCATGCGCAGCAGGGCCGTCTTCTCCTGGGCTCCGGCCAGTGAGATGCGGAAGCCGGCGTCCGCCGCGCCGGGCCCGGCGGGTATCGCCGGCAGTTCCTCCAGCAGCGCTTCGATCTGGCGGCTGGTCATGGGGGAGCCGTCCAATCGCCGGATTTCGCCGGGCGGCGTGCCTTCCGGCAGCAGCTGGATGGCGCCGACGCAATCCCGTCCGACCTCGGCCAGCAGGTCGAAGGCGGCGGTGGAGGCGGTGGCGAACCGGCGCTGCAGCCGCTCGCGGATGCGCGGGCTGTCCGGCAGCAGGTTGTCGAAGTACGCCGCCACGACCGCGCCCCGGTAGACCGACGGGCGCAGGGGCAGGGACAGGGAGATCGGGCGGGCGTCCGGCGACGCCAGCCAGCCGGACCCGTAGGCGAACTCGTCGGGCTTGCCCGGCCAGACGGTCCAGGTGCCGACGCGCTCGCCGTTCATCCAGACGGCGAGCGCGCGGGCGGTAGCCGGGCGCGCCACGCCCTACCACTCCCGCTTTGCGCTGCGCGTGGTGTCGGACGTCCCGGCCTTGTCGCGCAGGACCAGCTCCAGGCCGAGGGCCGACAGCAACTTGTACAGGCTTTCGACGCCGGTCCGCGCGGCGTCGCGCTCGATCGCGGACACCGTGCCCTGCTTGAGGCCGACGCCCGCGCCCGCGGCCTGCTGCGTGAGGCCGCGCTGCTGGCGGACGCCTTTCAGGATCGGCCCGAGCTGGGCGGGGGTGCGCGCGACGTGGTCCACGGCGATATCTCCTGGGCGGGATAAAGGCACTATATCCCGTAAAAGGTATACCTGCAATTTATCCCCCAGGAAGGATGGCATGCCGCGCTCGCGGACGCACCTCCCCCGGAGGAGCCAGGCGCGATTAAAACGAAGCTACGGGAAAGAGGAGCCTAGCCCGGCGGCCACTTGCACCGCCGGCCGCCGAGCCGCCGAGCGCTTGCGCGAGGATCGATGAATGCGCGCCGCGCACATTCTTGGCGGCGCGCGAACCTAGCCGGGGGGCCACTTGAAGGCCCGGCCGCCGAGAATGTGCAGGTGCAAGTGAAACACCGACTGCCCGGCGCCGGCGCCGTTGTTGACGACGACGCGGAAGGCGTCGCCGCAGCCGAGCTGGGCCGCCACCTTGGGTGCGGTCAGCATCAGATGGCCAAGCAGGGCCTTGTCCTCCGCGGTCGCGGCGGCCAGGGTGGGGATCGGCTTGCGCGGTACCAGCAGGACATGCACCGGCGCGCCGGGGTTGATGTCCTTGAACGCCACGCACTGCTCGTCCTCGTACACGATCGTGCCGGCGATCTCGCGGTCGATGATCTTCTCGAACAGCGTCTTGGCCATGCCCAAAGGTTCCTTGTCGGCGGTTTGATGCTGATAACATGAACTTTCAGCTCAAAAAAGCCAATACCGTGAGCAAGCAGGTCCGCCCGGAATCCAAGCCGCTGTACGTCTACATGCGCGTAATGCGCTATTCGGCGCCGTACTGGCCGATCTTCGCCGGGGCCGCCCTCGCCACCGTGCTGTTCGCCGCGGTGGACACCGCCTTCATGGCGCTGATGAAGCCGCTCATGGACGGCACTTTCGTCGAGCGCGACACGGCCACGATCCGCTGGATCCCGCTCGCCATCGTCGGCCTGTTCGTCGCGCGCGGCGTCACCGGCTTCGCCTCCACCTACGGCATGGCCTGGGTCGGCCGGCGCGTGACCAAGGATTTGCGCTGCGAGGTGTTCGAGCGCGTGCTGCGGCTGCCGATGAAGTACTTCGACCGCAGCAGCGCCGGCCGCCTGCAGGCCGGCCTGACCTACAACGTCGAGCAGGTCGCCGAGGCCGCCACCACCGCGCTCAACACGCTGGTCAAGGAAGGGCTGACGATCGTCGGTTTCGTCGGCCTGATGTTCTGGCTCAACTGGCGGCTGGCGCTGTTCTCGTTCTTCGTGGCGCCGCTCATGGCGCTGGTGATCCGCTACGTGACCAAGCGCTTCCGCCGCATCAGCCAGCGCCTGCAGGAGTCGGTGGGCACGGTATCGGAGGCGACGCAGGAGGCGGTGCACGCGCAGCGCGTCATCAAGATCCAGAACGCGCAGGACACCGAGCAGCGCCACTTCGACGAGGCCAACAACCGCAACCGCCAGCTCTCGATGAAGCTGGTGGCGACGCAGGCCAGCAGCTCGGCGGTGATCCAGTTCATCGGCGCCTGGGCGGTCGCGGCGATCGTCTACTTCGCCACGCAGCCGGAGATGATCGCCAAGATCACGCCCGGCACCTTCGCCGCGTTCATGGGCGCGATGCTGGGCCTGATGAACCCGATGAAGGCGATGAGCAACGTCAACATGCGCATCCAGAAGGGCATCGTCGCCGCCGCCAACATCTTCGAGTTGATGGCCGAGCAGGCCGAGCCGCAAGGCGGCTCGCGGCCGCTGGCGCGGGCGCAGGGCCGCATCGAGTTCCACGACGTGCGCTTCCGCTACCGCGACGACGCGGCGGACGTGTTGAAGGGCATCACGCTGGACGTTCCCGCTGGCAGCACGGTGGCCTTCGTCGGACGCCCCGGCAGCGGCAAGAGCACGCTGCTGTCGCTGCTGCCGCGCTTTTACGAGACGGACGGCGGCGCGATCCGGCTCGACGGCCACGATATCCGCGACTACGGCGTCCGCGACCTGCGCCGCCAGGTCGCGCTGGTCGACCAGCAGGTGCGCCTGTTCAACGCCACCGTCGCCGAGAACGTCGCCTACGGCCTCGACCCGATGCCGCTGGACGAGCGCATCGTCGAGGCCTGCAAGCAGGCGCACGCCTGGGAGTTCGTGCAAAAGCTGCCGCAGGGCATCCATACCCACGTCGGCCAGAATGGCGTGCTGCTGTCCGGCGGCCAGCGCCAGCGCATCGCCATCGCGCGCGCGCTGCTCAAGGACGCCCCGATCCTGATCCTGGACGAAGCCACCTCCGCGCTCGACACCGAGTCCGAGCGCTACATCCAGCAGGCGTTCGAGCGCCTGGTCGCCGGCCGCACCACGCTGGTGATCGCGCACCGGCTGTCCACCATCCAGCGGGCCGACCTGATCGCGGTGATGCAGGACGGGCGCCTGGTGGAAACCGGGCGCCACGAGGACCTGCTGGCGCGCAACGGCCTGTACGCGGCCTTGTACCGGATGCAGTTCGAGCACGGCTGAGCCGCGGCGAAAGGCAACGAAATGATTTTGCGAAAGCTCATCGCGTGGTCGCTCGTGCTGGCGGTTCCCGGCCTCGGCTGGTCCGCCTACCTGTACGCCTCGCGGGCCATGCGGACCTTTTCCGCTCTCACCGACGGCGCCGCCTTGGTCATGGCCTTGGCCGTCGGCGTAGCCGGCATTCACTTGCTGCCGCTCTCGCGCCGATCGCGGCTTGCGGCGTCGGTGGCGTACCTGGTCGTGGCGGGCGCAGGCATGTACTGGGGCATGGCCGTCTCGGTTTGCTCGCGCGGAGACTGCATGTGAGGTCGGTGCCGCTTCGTTGTTTTCGAGTCCCGCGGCCGAGCCGCGGGTCGGGAGAAAGGTCCCTGAGTCCGCGCCACGAACGCCCATGCGCGAGCGCCTGATCCAGCGCTGGTACTCCGACGCGCCGCCGCCGCTGCCGCTGCGGCCCTTGGCGGCGCTGTTCGGCGCGGTGGCCGCGCTGCGCCGGCGCTGGTTGCGCCGGCGGGCGCCGCGGTTGCCGGTGCCGGTGATCGTGGTCGGCAACATCACGGTCGGCGGCGCCGGCAAGACGCCGTTCGTCATCTGGCTGGTGGAGCGCCTGCGCGAATGGGGCTGGCGCCCGGGCGTGGTCAGCCGCGGCTACGGCGGGCGCGGCGGGCAGTGGCCGCGTCGCGTCGCCGCGGACTCGGACCCGGCGCAGGTCGGCGACGAGCCGGTGCTCATGGCGCAACGCCTGCGCTGCCCGCTGGCGGTCGGGCCGGACCGCGTGGCGGCGGCGCGCCGGCTGCTCGACGGCGGCGCGGTGGACGTGATCGTGGCGGACGACGGCTTGCAGCACTACCGGCTGCATCGCGACCTCGAGATCGCGGTGGTGGACGGTGCGCGCGGCGTGGGCAACGGCGCGCTGCTGCCGGCCGGCCCGCTGCGCGAGCCGCCGGGGCGGCTGGCGGAGGTGGCGCTGGTGGTGGTCAACGGCGGCGGCTGGCGCCTGGCCGGGACGGCGCCGGCCGACATGCATCTGCTGGCCGACGTCGCGGAACGGCTCGACGGCTCCGCGCGCCGCGAGCTGGCGGCGTTCGAGGGGCAGGTGGTGCACGCCGTTGCGGGCATCGGCAACCCGCAGCGTTTTTTCGCCAAGCTGGAGTCGCTGGGCATCCGCGTGATTCCGCACGGCTACCCCGACCACCATGCCTACGCCGCCGCGGACCTGGATTTCGGCGACGACAAGCCGGTGCTGATGACCGAGAAGGACGCGGTGAAGTGCCGGCGATTCGCGCGGCCGCAGCACTGGTACGTGCCGGTGGAGGCGGTGCTGTCTGCCGCCGACACCGCCGCCGTGCAAAAATTGACGGCTGAACTCCGCGATCGCAAATAGAAATGGACAAGCGTCTGCTCGACATCCTGGTCTGCCCCGTCTCCAAGGCCCCGCTGGTGTGGGACCCGGAGAAGCGGGAACTGCTGTGCAAGGCTTCGCGCCTGGCGTATCCGGTGCGCGACGGCATCCCCGTGATGCTGGAAGAGGAGGCGCGGCCGCTGTCGGACGAGGAAGTGGAAAAGCTCCGGTGACGCGCGCATGAAATTCAAGGTCGTCGTCCCCGCGCGCCTCGGCTCCACGCGCCTGCCGCGCAAGGTCCTGCGCGAAATCCACGGCCGGCCGCTGGTGCAGTACGCCTTCGAGGCGGCGCTCAAGACCGGCGCGGAGCAGGTGATCGTCGCCACCGACGACGACGCGGTTGCCGCGGCTTGCCGGCGCTTCGGCGCGGAGGTCGCAATGACCTCGATCAAGCACAACTCCGGCACCGACCGCATCGACGAGGTGGCGCGCGCCTGCGGCTGGCCGGCCGACGTCATCGTGGTCAACCTGCAGGGCGACGAGCCGCTGATGCCGCCGGAGCTTGTGCGCCAGGCCGCCGAACTTCTGGCGCGCGACCCGCAGGCGGACGTCGCCACGCTGTGTCATCCGATTGACGCGGCGGAAGAATGGCTCAATCCGAATTTCGTGAAGGTGGTGATGGATGCGCGTGGCTATGCGCTGTATTTCTCGCGCGCGCCCATCCCGTGGAAGCGCGAGGGCTCCGCGCGCATGCAGCCGGCGTTTCCGCAGGGCCTGGCGTACCGCCACATCGGCCTTTATGCCTACCGCGTTGCCGCGCTGGCGCGCTTCAGTCGCCTGCCGCCGGCGCCGCTGGAGGAATGCGAGGCGCTGGAGCAGTTGCGTGCGCTGTTCAACGGGCTGCGCATCAAGGTCGGCATCACGCATGGCCCGCCGCCGCGCGGCGTGGATACGGAAGAAGACCTGATCGAGGCTGGCAAGCTCCTTGCAGCTTAGCGGCGGAGCGACGCCATCGAAGCGTCGCCGCCCAGACTCAGGATGATCCTGAGCGCCAAGAAGCCATCGGAACCCGCGCACGCCTGGAGCAACGAAGGGTCGTTAGGGATTCTGCTCGCGCCAAAAAGTAGACAAAACTTATCTGTCTAGGGAAATCCCCTACAGATGAGGTGGTTTTACTTATTGTTGTTCCGTCACCTCTCGCCAAAGATGTTCCGCAAGCGCCGCCGTCAGCCGCGGCGCAAACAAGCAGGAACCGGGCGAGAGAGGAGACGGCATGAAGACCAATCTGCGTTTGCATCTTGGGCAAAACGTCGCAATGACGCCCCAGCTGGTGCAATCCATCCGGATGCTCCAGCTGTCGGCCCTGGAACTCGAACAGGAAGTCCTGACCGCGCTCGACCGCAACGTGATGCTGGAGCGCGACGAGGATGACGCCGACGCCGAGCCCGCGCTCGACGCCGAGCTGACCGAAGCGCCGGTGGAGGCCGCCGCGGTCGAAGTCGACTGGGACGCCGCGCTGTCGGAGTCCTGGGAAGCCAAGCCGGCGCCGGCGACCGAGAACCAGCCGGAGCGCGCCGCGCCGGAAGTCGCCCAGCCGCACCTGCGCGCGCTGTCCGATCTGGAACTGCTGCTGGACGACGCGCGCGAGGCGCGCATCGCCACGGCGATCCTCGACGCCATCGACGAGAACGGCTATCTGGAGCGGCCGCTCGATGCGCTGCGCGCGCAACTGCCGGCGGACTGGAACGTCGCGCCGGCGGAAATGGAGTCGGTGCTGGCCAAGGTGCAGCAGCTCGATCCCCCCGGCTTCGGCGCGCGCGACCTGCGCGAGTGCCTCGACCTTCAGTTGCGCGCCCTGGACCCGGCAACGCCGGGCCTCGGCCTGGCGCGCTGCCTGGTCGCGCACGGACTGGAAGCGCTGGCCGGCGACGAACTGGCGGCGCTGGACGAAAAG
The DNA here is from genome assembly GCA_016182805.1 of Gammaproteobacteria bacterium. Classification (GTDB taxonomy): domain Bacteria; phylum Pseudomonadota; class Gammaproteobacteria; order Nevskiales; family Nevskiaceae; genus JACPFV01. Next base: position 15,968 of record JACPFV010000030.1, read on the forward strand.
CTCGACCCGGCCCCGCAGATGCTCGACGCGGCGGTGGCGCTGGTGCGCCGCCTGAACCCCAAGCCCGCGGCGAGCGTGGGCGAGGACGCCGAGTACGTGGTGCCGGACCTGGTGCTGCGCCCGGCCGCCGGCGGCTGGCGCCTGGAGCTGAACCGCGCCGCCACGCCGCGCGTGCGCGTCAACTCGCTGTACGAGGGCCTGCTCAACCGGTGCAAGGAAGACGGCAAGGGACTGCGCGAGCAATTGCTGGAGGCGCGCTGGCTGGTGCGCGGCCTGGAGATGCGGCACGACACGCTGCTGCGCGCGGCGCGCGCGATCTTCGAGCGCCAGAACGAATTCCTCGACCGCGGCGACGAGGGCATGAAGCCGCTGACGCTCAAGGAAGTGGCGGAGGCGATCGGCATGCACGAGTCGACCGTCTCGCGCATCACCACGCGCAAGTACGTGCAGACGCCGCGCGGCGTGTTCGAGCTGAAGTACTTCTTCTCCAGCAGCCTGGCGGCGCGCGACGGCGCGGAAGCCTCCGGCACCGCGGTGCGCGCCATGATCCGCCGCCTGATCGAGCAGGAGAACCGCGCGACGCCGATGTGCGACGGCACCATCGCGACCTTGCTCGGCCGGCGCGGCATCCGCGTCGCGCGGCGCACGGTCGCGAAGTACCGCGAGGCCATGGGCATCCCGCCGGCCAAGGAGCGCGGCCGCGCCGCCACCCGCACCGCGCTGCGCGCGGCCGGCTGAGGGAGGGCACCATGAGCGCGACTCCCCGCATCCTGGTGGTGGACGCCGACGCCGACCGCGCGCGCGACATCGGCTCGATCCTGCAATTCATCGACTACGCCGCGGAGATCGTGGACGACCTGCGCGCCGCCACGCTCCAGCACAAGCCGCGCGACTGGGTGGCGGTGATCCTGGGCACGATCAAGGACTCCAAGTCGCTGCCGGCGTTCCTGGACTGGCTCAAGGCCGATCCGCAGTTTCCGCCGTTGCTGCTGCTGCCGGAGCACCAGGGCCGCGCCTGGGACGACCGCGGCTTCGACCCGGACGAGGCCTGGGCGCTGGACTACCCGGTCAAGTACGCGCAACTGCACGAGCTGTTGCGCCGCGCCAGCCTCAAGCGGCTCGACCCGCCGCGGCCGGCGGCGGCCAAGCCGGCGGCGAGCGCCGCGGGCCCCACCGGCAACTCGACGGCGATCCGCCACGTGCGGCGGCTGATCGAGCAGGTCGCGCCGTTCGACACCACGGTGCTGATCCTGGGCGAGTCCGGCACCGGCAAGGAGATCGTCGCGCGCGCGATCCACGACCGCTCCTCGCGCGGCGACAAGCCGTTCGTGGCGATCAACTGCGGCGCGATTCCGGCCGAGCTGCTGGAGAGCGAGCTGTTCGGCCATGAGAAGGGAGCGTTCACCGGCGCCATCACCGCGCGCCGCGGCCGCTTCGAGATGGCCGACGGCGGCACGCTGTTCCTGGACGAGATCGGGGACATGAGCATGCCGATGCAGGTCAAGCTGTTGCGCGTGTTGCAGGAGCGCTGCTACGAGCGCGTCGGCGGCAACCAGACGCTGCGCTGCGACGTGCGCGTGATCGCGGCCACGCATCGCAACCTGGAGGACGGCATCGGCAAGGGCACGTTCCGCGAGGACCTGTTCTACCGCCTCAACGTGTTCCCGGTGGAGATGCCGCCGCTGCGCGAGCGCCTGGAGGACCTGCCGCAGCTGATCGTCGACCTGACCCGCGCGCTGGAGCGGCAGGGCCGCGGCACGATCAAGCTGGCCGCGGACGCGGTGCAGACGCTGAGCCAGTATCGCTGGCCGGGCAACGTGCGCGAGCTGTCCAATCTGATCGAGCGCCTGGGCGTGCTGCACGCCGGCGACAGCGTGCGCGCGCGCGACCTGCCGGCGCGCTACCGGCCCAACCTGCCGGCCGCGCCCGCCGAGCCGGAACTGCCGGTGCGCCGGCCGCCGCCCGCGGTGGCGCCGATGGCGGTCGCCGCCGCCGAGGCGGAGCCGGTGCTGGCGGCCGAGGGCATCGACCTCAAGGACCATATCGCGCAGATCGAGGTGAGCCTGATCCGCCAGGCGCTGCAAAGCGCCAACGGCGTGGTCGCGCACGCCGCCAAGCTGCTGCGCATGCGCCGCACCACGCTGGTCGAGAAGCTGCGCAAGTACGGCTTGCAGCGCGAGGCGCAGGGCGGCGACGGCGCCGACTTCGAGGACTCCGAGGACGCGGTGACGGAGGCCTGACGGTGGACGCCATGACGGTCTTCCGGCACGGGGTACGAATCTTGCCCGATCCGGCTTGGACGAACCGGTCGCCCGAGGTGATTCATGCGTGACGTCGAGATGAACAACGTGCTGGCGCAGTTGCGCGCACTGTCGGCGCGCGCCGGCGGCGCGCCGGCGCCGGCGGCGCCCGCCGCGCCGGCGGTGGATTTCGGCAAGGTCCTGACCGGCGCGCTGGAAAAGGTCAACGTGCAGCAGACCGAGGCGGCCAAGCTGGCGCAGGACTTCGAGCTGGGACGCGCCGACATCGCTTCCGTGATGCTGGCGATGCAGAAGTCCTCGGTGGCGTTCAAGGCGGCCGCCGAAGTGCGCAACAAGATGGTCCAGGCATACAAAGAAATCATGAACATGCCGATCTGAACTAGTCCGCCATGGCAACCCCCAATCCGATTTCCCTGCTCAATTCGATCCCCGGCCTGCGGCAGCTCATCATGCTGGTCGGCGTCGCCGGCGCGGTTGCCGCCGGCATTGCGGTATTCCTGTGGGCGCGCGGCGAGGACTACCAGATCCTCTACAGCGGCCTGGCCGAGCAGAACGCCGTGGAAGTCGCGCAGGCGCTCAACACGGCCGGCATTCCGAACAAGATCGATCTCGGCGCCGGGGCCGTGCGGGTGCCGGCGGCCAGGATTCACGAGGCGCGCCTCCAGCTCGCCTCGCAGGGCCTGCCGCAGGGCGGCGAGGTCGGCCTGGAAATGCTGCGCGAAGACCAGGGCATGGGCGTCAGCAGCTTCATCGAGAACGCCCGCTACCAGCATGCCCTGGAGGGCGAGCTGGGGCGCACCGTCGCCAGCCTGCGCCCGGTCAAGAGCGCGCGCGTGCACCTGGCGATCCCGCGCGCGACGGCGTTCGCGCGCGACCGCCTGCCGACCAGCGCGTCGGTGCTGGTCGAGCTGTATCCGGGGCGCACGCTGGAGCGGGGGCAGGTGGCGTCGATCGTGCACCTGGTCGCCTCGAGCATCCCGGAACTGCAACCGGCCAACGTCACGGTGATCGACCAGCAGGGGCAGCTCCTGTCGGAGAACGACGACGGCAGCGAGCTGGCGCAGGTCGAAAAGCAGTTCGACAAGAAGCGCGGCATCGAGCAGTCGTACGCCAAGCGCATCGAGCAATTGCTGTTGCCGCTGACCGGCCCCGGCCGCGTCAGCACGCAGGTGCACGCCGACCTCGATTTCACGCAGACCGAGGAGGTGCGCGAGGCGTACGAGCCCGACCCGCAGGCGATCCGCAGCGAGCAACTCGCGGAGCAGACGCAGAGCGGCGCGCAGCCCGCGCTGGGGGTGCCGGGCGCCACCAGCAACCAGCCGCCCAACGCGGGCGGCTCGACGCCGCCGGCGCAGGCCGCCAACCGCCCCGGCGCGCAGAACACCAATCAGAGCCGGCAGAGCACGCGCAACTACGAGCTGGACAAGACCATCAGCCATACGCGCCAGCAGCCGTTCCGCATCCGCCGCGTCAACGTCGCGGTGCTGGTGGACTATCTGCCCAAGCCCAACGCCGACGGCGAGGCGGTGCCCACGGCGCTGACCGCGGACGAGCTGGCGCGCATCGAGGCGCTGGTCAAGGAGGCGGTCGGCTTCGACGCGGCGCGCGGCGACAGCGTCAACGTCATGAACGCGCCGTTCGCGCCGCCGGCCGAGGTCGAGGAGCCGGAGGAAACCCCGTTCTGGAAGCAGCCGCTGGCGCTCGATATCGCGCGCAACGCCTTCGGCGCGCTGGTGCTGGCGCTGATCGCGTTCACCATCCTGCGCCCGGCCCTGCGCAACCTCACGCGCGTGCCGGCGCCGCTGGTGGCGACCGCCGGTCCCGCCGCGCTGGCGGATCTGCGCGACGATACCGCGACCATCGCCGCCGGCGGCGCGATGGTGCCGGCCGCGCCACCGACGCAGAGGGCGCAGGTGCTGGGCTTCGACCAGAAGCTCCAGGTCGCCAAGGCGGCGGTGGCGCAGGACCCGAAGAAGGTCGCGCAGGTGGTCAAGAACTGGGTCGGCGAATAAGAGACGGACGTGGCCAAGCCCCCCGCAAAAAACCAGCCGATCGATGGCGTGACCCGCGCCGCGATCCTCCTCATGTCGCTGGGCGAAGCCGAGGCGGCGCAGGTGCTCAAGCACATGGGTGCCAAGGACGTTCAGAAGCTCGGCATGGCGATGGCCGGGCTGTCCGGCGTGTCGCGCGAGCAGGCCGACGACGTGATGGACGAGTTCGTCGCCGAGATCGACCAGCAGACGTCGCTGGGCGTCGGCGCCGACGACTACGTGCGCAAGGTGCTGATCCAGGCGCTGGGGCAGGACAAGGCCGGCGGCATCATCGACCGCATCCTGCTGGGCCGCAACAGCAAGGGCCTGGAGGCGCTCAAGTGGATGGACTCCCGCGCCGTCGCCGAGCTGGTCCGCAACGAGCACCCGCAGATCGTGGCGATCGTGCTCGCCTACCTCGAGTCCGACCAGTCCTCCGAAGTGCTGGCGCTGCTGCCGGAGCGCATCCGCCCCGACGTGCTGATGCGCATTGCCACGCTGGAGGGCATCCAGCCCAACGCGCTGCAGGAGCTGGACGAGATCATGGAAAAACAGTTCGCCGGCGCCAACAACGTCAAGTCGTCCACCGTCGGCGGCGTCAAGTGCGCGGCCAACATCCTCAACCTGATGGACACCTCGCTGGAGACGCAGATCCTGGGCCGCATCGGCCAGGCCGACAAGGACCTCTCCCAGAAGATCCAGGACCTGATGTTCGTGTTCGACGACCTGGTCGAGGTCGACGACCGCGGCATGCAGGCACTGCTGCGCGAGATCCCGCAGGAGAAGCTGGGCCTGGCGCTCAAGGGCGCCGATCCCACGGTCAAGGAGAAGATCTTCAAGAACATGTCGCAGCGCGCCGCCGAGATGCTCAAGGAGGACATGGAGGCGCGCGGTCCGGTCAAGGTCAGCGACGTCGAGGCGGCACAGAAGGAGATCCTGTCGGTGGCGCGGCGCCTGGCCGATGCCGGCACCATCGTCCTGGGAGGCAAGGGTGAGCAACTGGTCTAAGCCGCTGCCCGACGCGGAGGCCGCCAACGCGCGGCTGTGGGAGGTGCCGGATCTCGGCCCGCCCAAGAACACGCTGCACACCGCGCGCCATCTTGAGGAACTGGAGGCCAGCGCCTACGAGGAGGGCCTCGCCGAGGGCCGCAAGGCGGGCCTCGAGGCCGGCCTCAAGGACGCGCAGGCGCTGATCGATCGGCTGCGCGGCCTGATCCAGAATTTCAGCAAGCCGCTGGACCAGCTCGACGCCGAGGTCGAGCGCATGCTGGTGGAGCTGATGCTCAAGCTCGCGCGCGAGCTGGCGGCGCGCGAGTTCAAGCGCGACCCGGCGGCCGTGGCCGGCGTCGTGCGCGAGGCGATCCGCGCGATCACGCCGGCGCCGCGCGAGGTGCGCGTGTTCCTGCACCCGGACGACGCCGCCGCGCTGCAGGAGATCTTCGCGCAGCAGACCAACCCATATTGCCACCTGGTGGCCGACCCCGCCCTGCAGATCGGCGACTGCCGCGTCACCACCGACACCTCCACGGTCAACGCGCGCCTCGACGCGCGCGTCGCCGAGCTGGCCCAGTCCCTGTTCGGAGAGGGCTGATGGACGCCTGGGCCGCGGAACGCAACCGGCGCATGCAGCAGAAGCTCGGCGGGACCTTGAGCGCAGTGCCGGGCCACCGCGGACTGACCGTGTCCGGGCAGTTGCGCCGGGTGGTCGGCCTGACCCTGGAGGCGGCCGGCGTGTCGGCGCAGCTCGGCGGCCGCTGCCGCGTGCAGGCGGCCGACGGCCACGACATCGAGGCCGAGGTGGTCGGTTTTTCCGGCGACCGCATCTTCCTGATGCCGACCGGGGACATGCACGGCGTGCTGCCGCACGCGCGCGTCACGCCGTTGCGCCGCTCGGCCGAAGTCGAGGTCGGCTCGGCCCTGCTCGGCCGCATTCTCGACGGCGAGGGCTACCCGCTCGACGGCCAGCCCAAGCCGCGCTGCGAGCGCCGCGTCAAGCTCATGGGCAGCGCGCTCAATCCGCTGATGCGCCATCCCATCGACCAGCCGCTGGACGTCGGCGTGCGCGCGATCAATGCGCTGCTCACCGTCGGCCGCGGGCAGCGCATCGGCCTGTTCGCCGGCAGCGGCGTCGGCAAGAGCACCTTGCTGGGCATGATGACGCGCTTCACCGCCGCCGACGTGATCGTGGTCGGCCTGATCGGCGAGCGCGGCCGCGAGGTGCGCGACTTCGTGCAGAACATCCTGGGCGCCGAGGGCATGCGGCGCGCGGTGGTGATCGCCACCCCGGCCGACCGCCCGCCGCTGATGCGCCTGCGCGGCGCCTGGCTGGCCACCGCGATTGCGGAGCATTTCCGCGACGAGGGCCGCCACGTCCTGCTGCTGATGGACTCGCTCACGCGCTTCGCCCAGGCGCAGCGCGAGATCGGCCTGGCGGTGGGCGAGCCGCCGACCACGCGTGGCTACCCGCCGTCGGTGTTCGCGCGGCTGCCGCAGCTGGTCGAGCGCGCCGGCAACGCCGACCGCAGCGACGGCTCGATCACCGCGTTCTACACCGTGCTGACCGAGGGCGACGATCCCAACGACCCGATCTCCGACGCGGCGCGCGCGATCCTCGACGGCCACTTCGTGCTGTCGCGCTCGATTGCCGAGTCCGGCCTGTACCCGTCGCTGGACATCGAGCGCTCGGTCAGCCGCCTAGCGCACGAGATCACCGACCCGGCGCAGCAGGCGCTGGTGCGCGACTTCCGCCAGCTGTTCGCCGCGTACCAGGGCAACCGCGACCTGATCAATATCGGCGCGTACCAGCGCGGCAGCGACCCGCGCGTGGACCGCGCCATCCTGATGTGGCCGAAGCTGCAGGACTTCCTGCGCCAAGGCGTACGAGAACCGGCCGACTATGCCGGCAGCGTCACCAGCCTGCGCACCCTGCTCGCTGGGTAAGAGAGAGGAGAGGCACCATGGATTCCCAACGACTCAAGCCCGTGCAGAACGCCGCCGAAACCCGCGAGCGCAACGCCATGAAGGACATGGCCGACGCGCAGCGCGCGGTGGCCGAGCAGGAGAAGCGCCTGGAGGAACTGAAGCGCTACCTCGCCGAGTACCAGAAGGAGTCGGAGCGCGGGCTGATGTCGCCCGCGCTGCTGGTCAACCGCCGCGCCTTCCTCGGCCGCCTGGAGGACGCGGTGCGGCAGCAGGCGCAGGCGGTCGCCAACGCGCGCGAAGCCTGCGAGGCGCAGCGCGCGCGCTGGATGCTGGCCTCGCGCGACACCGCGGTGCTGGAGCAGCTCGCCGAGTGCTATCGCGACCGCGAGCAGCGCGCGGCGGAACGCATCGCGCAGCGCGACCAGGACGAGGCGGCGATGCGTCGTTTCCAGGCGAACGTCGAATGAGCGCGCCGGGCGCCAGCGTCGTCGCCGGCCTGAGCGCCGCGTCCGCGCTGGCGGTGCTGTCCGGCGAGAGCGCGGCCCCGGCGGAGCCGGCGCTGCCGTTCGTGCTCGCGCAACTGGTGCCGCCGGAATCTCTGCCGGAGCCGGCGCCGCGGACGCCTGCCGTGCCGGTCGGGCGGGAAGGCGAGGGTGCGTCCGTCGCGGTCGGCCGGCCCGGACCGCAGGCGCTGGCGCTGGCGCGCATCCTGGGTACGGCGCCGCCGCTCGACATGCCGCCGCCCGCGATGCCCGGCGCGCCGATCGCCGCCGCGGAGGACCTCATGCCGCTCCCCTCGAATCCACTGTGGCCGACTCCCCCGGCGGCCGAGCCGGTGCCGGCGACAGCCCTGGCGCCGCAGCGTGCCTTGCCGCGGGCGGTGGCCGAACCGGCGCCGTCGTCAGCGCCGTCCGGGCTGGCGGCGATCCCCCCGTTTGCCGCCGCGATGCTCGACCCCGACCGCCCGGCGCCGACCCCGATCATGCCGGCCGCCGCCGCCGCTACCCCGGCGGCGGCGCGCGCCGCGCCGGTCGCCGCCGGCGTGCGTGCGGATGCCGTGCACGCGGCGCAGCCGCGAGGCGCGCTCTTCCATGCCGAAATGCCGCTGCCGGACAGCGCCGTGCGCGCCGCGGTGGCGCCGGTCGACGACGCACCTGCGCCATCTGCTGGCGCCGACGGCGCGGAGGCTTCGCCGGTCGAGCCCGACGACGTGCCGGTGCAGATCGAGGATAAGACCGCGCCGGCGCCGCAATCGCCGCTGGCGGCGGCCTTGCTGCCGCTTGCCGACGACACTGCGCGGCGCCCGGCGCGGCGCGAAGCGGCGCAGGTGGGCGCAGTCGCCTCCATGCCCGTTCCGGCGCCGGTCCGGGAGCCGGCCGCCGCAGCCATCGCCCCGACTCCGACGGCGCCGCAGGCGCCGCCCGAATCGGCGGAAGTCGCGAGCGCGGAGCTGCCCGCCGCGCCCGCGCGGCAGCAGCGAACTGCATCGCCGAGCCGTCCCGCGTCCGCCGAGGCGCATGCCGGCGAACCGCGGATCGAGCGGCCGGTCCGGGCGCCGGAGGCTGCCGGCACGTCGCGGCCGGTCGTGGTTCCGGCGGTCGACGCGACGACCCGCGCCACGGCGCCTGCCGTTGCGCCGGTGCCGAAGGCGGCGCCTGCACCGGCACGTGTCGACGTTTCCGTACCCGCGCAAGGGCATGCGCCCGCGGCTGCGGCCGAGTCCACTCCGGCGGCTGTAGTCGTCGCGCAGGCGGCGGCTCCCGTCCTGCCGGCGGTTGCCGCCGTCGCGCAAACGGTGCCGCTCCCCCGGCCGGCGGTTGCCGTCGCGGTGCGAGCCGCAGCGGCCTCCGCCGGTGCGCCGCGCGCGGTGCTGACGCCGCAGACGACGGCCGCGCGTACCTTGCAATCCAGTCTGGCGCAGGCCGCCGCCGCTGCCGGGCAATCCTTCGATTCGGCGCCGGCCGCGCCGTTGGCGGAGCGTCCGGTCGCGCGTGCCGCTACGGCCGCGATCCGGGTCGAGCTGCCGGCGCAGGCGGCGCCGGCGGCGGCGGGCGCCGTTGCCGCATCCCGGTCGCCGGAGCGTGCGGCAGCGCCCACGCCGGTGCCGGCCGCCGAGATGCTGCCCGCGCAAACTCCCGCCGCGTTGTCGTTGCAGGCCAGCCTTGCCGCCGCCGCCGCGACCGGCGCAGCGCCGCCGCCGGCGCGCCC
>JACPFV010000031.1 GCA_016182805.1 Gammaproteobacteria bacterium
AAAACCGCATCAAGGGAAATTTTCGTCCTGGCGACGGCGCGCCTGGAGAAATCGCTGCGCAAGCCCTGATCGCCTCAAGGGAAATCGGCCTCGGTTACGACGGCGCACGTCGGGCGCCCCGGTTTTCGCAAATGGGGCGGTCACGGGGGCGTTTAGCCGGGCATTTAACGACGAGATGGAACGGCAGCACCGTATCGAGCAGGCACGCCAACGCCTTGTGCAGGAAGCGAACAGGCTTGTTGGCAGCGATGATTACAACGCATGGACGATGAAGGGAGGTATTCGCTGGTTTGGCGATCCGAAGTGCAATCTCTTTGTCTCCGACGTTGCGTCCCTTGCCAATGCGGGTGTTCCCCTGGTTAACGGTGGTGTCTATCCGCCAACGGCGGCGCAATGGGCGGATCCATCATTCGATATTCCTGGCTGGGAAGTAGTTAGTACGCCAAATCCAGGAGATATCGCAGCGATAGCAAAATCCTCGCTTAATGCCACCGGGCATGTAGGAATCGTTGCCGGTGATCGCTTAACGGTGAGCGCAACTACAACTCATGGCGTGGTGCGTAATGATTGGGCCTTTCGACAAGGCCAGTCTCCAACATTTCGTCGTTATGTTGGGGACTAGCTGTGATTAACGCATGGAAGTTCTTCGCAGCAGTGGGAGCAGTTCTGCTTGTTTCAGTGATATTGGTCGTTACATTGCGCGGATATCCGATGACGAGCAATGAGGAAGACTTAGAAACTGCCGTAATGAATGGAAATATTTTTTACGTTCTTATTGCCAGCTGCCGCATCGATTTGTCAGCAATTGACGCACCTCCTGTTCTATTGTGGGCAACGAACAGTCGGCTCCCGTGGCCTATGGTCAGGTTGCTGCTACTTAGGGGGGCAAATATAAATGCTCATGATCAGGATGGTCACACCGCACTGATGGAAGCGGTGGCGTTGGTTGCCCCAACTTACGTGAAGTTATTCCTGAGATATGGAGCCGATCCAAACAAACAAAATCGAGGAGGGGCGTCTCCTCTCATGCTGATTGGGGATGATGGCACCGACGAGCCGATACGAATTGCGGAGATGTTGTTGAAGCATGGCGCGGATCCATCCATCCGTGCCGTTAATGGGATGACTGCACTGCAGAACGCGAAGCGTCTTCAGAACCGCGCTCTAGCTGAATTTCTGATCTCGCACGGGGCTTCAGAGTGAGCGTGTCAAAGGCAGGTGACAGGGCCGCGGGGGGATGGACGGCAGGCGTCTTCAGCGTGATCGGAAGTACGATGCCAGCCGTCAGCGATCCCGTGACGGGCGTATACAGTTTCGGGAACCACATCGCCAAGGTCGTGGCACATGGCTTGGCCGGCGGTATTTCCAGCTTCGCAATGGGCGGCAAGTTCAGGCAGGGGTTCCTAAGTGCCGCAACTGCGCAGGCTTTTGCACCAGGCGTTGACAGGCTTGATTCAAACAACGCGGGCGTTAGCTCTGTGCGTGTCGTGGCGGCCGCCGTTGCTGGTGGAACTGCCGCCGAAATAGGTGGTGGGAAGTTCGCGAATGGGGCGGTGACGGCGGCATTCAGTCGCGCGTACAACGACGAACGTCGTTACACGAAGATTCGACAAGAAGCGGTCGCAGACAGAATGGTTCGACTCGGCTTCGAGAGCGATTCACGGCAGGGACTATTCGGTGGGATTGGCGGGGTTATTCGTGACGTGGTTGGATTATTTAAGGCGGCATCGTTTGATATTGAGTTTGGAAAAGCACTTTATCGCCGTGAAGTTACCTACCAAAATTATGAAGATACATACGAAAGCGGCACAACAAATCTTGTTAGCACAAGAGTTGTTGGCCCCCAATACACCGTTTGGGAGATGACCGGCTCGTCGATTCCCGGATTCACATACGAAGGCAACGGGATTTATTCGCGGCCAGCATCATCCTCTGGCGGCGCTGTCCTAGAAGGTCCCTGACATGACAATTCGGCCCATTACGAAGTGGACTCGCGCGACCGTTCTATTTATTTTGGTTGCGCTCGTCGCGATCATGGTTGTCGCTGAGAGACACCGGTTCCCGACAGTCGGCGTGAAAGAATTTGTAAGCATCTACGATCCTGCAGCGCGACAACTATTCCTTGCGAAAGCTGCCGCCGCGAAAATCTCAGTAAGCGTTAATGGAGACCAGATAACGTTCTCGATGTCAGACTCGCGTACAGTACATGACATATTTGAGCGGGCCCTCCGGGAAGCTCCATTGGCTTTGAGAGTCATCGACACCGAAGCTTTTGATAGATTCAAACAAATGCTGTCGGGGGCGAACATTGAGTATCAGATCATCGAAGGTTCTCCTCCCGGCACGGTCTACGTGGAAAAGGCAAAGTACAACCGCGCTGTTGAGGTGCTTCGTAATGCCACAAGCCCGCGCAGTTCGGATTAAGCTTAGCGTAGTTCGCGTACCCGACGGTCGTTTCTCACGCCCCCCCGACCACCTCACGGCCATCGTCTCCACTGATGCGGAGTTTTTTCAACGTCCTGGTGATAATGCGCCGCATTAAAAAAGGGTGCCCAGCCAGTCCCGAAGTCGGATGCCGAGGTGGCAACCGCGGTTTTCTGGGATAATCCACGCAACGAGGTTTTCGATGAAGCGTCTTGTTTTTGCAGTGCTCGCGCTGGCGGCGAGCGCGGCCGCGCCGGCCGAGACCCTGGACATCAACCTGGGCGACGAGGATTTGCGCGTCGTGTTCGCCGGTCCCCTGAACCGGTTTCTGGAGGCGACCAGCGGCGAGTACGAGCTGGGCGCCATCGTCGACCGCGGCAACGACGGCGAGGACGACTTCGTGCAGGGGCACCTGGGCCTGCTGGTCAGCGGCGACGCCGGCGCCAAGCAGGCGAACGTCACCGCCGGCCTGGGCGCGCGCGTGGCGCTGATGGATCGGGGGCCGTTCTCCGGCTCGGCGCTGGAGATCGGCGGCCAGGTCGAGGTGCGGCATCCCACCGTCAACCGCGTGTCCTTCCGCGGCTACGTGTTCGGTGCCCCCAGCGTGCTGAGCTTCGGCGACACCGAGAGCGCGATCGAGTACGCGCTGGCGGTGGACTACCAGGTGATCCGCCAGGCCTCTCTCTATCTGGGCTACCGCCAGGTGAAGGTCAAGGTGGACGAGGCCGGTACGCAGACCGCGGACACCGGCGTGCACGCGGGCCTGCGCCTGAACTTCTGAGCCGTCCGGGATCGCGTCATGGCCGGCCACAGCAAGTGGGCGAACATCCAGTACCGCAAGGGCGCCCAGGACAAGAAGCGCGGCAAGCTGTTCACCAAGCTGATCCGCGAGATCACCGTCGCGGCGCGGTCCGGCGGCGATCCGGCCGGCAACCCGCGCCTGCGCCTGGCGATCGACCGGGCGCTCGACGCCAACATGACCAAGGACACCGTCGAGCGCGCGGTCAAGCGCGGCACCGGCGAACTGGGCGGCGAGCAGATCGAGGAAATCCGCTACGAGGGCTACGGCCCGGGCGGTGTCGCGATCATGGTCGACTGCATGACCGATAACCGCACGCGCACCGTCGGCGAGGTGCGGCAAGCCTTCTCCAAGCACGGCGGCAACCTCGGCGCGGACGGTTCGGTCGGTTATCTGTTCAAGAAGCGGGGCCAGCTGTTGTTCAAGACCGGCGACGCGGCGGCGGAAGAGCGCATCCTGGAAGTGGCGCTCGAAGCGGGCGCCGACGACGTGGTTTCGGAAGGCGGCTATACGGAAGTGCTGTGCGCCCCGGAGAGCTTCGAGGCCCTGCGCAAGGCGCTGGAAGCCGCCGGTCTCAAGCCCGAGCACGCCGACGTCGCCATGCGGCCGTCCACCACGGTGAAGCTGGAGGGCGAGGCCGCGCAGCAATTGCTCAAGCTGCTCGACGCGCTGGAAGACCTGGACGACGTCCAGAGCGTGGTGTCGAACGCGGACCTGCCCGACGAGCTGCTGCATGCGGCCTAGCCTGCATTTCTCACCGCCCTTCTGCTGCGGCCGCACAGGAGCCGTCCTGGTGCGGCGTGCTCCCTGCGGCCGGCTCGACATAGTGTCGACTATGCCTTCGCCGTCCTCCAGTCCGCGCCACCGCGCCAGGACGGCTCCTGCGCGCCCTCGCGACGAACGGCGGTGAGAAATGCAGGCTAGCCGCGACGCGGAGTCCCGTTGACGCGCATCCTCGGCATCGACCCCGGCTCCCGCGCCACCGGCTACGGCATCGTGGAGAATAGCGGTTCCCGGACCACGCACGTCGCGCACGGCGTGATCCGGGCGGGGGACGGCGAGCTGGCGCGGCGGCTGCTGGCGGTCCTGGACGGCGTGAGCGGAGCGATCCGCGAGTTCCGGCCGGACGAGATCGCGATCGAGCAGGTGTTCGTCAAGCTCAACGTGGGCAGCGCGCTGACGCTGGGCCAGGCGCGCGGCGCGGCGATCTGCGCGGTGGCGCAGGCGGGCCTGCCGCTGCACGAGTACGCGCCGGCCGAGATCAAGCGCAACATCGTCGGCAATGGGCGCGCGGAGAAGCATCAGATCCAACACATGGTCAAAGTGCTGTTGAACCTGGCGGAGCCGCCGGCCGCGGACGCGGCCGACGCGCTGGCCTGCGCGCTGTGTCACGCGCACCTGCGCGAGCATCGGCGCCGGCTGGCGGCGCTCGCGGCGCGGGGGCTCGCGTGATCGGGCGCCTGCACGGCCGGCTGCTGGTCAAGCAGCCGCCGCAGATCCTGCTCGAGGTGGGCGGCGTCGGCTACGAGCTGGAAGCGCCGCTGTCGACCTTCTACCGGCTGCCCGCCGTCGGCGAGGCGGTGATGCTGCACACGCACCTGACCGTGCGCGAGGACGCGCACCTGCTGTTCGGCTTCGCCAGCGCCGAGGAAAAGAGCCTGTTCCGCGAGCTGATCCGCCTCAACGGCGTCGGGCCCAAGCTTGCCCTGACCATCCTGTCCGGCGTCGGCGTGGAGGAATTCTGGGCCACGGTGCGCGCGCAGGACGCGGCCAAGCTCACGCGCCTGCCGGGCATCGGCAAGAAGACCGCCGAGCGGCTGGTGATGGAGCTGAAGGACCGCGCCGGCAAGGCCGGCGACGGCGGGGCGCGCCTGCCGGCGGCCGGCGCGGGCGCCTCGCCGCTGCACGAGGCGTGCAGCGCGCTGGAGTCGCTGGGCTACAAGCCGGCCGAGGCGCAGCGCATGAGCGACGCGGTGTTCAAGGACGGCATGGAAGCGGAAGCGATCCTGCGCGAGGCGCTCAGGCGGGCGGTGCGATGAGCGAATCCCGCGTCGTCGCCGCGCAGACCAGCCCGGACGAGGAGCGCATCGAGCGCGCCATCCGGCCCAAGCGCCTGGACGAGTACATCGGCCAGCCGGCCGTGCGCGAGCGCCTGGGCATCTACCTGAACGCGGCGCGCAAGCGCGGCGAGGCGCTGGACCACGTGCTGCTGTTCGGCCCGCCGGGCCTGGGCAAGACCACGCTGGCGCATATCCTGGCCGAGGAGATGGGCGTGAAGATGCGCCAGACCTCCGGCCCGGTGCTGGAGCGGCCGGGCGACCTGGCCGCCCTGCTCACCAACCTCGAGCCGCATGACGTGCTGTTCGTGGACGAAATCCACCGGTTGAGTCCGGTCGTCGAGGAAGTCCTGTACCCTGCCATGGAGGACTACCAGATCGACATCCTCATCGGCGAAGGGCCGGCGGCGCGCTCGATCCGCCTCGACCTGCCGCCGTTCACGCTGGTCGGCGCCACCACGCGCGCCGGCGCGCTGACCATGCCGCTGCACGACCGCTTCGGCATCGTCGAGCGGCTGGAGTACTACGGCGTCGAGGACCTGTGCGCGATCGTGCAGCGATCGGCGCGCATCCTCAACGTGGCGCTCGAAGGCGCGGCGGCGCTGGAGCTGGCGCGCCGGTCGCGCGGCACGCCGCGCGTCGCCAACCGCCTGCTGCGGCGCGTGCGCGACTTCGCCGAGGTGCGCGGCACCGGCGCCGTCACGGCGCCGATCGCGGCCGATGCCATGACCCTGCTCGACGTCGACGCCGCGGGCCTGGACATCATGGACCGCAAGCTGCTGCACGCGCTGATCGAGCGCTTCGACGGCGGCCCGGCCGGCATCGACAGCCTGGCGGCGAGCCTGGGCGAGTCGCGCGACACGCTCGAGGACGTGGTCGAGCCGTACCTGATCCAGAAGGGCTTTCTGGAGCGCACCCCGCGCGGCCGCGTGGTCGGGCGCAAGGCTTACGAACACCTGGGATTGAAGCCGCCGGCACGGACCGCCCCGCCGGATCTGTTCGCGTCGTGACCGAGTTCGCCGTCCCGGTCCGCATCTACTACGAGGACACGGATGCCTCGGGCGTGGTCTACCACGCCAACTACCTGCGCTACTTCGAGCGCGCGCGCACCGAGTGGGTGCGGGCGCGCGGCCTGAGCCACGAACGCCTGCGCCTCGAGCGCGGGTTGGCGTTCACGGTCGCCGACATGCAGATCGCGTTCGTCAAGCCGGCGCGCATGGACGATGCGCTGGAGGCCACGGTCCGGGTGGCGGAGTGCCGGCGCGCCAGCCTGGTGTTCGAGCAGGAGCTGCGCGCGCAGGAGCGGCCGCAGGACGTGCGCGCGCGTGCGCGCGTGCGGGTCGCCTGCGTCGACCTGGGCGGCTTCAAGCCCTGTGCGCTGCCGGCGGAATTGCAGGCATGAACCGAGTACCGACAAGACGGCGCCCTGGGGCGCCGGTAAGGATGGAGAAGCGGGATGACGGCACAACTTTCGATTAGCCACCTGATCCTCCAGGCCAGCGGCCTGGTGCAGGTCGTCATGGGCCTGCTGCTGCTGGCCTCGCTGATTTCCTGGGCGGTGATCTTCGGCAAGCGCTCCGGGCTTGCGCGCATCCGCGCGCTGGCGGACCGTTTCGAGGAACGGTTCTGGTCCGGCGGCACGCTCAGCCAGCTCTACGAGTCGCTCAAGCCCGGCAAGGAGGAGGAAGGCCTGGCCGCGATCTTTCGCGCCGGCTTCGAGGAATTCACGCGCCAGCAGCAGCACGGCCGCGTGGCGGCGGAGGACGCGCTGGCCTCGGTGCAGCGCGCGATGCGCGTGTCGCAGGCGCGCGAGGCGGAGCGCCTGGAGGGCGGGCTCGCGTTCCTGGCCACGGTCGGGTCGACCAGCCCGTACGTCGGCCTGTTCGGCACCGTGTGGGGCATCATGAACGCGTTCATCGCCATCGGGAACGTCAAGCAGGCGACCATCGCGATGGTCGCGCCCGGCATCGCCGAGGCCCTGGTCGCCACCGCCATGGGCCTGTTTGCCGCGATTCCCGCGGTCGTGGCCTACAACTTCTTCACCAGCCGGGTGGACAGCCTGGAGACGCGCTTCAACACCTTCGCCGAGGAGTTCACCGGCATCGTCGAGCGCGGCCTGCGGCCGCCGGCGGCCGCCGGCCACTCATGAACGGCGGCAAGAAGCGCCGCCTGGCGGCCGAGATCAACGTCGTGCCGTACATCGACGTGATGCTCGTGCTGCTGGTGATCTTCATGATCCCCGCGCCGCTGCTGACGCAGGGCGTCGAGGTGGACCTGCCCGATGCCAACACCGAGCCGATCGCCGCTCCGGAGGAGCCGGTCACGCTGTTCATCGACGCGCGCGGCCGCTACTTCGTCGACATCGGCGCCGGGCAGGACCGCCCGCTGTCCGACGACGAGGTCGTCCGCCGCATCGGCGCGGTGCTGCGCAACAAGCCCGACACCATGATCCTGGTCAAGGGCGACAAGCGCGTTGCGTACGACAAGGTCGCGTACGGCATGGGCCTGCTGCAGGAGGCCGGCGCGCGCAAGATCGGCTTCTCCACAGACCCGCTGCCGCCGCGCAAGGCCGCCGACGCGTTGCGGCAATAGGCGCCGATGGTCCGCTTCCGTCACCTGCTGCTGGCGTTGCTCGTACACGGCGCCCTGTTCGGGCTGCTCGCCGCGGGCGCAAGCTGCTCGCGCCTGCCGCAAAAGCCGGTGGTGATCGAGGCGGTCCTGCTCGACCCCAGCCGGCAGCAGGTGGCGGAGGAAAAGCGCCGCGACGAGCAGCGGGAGCGCGAACGGCTCCAGCGGCTGGAGCAGGAAGAGCAGCGCCGCCAGGAGGAGGAACGGCAGCGCCAGGAACGGCAGCGTCAGGCCGAAGAGCAGGAACGGCAGCGCCAGGAGGAGGAACACAAGCGCGTCGCCGATGAGCGCCGGCAGGCGGAACTTGCGGCGCAGCGCAAGCTCGAACAGGAGCGCAAGCAGAAGGAGAAAGAGGCGGCGCTGCGCAAGGAAAAGCGGGAGGAAGAAGACGCCCGGCGCAAGGTCGAGGAGGAGCGAAAGCAGAAGGAGCGCGAGGAGGCCGAGCGCAAGCGCAAGGAAGAGGAATTCCAGCGCGAACTGGACGAGCAGCGGCGGCGCGAGATGCAGGAGGAAGACATGCGCCAGCAGGTCGCCCAGGAGGAGCAGGCCATGGCGGCCGAGCGCGAGCGGAGGCTGGCGGGCGAGCGCGACGTGCGCAAGGCGGAGTGGGTGGCGGCGATTACGGATAAGATTCGGCGCAACTGGCTGCGCCCGCACGGATCGGCGGAGACCTTCGAGTGCACGGTCGAGGTCGAGCAGCTTCCGGGCGGGCAGATCGTCCGCAGCCGCATGATCCGCAGCTGCGGCAGCCCGCTCCTGGACGATTCCGTGCTGAAAGCCGTAGGGAAGTCGGACCCCCTGCCGACGGTTCCGGACCCGGCGATCTTCGATCGCCGCCTGATCATCATTTTCACGCCCAAAGCGCAATGAAACGAATCCTTGTCTGGACCTGGCTCGCGGCCTTGGCGATGCCCGCCGCGGCCGATCTGCAAATCACCGTGACCGGCGGCGACGCCAGCGCTCTGCCGATCGCGGTGGTACCGTTCGAGACGCCGCCCGACGTGCAGGAGGACCTCGCCGCCATCATCGAGGCCGATCTCGCGCGCACCGGCCTGTTCCGCGCGCTGCCGCGGCGCGACATGCTGGAGAAGCCGTCGGAGCCGGCCAAGGTGGATTACCGCAGTTGGCGCGCCGTCGGCGTCGAGCACCTGATCGTCGGCCGGCTCCAGCGCCCGAACGGCAAGCTCCAGCTGAACGTGCAACTGCTCGACGTGGTCCGCGGCGACGGGGTGCTCGGCCACAACCTGCCGATGCCCAACCCCAACCGCGTGCGCCCGGTCGCGCACCAGGCGGCCGATCTGATCTACGAGAAGCTGACCGGGATGCCGGGCGTCTTCAGCACCCAGATCGCCTATGTCACCGCCAGCGGCCCGGCCGACAGCCGCCTGCACCAGCTCGTGATCGCGGATGCCGACGGCGCCAACCCCCAGGTGGTGGCGACCTCGCGCGAGCCGTTGATGTCGCCGGCCTGGTCGCCGGACCGCAAGCAGCTTGCCTACGTCGGCTTCGAGCGCAACCGCTCGGCGATCTACATCCACACGCTGGCGACCGGCGAGTTGAAGAAAATCGTCTCCGAGCGCGGCATCAACGGCTCGCCGGCGTGGTCGCCGGACGGCACGCAGCTGGCCGTGACCATGTCGTTCGAGCAGAACCCCGATATCTACGTCATCGACATCGCCAGCGGCGCGCGCCGTCGCCTCACCGACCACTTCGCGATCGACACCGAGGCGGCCTGGTCGCCGGACGGCCGCGAGATCGCCTTCACTTCCGACCGCGGCGGCCAGCCGCAGGTCTACGTCGTCGCCACCGAGGGCGGCCTGGCGCGCCGGCTGACCTTCGAAGGCCGCCAGAACCTGCGTCCGCGCTACTCGCCGGACGGCCGCCTGCTTGCGCTAGTCAACTATGACGACATGGGCTATCGTATTGGAATCCTGGACTTGAGAACGCGAGAGCTGCGGATCGTCAGCGACGGTCCGCTGGACGAAAGTCCGAGTTTCTCGCCCAATGGCGCAGTGGTGATCTATGCCGCACAGGGCAGGAACGGTGCGGAACTGGCAACGGCAACCGTGGACGGTCGGGTCCGGCAAAGACTGCATCAGGCCGGCGATGTCCGCGAGCCGGCGTGGTCGCCGCTGAACCGCTAGTCGGGCCGGCTTCTCGATCGAACGAGAGCAACCAACAATATCGGCTGGGGGGACCGGCCACGTCATGAATCAACCGAATTCAAGGAGCATCCTGATGAACAAGCACATCGTTCTGGTCGCCGTGATCGCCGGCTTGGCCGTGGCGGGCTGTTCCAGCCGCGCCAAGCGCAGCACGTCGAGCCCGGCGGAGAGCGAGACCACCTCGGCCAGCAGCGAAAGCGTGTATACGGCGCCGGAGCCGGCCACCGCGCCGCGCGCCCCGG
>JACPFV010000035.1 GCA_016182805.1 Gammaproteobacteria bacterium
AGTGATTCAGGGCTACGCCCCGATCGAGCCAACTCGACCATCTGTTGCCGGAACTCCGGCGCATACTGCCTCGATTTCTTCGCCATCGCAGACCTCCTGTACCCAAACGATCAGGTGTCCACGAAAGCGGGTCAACTCCATGCCGACGGTCACGAGGTGGATGTTGACAAGCGCTTTGTGCAGTTGAGCCTCGTGCGCGACAACGGCAGCGCCGCAGGCATCATCAATTGGTTCGGCGTGCATCCGACCGCCATGGGCAATCATGACTGGCTGATTTCGAGCGACATCAAGGGCTATGCGTCACTGGGGTTTGAAAAGATCATGGGGACACGCTACGTCCCCGATACCGGCGATACCCCGGCAGGCAATGATAATTTCGTCGCCGCATTCGCGCAGTCCGATGAGGGCGACACCATCCCCGACCTCTTTGTGTTCGACAAGGACGTCAACGGCGGCGATGGTCCCGGGCAGGGGGTTCCCTACCGTTTTCGTTTCGGCACGGACGATCCGTATGATTTTGATCAGCCCGGTTACAAGCGCGGCGAGCGCAAGGCCGTGGAGACCTTTGGCGCCAAGCAGCTTGCACAAGCACTGAAGCAGTTCGGCCAGGGGAGTTCGCTCTCGGGGCCGGTGGACTACCGCTTTTACTACGTCGACATGAACGACGTCACCGTCACCGACCCGGCGATCAGCGACCATCTGAGCTACGCGGATCTGCCATCGAACCTGTACGACGATCCGAAAAGCACATGCACCAGCGGGATCGGGCAGGCGTTCCTCGCAGGCGGCGCCAACGGAACAGCGTTTGGCGCAGCCGGGTTTGTGTGCGTGGACGACGCGCCCTCGCCGTACACGGATGCGATTCGCAACCACTACAACGGGATCTACAACGGTAACGGTGGGCTCCCCCTTATGAAGGATGGCGTGATCGTCACGGTGCCCATAAACGGCGTCGCGACGTTTACCGTGACCACTCCGCTCGTGTGCGCGGCACAGATGTTTCGGCCCGAATACGGCTGTCAGAAAGAGAAACCGACGGTTGCAAATCCCAACACCGAGCATGCTCCGTTCCAGATCTTCCGCATCGGCAATCTTGCGGTTTTGGGCGTGCCCTGGGAGGTAACGACCATGGCTGCGCGTCGCCTGCGGCAGACGGTGCTCGACGCGCTGTCTCCGGTCGGGGTGGATACGGTGGTTATCGCCGGCCTGTCCAACGCGTATCTGCACTACATGACAACGCGCGAAGAGTACAGCGCGCAGATGTACGAAGGTGCATCAACCCTGTATGGCCCCTGGCAACTCGCCGCCGCCCAACAGGAGGCGCGCCGCCTGGCGCTGACGATGGCGAATGGCCAACCCGCGCCGACGGGCGTCACGCCGGCGGCGATTGCGCTCGGCAACCCTTCGCCCATCACGACCGATGCACCAGCCGAGTTCGGCAAGCTCATCAATGACGCAAAGTCCGGGTATACCCAGGGCGACGCCGTGGAGGTGAGCTTCGTCGCGGGCTATCCGGGCAATGACTTGAAGCTCATGTCCTCCTATCTGTATGTAGAGCGCCAAAACGGTCCCAGTAAGTGGGACGTGGTCGCGACGGACAAGGACCCGGAGCTGCTGTTTATCTGGAATTGGGCATCCAATCCGGTTTCGATCGAGGCCCACGTGGTGGACTCCTCGACCGCCGAAGCCATATGGACGATTCCCAAGAACATGCCCGCTGGTACGTATCGCATCCGGCATGAGGGAGTTTCCAGGACCTCAGCGAGCCAGCCGCCGGCGCCCTACGAAGGCAGAAGCAGTCCGTTCAAGATAACGGGCACGCCGCAGGAATGTCCGTACTAACGTAACTCCGCGGCGTTCTGTTTTCCCGCTTGATGACTCGGAAAAATGGCTCCTGTTGATTCACGACACGGGAGCATTCGGATGGTGACGGAGATGGATGGCCGCCGGCGGCGGCACACGTCGGACGAGCGGCGCGCGGTGCTGGCGCGGTTTGCGCACCTTCAGGAACACCACCGCGATGCCCGCGGCCCGTGTCCTGGCAGATCGGTCGGTGGCCCTCGGACTTCAGGCTCCGCCGCCTCCGCCGGACCGGATCCCGCCCTTGGTCAATTCGACCGGGTTCAGCAACCTGGCGAGCTGCTCCTTCGGCATCCCGGTTTCCGCCGCGGCCACTTCCAGGATCGGCTTGCCCTCGCGATACGCCTTCTTGGCGATCGCCGCGCCCTTCTCGTAGCCGATCGCGGCGTTCAGGGCGGTGATGAGGATCGGGTTCCGTTCCAGCGCCGCCAGGATCGCCTTCTTGTTCACCTCGAACCCGGCGATGGCGGAATCGGCCAGCAGGCGCGAGACGTTGGCCAGCAGCTCGATGCTTTGCAGCAGGTTGTTGGCGATCAGCGGCAGCATCACGTTGAGCTGGAAGTTCCCGGACTGCCCGGCGACCGTGATGGCCGCGTCGTTGCCGATCACCTGCGCCGCCACCATGCAGGCCGCCTCCGGAATCACCGGATTGACCTTGCCGGGCATGATGCTGCTGCCCGGCTGCAAGGCCGGCAGGCCGATCTCGCCGAGGCCCGCCAACGGTCCGGAATTCATCCAGCGCAGATCGTTGGCGATCTTCATGATCGAGACCGCCACGGTCTTGAGCTGGCCGGACAACTCCACCGCCGCATCCTGGCCGGCCAGGCTCTCGAAGTAGTCCGGGCTCGGCGCGAACGCCAACCCCGTGCGCCGGGACAGCGCCTGCGCGAACTTGCGGCCGAAGTCCGGATGCGCATTGATCCCGGTTCCAACCGCGGTGCCGCCCTGCGCCAGAGCGTGCAGCCGCGGCCGGCAACCCTCGATCCGCGCCATGCCGTTGCGCACCTGCTGCGCCCAGCCGCCCATTTCCTGGTCGAAGCGCACCGGCATCGCGTCCATCAGGTGCGTGCGACCGGTCTTGGCGACGTAGCGCAGGCTGGCGCCCTTCTTCGCGATTGTCCGCGCCAGGTGTTCGAGTGCGGGCAGCAGCTTCTCGTGCACCGCCAGCGCCGCGGAAAGGTGGATCGCGGTCGGGATCGCGTCGTTGGACGACTGGCCGAGGTTGACGTGGTCGTTCGGGTGAACCTTGGCATGGGCAGCCTTGGACGCCAGCGTGGCGATCACCTCGTTGGCGTTCATGTTGGACGAGGTGCCGGACCCGGTCTGGAACACGTCCAACGGGAAGTGCTCGTCGTGCCGCCCCTCCGCCACTGCCAGCGCCGCGTCGCGGATCGCCGCGGCAAGCCTGGCGTCGAGCAGGCCCAGCTCGGCATTGACTTCCGCCGCCGTGGCCTTGATCAGGCCGAGGGCGCGGATGAAGCCGCGCGGCATGCGCAGCCCGGAGATCGGGAAATTGTTGAACGCCCGCTGCGTCTGCGCCCCCCACAGCGCGGCGGCGGGGACTTCCAGCTCGCCGAGGCTGTCCTTCTCGATGCGGAAGCCGGATTTGCCCATAGCACCTCAATTACAATGGCGCGCCGCATTCCAAATAACACGCACTCTATACCCCTCATGCACCTCACGTCCCTTTCGGCGATTTCCCCCATCGACGGCCGCTACGCGGAGAAAACGGTCGGCCTGCGCGAGTACTTCAGCGAGTACGGGCTGATCCGCTATCGCGTGCAGGTCGAGGTGCGCTGGCTGATGGCGCTGGCGGCCAATCCCGACATCCCGGAAGTGCCGGAGCTGTCCGCCGCCGCGCGCAAGCGGCTGGAGGAAATCATCGCCAACTTCGACATCGGCGAGGCGCAGCGCGTCAAGGCCATCGAGGACACCACCAACCACGACGTCAAAGCGGTCGAGTATTACCTGAAGGAAAAGATCAAGAGCAGCAAGGAACTGTCGGAGGTCAAGGAATTTTTCCACTTCGCCTGCACCTCCGAGGACATCAACAACCTGGCCTACGCGCTGATGCTCAACGACGCCCGGCACGACCTGCTGCTGCCGGCGATCGACGGCGTCATCAAGGCGATCTCCAACCTCGCCCACCAGTACTGCGAGCAGCCGATGCTGGCGCGCACCCACGGCCAGCAGGCGTCGCCGACCACGCTGGGCAAGGAGATGGCGGTGTTCGTGCAGCGCCTGCGCCGCCAGCGCCGGCATTTCGCGGAGATCGAGATCCTGGGCAAGATGAACGGCGCGGTCGGCAACTTCAACGCGCACATGGCGGCGTACCCGGAGGTGGACTGGACCGAGTTCACCGCCACCTTCCTGGAAGACCTCAACCTGGAGCCCAGCCCGGCGACCACGCAGATCGAGCCGCACGACTGGATGGCCGAGTATTTCCACGCACTGTCCCGCATCCACACCATCCTGATAGACTTCTGCCGCGACGCCTGGGGCTATATCTCGCTGGGCTACTTCAAGCAGAAGACGGTCGCCGGCGAAGTCGGCTCCTCGACCATGCCGCACAAGGTCAACCCGATCGACTTCGAGAACGCGGAAGGCAACCTGGGCCTGGCCAACGCGGTACTCCAGCACCTGGCGGAGAAGCTGCCAATCTCGCGCTGGCAGCGCGACCTGACCGACTCCACGGTGCTGCGCAACCTCGGCGTCGGCATCGCGCACGGCGTCATCGCCTTCCAGTCGATGGAGCGCGGCATCCGCAAGCTGGAGGCCGACGCCTGGAAGCTGGGCCGCGACCTCGACGACAACTGGGAAGTGCTGGGCGAGGCGATCCAGACCGTCATGCGGCGGCACGGCCTGCCCGAGCCGTACGAGCAGCTCAAGCGCATCACGCGCGGCAAGAAGATCGGCAAGGAAGCCTTGCGCGAGTTCATCAAGGGCCTCAAGCTGCCCGAGAAGGAAAAGAAGCGCCTGCTCGCCATGACGCCCGGCGACTACACCGGCAACGCCGTGGACCAGGCGCGGGACGTTTGACGGGAGCGCGATGGACGAGCTGCGTCCCGACAACTACGAGGTCGTCAGCGGCGTCGCGGCGTTCGCGCAGCGTGCCGCCGAGCTGGTCGCCGGCGCGCGCAACACGCTCGACGTCCTGAGCTGCGAGCTGGACCGCCGCATTTACGGCTCGGAGGAATTCCTGCAGAACCTGCGCAAGTTCGTGCTCCAGCACCGCCACGCGCGGCTGCGCGTGCTGCTCAACGCGCCGGCGCGCGCCCTGGCCGGCGGCAACCGCCTGGTCGAGTTCGGGCGCGCCATGAGCAGCTTCATCGAGTTCCGCGAGCTGCCGCCCGAGCGCCTGGACGTGCGCGAGGAATGCGTCGTCGCCGACGGCCGGCTGCTGCTGGTGAAGGCGGCGCCGGAGCAACTCAACGCGAAGTTCTACCCGGACTCCCCGCACCTCGCACGGTTGAAGCTCAAGGACTTCGACGCGCTCTGGAACGAGTCGCCGCCGGCGCAGGAGCTGCGCGACCTGCGGCTGTGAGCGGCTACAGCACCAGGCTGGATTCCTCCGGCGGGATGCGCTCCGACACGCGAATCTTCTGCCGCACGCCATTGGGCACGATCAGCGAGTCGTTGTTGAGGTAGTCGTACCACACCAGCACCGCCTTGGTCGTGGCCACCATCCGCTCGTTGTGGAACATCGCGGCCTGGGTGTGCAGGCTCTTCTGGCCGAGCTTGGAGATGCGGAAGCCGATCTGCAGCTCGGCCGGCGCGCGCAGCTGCGCCAGGAAATCGCACTGGATGTGCGCCAGGATCAGGCCGTACTCCTTCCAGAACTTGTCGTCGCCGCTCATCAGTTCGGAGAAATAGTTGAGCCGCACCGTCTCGTCGTAGGTGAAGAACGAGGCGTTGTTGACGTGCCCGAGGGCGTCCATGTCGCCCCAGCGCACGGTCAGGCGCTCGACGAAGGAAAAGTCGCTCAGCTGGATCTTGCTCATGGTGTCTTCCGGTTGCGGTGCTGCGTGTTCATTGCCAGCGGATCGAAGCCAGCACCCGTTCGAACTGCGGGCGCAGCGTGGCGTAGTCCCGCGGCGCGGCGGCGCCGACGAAGGTGTAACCGTGGTCGCCGGCCACCGCCATCAGCACCAGGGCGCGCTTCTCCTGGGTCCGGCTGGCGTACAGGCGCTCCTGGCGCACCGCCAGCACGCCGCCGAGCGAGGCGCGGTCCTGCGCCAGGCGTTCGTAGCGCGCGACGTGGTGCTGAGCCTGCCGCTCCTTGAATTGCACGTAGTTCTCCAGATCCGCCAGCGGCGCTCCGGTGCGCCGGTCGTCCCGCGCCAGCGTGAAGTACGCGCTGCGGACCACGGCGCCGTCGGCGCCGACCGGGCGCGCGAACAGGCGCAGGCCCTCGCTCGACTCCTGCACCTGCCAGGTGGCCGGCAGCTCCAGCGTCAGGCCGTAATCGGGCAGCCGCAACGTGCGGCCGGGAATCTCGCCGGCACAGGCGACCAGGGCCAGGGCGGCCAGCAGCGATGAAGCGAACCGGAGCATCGGCGCGTCAGGGCGTCCGCGTGATGCTTTTCTCGAACGCCGGCGCGGGCTTGCCCTGCGCGTCGACGTTGCCCGGCGCACCGTCCGCCGTGACGGTGTAGGCGGCAGCCGTCAGCACATCGTCCTCGATCTGCACCCAGAAGAAGCCGAAGATGCCGCCGGCCTGGTAATAGGCCGGGTTGCGCTTTTCGTCCAGGAGGTCGCGCTCCTTGGCGCCGGCGCCCGACAGGATGTGCTGCGTCTTGCCGCAGGCCGCCACCGGCGCCAGCCACATCAGGTTGTGATCGTGGCCGTTGAAGAACACGTCCGCCTTATTGCAGACGGTCTGCTCGAGGAAGGCCTTGTACTGCTCGCCGCGACAGGTGGGACTGGCCAGCGGCCCGGCGATCGAGCACGGGTCCTGCGCGGCGCCGACGTCGAACTGGCCGGCATTGCCGTGGTCGCCGTTGGAGATGTACGGATGGTGCGCGAGCGCGAACTTCCAGCGCGCCTTGCTCGTCGCCAGGCCGTCCTGCACGTACGCCGCCTGGTCGGCGATGTAGCTTTCCAGGGTCGAGCCGGACCACTGCGGGTTGGGATCGTCGAAGAAATGCGAGACCGGGCTGGAATCCAGCACGAACAACTCCAGCAGCGGCTCCGCCGCGCCCTCCGGCCAGGCCGCGCGATAGTACCGATCCGGCATGCGCCACTTGCCGTCCCGGTTGAGCGGGCTGGCCGCGTAGCTCAGCTCGAAGCCGCCCTTCAGGTTGTTGCTGCCCTCGCCGGTCAGGCTGTTGCTGTTGTCGTGGTTGCCCAGCGCCATGAAGAACGGGAAGTCGAGGTTCTCGTACGGCATCTGGAACGCCAGCTCGAACAGGGGATCGGCCGGCGAGCTGGGCCCCTGCTCGTAGATGTTGTCGCCGGCCACCATCGCGAAGTCGCAGCCGCGCAGCGAGCAGACCTGCTCCGCCACGGCGGCCACGTCCTGCTGCGCGCCTTCCGGCCCGGTGCCGGTGTCGCCCAGCACCAGGAAGCGTGCCTTGGCGCCGGTGGCGCCGCCGGCCTGGCTCGGCGCCTGCGGATGGTCGCTGCACGCGCCGATGAACAGCGCCCACAACCCCAGCGTGGCGTAACGGACGATTTGCGGCATGGGACGACGGCGGTTCCGGTTCATGACGGGGCGTTCAGCATAGCGCCGGACGCCGCGGATTGCGCGGCGGCCGGCAGACCGCGCCAATCCCCATGTCGGCCCCTATATGGGCCTCCACCGGGACAGGGTGCGCGATACGCACATTAGTCCGCCAGGATCCGGAACTCGACGCGGCGGTTCTGGGCGCGCCCTTCCTCGGACTCGTTGGACGCCAGCGGCTGCGACTCGCCGTAGCCGATGGCGCTGAGGCGCTCCGACGCGAGGCCCTTTTCCACGAAATAGGCGACGACCGCCTCGGCGCGCTGCTGCGACAGCAGCATGTTGTAAGCCTCGGAGCCGATCGAATCGGTGTGGCCCGCGACCTCGACCTTGAGGTTTTCCTGTTGCAGCAAGGTGTCGGCGACGCCGTCCAGGGTGCGCCGGCCGTCGTCGGTGAGGTCGGCAGAGTCCGGCGCGAAGCTCACGTCGAACAGGTTGAAGGTCTGCGTCACGGCGCAGCCCGACTCGTCCACCTTGATGCCGCCGCGGGTGGCCGGGCAGCGGTCGGTTTCGTCCGGCACGCCGTCGCCGTCGTCGTCCAGCGGACCCTCGATGCGCGCGCAGCCGGTGGCATCGACCGCGGTCGCGGGCGGCGTCGCCGGGCAGCGGTCGGCGGTATCGGCCACGCCGTCGCGGTCGGAATCGGCGGCGCAGTCGGTGCGGCCGGTTTGCGGGTCCACCACCGCGATCTCGCATTCCTTGGCGGCCGGAACCGGCAGCTCGCGGTCGAAGAAGACGGTCAGCGGAAACTGAAGGCCGAGCATGATCCGGAAATCGAGCACGGACGCCTTGTCCGCCTCGCCCTTCCCGGAAAACTGCGCGGTCTGTTCCGGCGTCTCCTTGTTGAACTGGAACGCCCCGCGGGCGTCCACGCGCAACCCCCAGCCCTGGCCGCGGATCGGCATCAGCGCGCCGACGCCCGCCTCGATCGCGGGATGGAGGTGCTTGTCGTCGAACGTATCCTCTTCCACGAAGCCGGCGCCGACCACCCAGAACGGCTTGAAGGCCGGCATGAAAGACAGTGCGCTCTCGCCTTCCTTCCAGCTGTAGTAGCCGAAGTCGCGCACGTAGTCGATCAGGATGCCGGTCTGATAATTCTTGCGGTTGTCGATGTTCGAGCGCTTGTAGGCGTGGTCGAAGAACGTCAGCTCCCAGGCGCGGGATTCGTCCTTGGTCGGGACGCCGAACGTCGCCTGGTAGCCGTAGCCGTTGTCGCCCTCGCGCACGCTGTCGGTGATGACGTAGTTGGTCGAGCCGCCCAGATATGGAATCCGGTAGTGCTCGGTGTTCACCGCGGATGCCGGCGCCGCGATCGCGGACAGCGCCGCGATCCCCCAAAGCTTGCGCATGTGTTTCCCCCAGGAGTCCGTGCAGTGCACGCGACAGGAAGCGGGCACTGTACCGGATGCGATTTGGGCGAGTCTAGCGGCCGGCGCCCCAAGCCGCGACGCACTCGCGGATCAGGCCCGGACCGCGGTAGATGAAGCCGGTGTAGACCTGGATCAGGTCTGCACCGGCCTGTCTCCTCTCGTTCGCATCTTGCCCATCGAAGATGCCCCCGACGCCGATCAGGGGAAACTCGGCGCCGAGGGCACGACGCAGTTTCGTTAGCACGTCCTGTGCCAAGAGCTTCAGCGGGCGCCCGGACAGGCCGCCGGTCTCCATGGCCAGGTGGTGCGACTCGACGCCGGCGCGGCCGATCGTGGTGTTGGTGGCGATCAGGCCGTCGACGCCGCTGGCGCGGATCGCGTCCGCCATCGGCCCGATCTTCTCGTCGGCAAGATCGGGAGCGACCTTGACCAGCAGCGGTGCACGGCGCCCCTGGCGCTGCGTCAGTTCGGCGCGCACGCGCACCAGCCGCGCCAGCAGTTCGCGCAGCGGGTCGCCCTGCTGCAAGTCGCGCAGGTTGCGCGTGTTGGGCGAGGAGATGTTCACGGTGACGTAGTCCGCCACCTCGTGCACCTTGCGCAGGCAGGCCTCGTAGTCGTCGGCCGCCCGCTCCAGCGGCGTCGCGGCATTCTTGCCGATGTTGATGCCCAGCACGCAGCCGCGCGGCGGCGCCTCGCGCACCCTCTCGACCAGGTAGTCGACGCCCTTGTTGTTGAAGCCCAGGCGGTTGATGAGCGCGCCGTGCTGCGGCAGCCGGAACAAGCGCGGCTGCGGGTTGCCCGGCTGCGGACGCGGCGTCACCGTGCCGATCTCGACGAAGCCGAAGCCCAGGCGGTCCCAGGCGGCGATGCACTCGCCGTTCTTGTCCAGGCCGGCGGCCAGGCCCACCGGATTGCGGAAGCGCAGGCCGAGGCGCTCGACCGGGCGCTGCGGCAGCGCGCGGCAGAACGGCAGCGTGGACAGGCGCGGCAGGCGCGCGAACAGGCCCAGGGTCAACTCGTGCGCGGTTTCGGGGTCGAGCCGGAACAGCGCGTCGCGTGCCAGCTCGTAGATCATGCGGGCGGCTGCGCCAGGGCCGGCAGTTGCGGCGGCGGCGCCAGGCGGCGCTTGATCGCGTCCGGTAGCGGCAACCAGCGCAGCAGCCGCGCGCCCCAGCGCTGCACGCCGTTATGCAGCAGGTCGCGCGACACGTGCAGCGGCAGCCGCACCAGCCCGCCGGCCACGTCCAGCGCCAGGAGGCGCTTCGGGCAGGACTCGTACAAGGTGCCGAAGCTGCCGGCGGCGGCGAACAGCGCGCGCGACAGGTGCAGGTAGTCGCGCTTGAGCACCACGCCGGCGTGCTGGGTGTTGGCCATCAGGTGCAGCACGGTGCGGCCGCGGCGCTGCAGGCCCTCGATGCCGCCGCGGCGCAGCTCGCCGATGAAGTTGCGGCGCGTCAGCGGCACCACGCCCTTCTTCGCCAGCGTCTCCTCCAGCGCGGCCTTGATCTCGGCGCGGCGCCTGGCGTTCTCCTCCGGCTGCGTGCTGACGCGGATCAGCGTGTCGGTCAGCAGCTCGAGGTCGGCAATGCAGGCGCCGGCCAGGTAGTCCCAGACCACGCCCCACTTGCCTTCCAGCGCCACCGTGTTGCCCCAGTCGATCAGGTACAGGCCGCCGTCCGAGCCGACCATGATGTTGCCCGGATGCAGGTCGCCGTGGATCTCGCCGTAGCGGAAGATGTGCGACAGCATGGTGTACAGCAGGCGGTCCGTGACCTGCCGGCGGAAAGCAGGGCGCCGGCTCTTGGGCATGCGGCGGATCGCCTGCACCAGGCTGGTGGCGTCCGACAGGTATTCCATCTCCAGGATGCGGCGGGTGTAGCCGTAGAGGCCCGGCACCCGCCAGGCGTAGCTCTGGCGGCTGCGCTCGTAGAAGCGCACGTGGCTGCGCGCCTCCTCCTCGAAGTCCAGCTCCTGGGTGAAGCCGGCGATGAACTCGTCGACCTGCTCCTGCATCGCACGCAGGAACGGCGCGAGCTTGCTGTGCGGCGCCCAGTACTGGCTGGACATGATCGCCAGCCCCAGCACCAGCTTGCCGATGGTGAACTCGCGGTCGATGTTGTGGCGGCCAACCTTGATGACCACCAGGCGCAGCACTTCCGCACCGTTCTCCAGGAACGGCTTCTTGGCGATGTAGATCGAGCCGATCGAGCCGGACTTCACCGGCCGCGCGGCGTCGAAGCCCATGTACAGCTCGGTCGGCAGCTTGCCGTAGCACTCGAGGAAGGCCTGGTTGACCTCGCGCTCGTTCATCGGCGGCACGTCCTCGTGGAACACCGCCAGCTCCTTGGCGATCTCCTCCGGCAGGAAGTCGGCGTTGGAGGCCGCGACCTGCGCCATCTTGACGAAGAACGGGCCGAACTCGCGCACCATCTGCGCGACGATCTTGGCCTGCCCCTTGAAGTCCCTGGGGTCGGCCTGGAAGAACGGCTTGATGTAGCGGATCGCCTTGATCTGGCGGCGCACGATCAGCGCGTCCTCGCGCACCATCTGTGCGCGCTTGAGCAGCTCCTGGAGCTGCCACTGGTTGAAGCGGCGGCCGGCCTTGAGCAGGTTCACCACCTCCACCAGCAGCGGCTCGTAGGTGCGCACCACCAGCCGCGTCATGTCCAGCGTCAGCTCGCCCAGCCCCTTGAGTTCCGGCGACGAGAACAGCTCGTTGAAGAACTTCCAGAACTCGTCCACCAGGGCGCCCGGCACCGGCACCGGGCTGCGCTGGATCATCTGGTCGACCACGAAGCGGATCAGCTCCTCGGTCGACTGCTCGTTGGGGATCAGGCGGCGCTTGCGCAGGTACTCGGTGACGCGCTCGGTGCTGCGCGTGACGGGGTGCGCGTACAGGCCCTTGAACGCGGCGTCGATCGCCGCGCCGAGTTCCTCGCGCGTGATGTCGTTCTCGTGCGCCAGCAGCTTGACCAGCGGCACGAAGCCGCGCGAGACCGCATAGGTCTGCGCGGTGAGCGAGCCCAGGTCCTTGAGCACCGCCCACGACGCCTCGGCCGCGCGCCCGCCCAGTCGCCCGAGCCCGGACGGGACCGCGCCGTCGTTGCGCGGCGCTTCCTTGCGCCGCGTCCGGTCGGACTCGCCGCGCTCGCCCAAATGCGCTCCCGGCGCATCGGTCATGGCGCCTCGCCCGGCAGGCGCAGCAGGTGCCCCAGCTTGTCCGCCTTGGTCGTGAGGTAAGCGTCGTTGTGGGGGTTTCGTCCGCATTGGATGGGGATGCGCTCCACGACCTCGATGCCGTGCTGCCTCAACGACTCGATCTTGCGCGGATTGTTGGTCAGCAGGCGGACCTGCGGCAAGCCGAGGTCCCGCAGCATTTCCGCCGCGATACCGTAGTCGCGCGCGTCGGCGGGAAAGCCGAGGTGCGCGTTGGCCTCCACCGTGTCGGCGCCGCGGTCCTGCAGGGCGTAGGCGCGGATCTTGTTCGCCAGGCCGATGCCGCGGCCCTCCTGGCGCAGGTACAGCAGCACGCCGCGGCCATCGGCCGCGATGCGCCGCATGGCGTGCTCGAGCTGGAAACCGCAGTCGCAGCGCAGCGAAAACAGCGCGTCGCCGGTCAGGCACTCCGAATGGACGCGCACGACCGGCGGCGGCCCGGACAGGTCGCCGAGCGTGAGCGCGAGGTGCTCCTTGCCGTCGCCGCCGAGGTACACCTGCAGCCCGAACACCGCGAACGGCGTCGGCAGGCGCGCCTGCGCCGCCTTTTCCAACTTGACGATGTGTTGCTTCATTCGCGCCTGCGTTTAATCGCTCCGGGGCATGCCGCGGCACGACGGCTGCCGACGCTTCCGTTCGCCGGACCGCCGGTCGGATCCCTGACCGGCGTGAAATTGAAAAGGGACTGGATCAGGCGCCGACCAGATGCTGCCCGCACACCCGCAGCGTGCGCCCGTTGACGCCCGCCGCGTACGGGCTGGCGAGGAACGCCACCGCCTCCGCGATGTCGGCGGGCAGGCCGCCCTGCTGCACCGAGCTCATCAACCGGCCCACGATGCGCGGCCCGGCCGGCATCATCGCGGTCATCTGCGTCTCGATGAAGCCCGGCGCCACGGCGTTGACCGCGCCGCCCCGCTTGGCCAGCTCCGGCGCCAGCGCCGCGCAGTAGCCGATCACGCCGGCCTTGGTGGCGCCGTAGTTGGTCTGGCCCGGGTTGCCGGCGATGCCGCCGATCGACGACACGCAGACCATGCGCCCGTTCTCGCGCAACGCCCCGTCCAGCAGCTTCTCGTTGATGCGCAGGATGGCGCCGAGGTTGACGTCGATCACCTGGTCCCACCACTGCGGCTGCATGTTGCGCAGGGTCTTGTCGCGCGTGATGCCGGCGTTGTGCACCACGATGTCCACCCCGCCGAAACGCGCCTGGCATTCCCTGGCGATGCGCTCGGGCGCCTCCGGCGCGGTGATGTCCAGCGCCAGCCCGGCGCCGCCGATCTTCGACAGCGTCTCGGCCAGCGCGCCCTCTTCCTGCGGCCGGTCCACGCCCAGCACCTGCGCGCCCTCGCGCGCCAGCACCCCGGCAATCGCCGCGCCGATGCCGCGCGCCGCGCCCGTCACCAGCGCCACCTTGCCGCTCAGCGGCGTGGTCCAGGCCACCGGCAGCGGCGCCTTGCCCGGCGTCAGGGCGAGGCTCTGGCCGCTGATGAAGGCGGAATGCGCCGACAGAATGAAGCGCACCGGCCCCGCCAGCGCCGCCTCGGCGCCGTCGGCGACCTCGATCAGGTTGGCGGTGGCGCCCTTGCGCCCGATCTCCTTGCCCAGCGACTTCACGAAACCGATCATGGCCGCGCTGCACGCCGCGGCCGCCGCGTTGTCGGCCGACGCCGGCGCGCGCGCCACCACCAGCACGCGGCCGTTGGCCGGCACCTGCGCGGCGATGGGCTGGAAGAAGTCGTAAAGCTGGCGCAGCCCGGCGGTGTCGCGGATGCCGGAGGCGTCGAACACCAGCGCGTAGCTGCGCTGGCCGCCCTCGCCGCTGACCGGGTTGCCCTGCAGGTTCAGTTTCAGCTCGGTGGCCGCCGGCTTGATCGCCTGGATGCCCGGATGCTCCGGCCGCACCCGCAGGATCGCACCGCCGTCGGCCAGCGCCTTGAGCAGAGCGCCGCAAAACCGGGAACCGGTCGCCGCCCCCACCAGCACCGGCTTGTCCGCCAGCGGCTGCTGCGCCCAGGGCCCGTCGCCGCGCTTGAGGACCGGCGGCTGCGGCAGGCCGAGCAGGGACACCAGCGTCTTGCCGAGGGCGCTGTGCGAGAACTCCAGGTAGCGGTCGCTCATGGGAGTGGATTCTTGGAAGGAGAACGGAAAGGGCGGAGCGCGCTATTATTACAGAGCATTGTGCCGGGATGATGCGGCCGGCGGTTCGGGACGTTACATTTTTGCCACAAGAAGGGCGTAGGGAGAGGAAGCAATGAGGGCAGGCGGAATGGCGATTGCCGTGGTCGGCATCGCGGTGGCAGGCGGCGTTTATTACGGGCTGGAACGCACGTTCCCGCGTCATGCGGCCGAGGACGTAGCGGCGGTCCCGCCGGCGCCGGCCGAACCGGCCGCCAGCACGGCGGCAAGCACCGAGGCGCCGGCGGAGTTCGACGCCTCCGCGGTCGAAACCGCGCCGGTGGCCGCATCCGAACCGGCGGCGGAACCGGAGCCGGTTGCGGAAGCGGCGCCCGAACCCGAGCCGGAGCCCGCACCGGCCACCCCGCCGCCAAGCCCGCCCAAGCCGCGCATCCAGATCGCCAAGGCCGAGCCGGCGGTTCCGGCCAAGAAGGCTCCGCCGGCTGCGGACATCGTCACCGCCTGGTGGCCGGATCCGAGCAAGATGGCGCCGGGCCAGCTCAAGCTGAAGTACGCCGGCCAGACGCAGGGCAAGACCGCCATCGCCCTGCTGTTTTCGGCGCCGCTCAGGCTCGACAGCCTGAACCAGAACGTCGAGGTCCGCGACGCCGAGGGGCATCCGATCGGCGGCACCTGGGAACTGGGCAAGAACACGCGCCTGGCCGTCTTCGCCGTCGACAAGCCCGGCCGCTACACGGTGATCCTGCAGCCCGCGCTGGCCGACAGCACCGGTCATCTGCTCGGCACGCCGCTGCAGGGCCCGGTCTATATCCAGTAAGGCACGCGCTGCCGGCAGGGCCGCGCCGCCCGGCGCGGCCCTGCGGCGCGGCAGCGGACCGCCGCCATGACCACCCTCGTTCTGGTCCGGCACGGCCAGGCCTCGTTCGGCGGCCGCCGCTATGACGAGCTGTCCGAGACCGGACGCCGCCAGGGCCGCGTGCTGGGCGAGCACTGGAAGCGCATCGGCTTTCGCTTCGACCGGGCCCGCAGCGGCGCGCTCGCGCGCCAGCGCGACACCGCCCGCGCCGCCTTCGACGCGCTGGGCCACGCCGCCGAGGCCGGCGTGGACGCGGCTTTCAACGAGTACGACTTCGAAGGCGTCCTGCGCGCCTACCTGCCGGCGGTGGCCCTGGAGCGGCGGGACCTGCAGCTCGACCGCAAGCAGTTGTTCAGCGACCCGCGCCAGTTCCAGGCGGTGTTCGAGCAGGCGGTCGAGTTCTGGCTGCAAGGGCGCCCCCACGAAGGCCCGCCGGTGGAAAGCTGGACCGACTTCCGGCGCCGCACGCTCGACGGGTTGCGCACGCTGGCCCGGGACCCGCATCCGACGCAGGTGGTGTTCACCTCCGGCGGCGTGATCGCCGCCGCACTGCAGGACGCGCTCAAGCTGGACGATCCGACGACGTTCCAGCTCAACTGGCGCATCTACAACGCCAGCGTGCACGTGCTGCGCGTCGGCCGGCGCGGCCTGTCGCTGCTGGGCTTCAACAACGTCACGCATCTGGAACTGGGCGCCGACCCAGGCCTCATCACGTTCCGCTGACGGAGACCGCGAGCGCACCATGGACCGTCCTCTGCTGATTCTCGGAACGGTTCTGTTCCTCGGCGGGCTGCTGGTCGGCGCCGCCGTGGGCGCCTTCCGCAACCGCCGCATGGCCCTGTCCGCGCACTTGGTCGGGGTCCAGCACGGCATGGTCTTGTGGATTCTCCCGGTGGTCGCCGGCTACGCCGACCTCAGCGCGGTGCAGCAGTACTGGTTCGGCGGCCTGGCGGCCTACGGGCTTGGCGCGATCTGGTTCGCCATGCTGCTCGCCGCCGTCTGGGGCGCCAGCCGGGCGTTGCCGATGGCCGGCGCCGGCTACACCGCCGCGCCCGCCCAGGAGCTGACGGTGCAGGCGCTGATCCTGACCGGCGCCGCGGCGACGATCGGCGCGATCGGCCTGCTGCTGTACTGCCTGTTGAACGCTTGACGGTCGCCATGGATCTTGCGACCCCCTTCGGCTGGGTCGGCCGCGGCACCGTCCGCGCCGGGCTGTACCTGCTCGACCTGACCGTGTTCGTCGCCGGTGCCGTCCGCGCCGGGATCGGCTCCTTCGAATTCGGCAACCAGGCGACGCGGCGCGCCCTCATCACCCAGGTGATCTTCACCGGCGTCGATGCCCTGCCGGTCATTACGCTGCTGGCACTGGCCATCGGCGTGTCCATTACCGCGCAAATCCTCTCGCTGGGCGAGGCGCTGGGCTCGACCAACGACGTCACCCGCCTGCTCATCTCGGTGGTCGGCATGGAGCTTGGCTCGCTGCTCACCGCGATCCTGCTGATCGGCCGCTCCGGCTCGGCGATCGCCGTGGATCTGGGCAACATGAAGCTGCACCACGAGGTCGAGGGCCTGGAGTTGCTGGGCGTGGACATCGTGCGCTTCTTCGTGGCGCCGCGCGTACTCGGCGCCGCCGTGGCGCAGGTCGTGCTGGCGGGGTATTTCTACGTCATCGCGCTGTTCGGCGGCATCCTGCTGTCGGGCCTGCTGTTCTCGCGCCACTACTTCACCTATCTGCAAACGCTGGCGATCCACTTCGACGCCGGGCTGACCGCGATGTACGCGCTCAAGAACCTGTTGTTCGGCCTCATCGTCGCCGGCACCGCCTGCTTCCATGCCTTGCGCGTCGGCGTATCGCCGACCGAGGTCCCGCAGCAGACGCAGCGCGCCATCGTCAACGGCATTGTCCTGGTGTTCGTCATCGACGGCCTGTTCGCGCTGGCACGGGGGGTCATGTGGTAGGCGCGCCGCGCGTGGCCGCCCGCGGGCTGCTGCCGGCGGGCCTCCCCGGCGATCCGCGGCCGCTGGATTTCGCCGCCGGCGGCGGCACGCTGAGCTGCCTGGTCGGGCCGCGCGGCTGCGGCAAGACCGCGTGGCTGCGCTGCCTGGCGGCGATCGATCCGCCCGTCGCCGGCACGCTGAGCCTCGACGGCTGCGACTGCGGCGGCCTGAGCCTGGACGCCTGGCGCCGGCTGCGCCTGCGTGCCGCCTTTCTCGGACCGACCACGCCGCTGCTGTCCGTGCTCGGCGCGCTGGCCAACGTGATGCTGCCCGCGCAGTACCATCGGCTCGGCACGAACGACGCAATCCGGCGCAAGGCGTTCGGCCTGCTCGAACGCCTCGGCTGGGAGGGGCCGCTCGACGCCCTGCCCGCGCACCTGAGCCGCCACCAGCGCCGCTTGCTGGCGCTGGCACGCTGCCTGATACTCGATCCGGTCATCCTGTTCGTGGACGAGCCGTTCGACATGAGCGACGTGGACGGCTGGCATCCCCTGGCGGACGTGTTCGCCGAGCTGCGCCGGGACCGCGGCCTGACGCAGATCGTGATTACCCATCACCTGCCGTTCGTGCACCGGCACGCCGACCGCATCCTGTTCGCCTGCCCCGGCGGGCTGCTCGATTTCGCCGGCTGGGCGCCGCTGGCGGCATCGGACGACCCGGATGTCCGCGCGTTCCTGAAAGCCACCGACGTTTCCTTCGCATGAGCACCACGCCCGACGGCACGCAGCCCCGCGTGCACTACATCCATCGCACGAGCTACACCTTCCAGGAGCGGCTGGTCGGTGCCTTCGTACTGTCGGCGCTGGCGCTGGGCCTGGTGATGTTCGCTTACAGCCGCGAGGCGGCCACGATGTTCGCGAAGAAATTCACGCTGGCGGCGCAGTTCAAGAACGCGCAGGGCCTGGCGGAGGACGCCAAGGTGGAGATCTCCGGCGTCGAAGTCGGCCGCGTGCGCAGCATCGGCATCACCGAGAGCAACGAGATTCGCGTGGAACTGGAGCTGCTCGAACGCTTCCACCCGCTGGTACGCGAGGACTCCAAGGCCGCCATGTCCAAGCTGGCCCTGATCGGCAAGGCAAACATCGAGATCAGGGCCGGCAACCCCGCGCGCCCGCAGTTGCCCGACGGCGCGACGCTGCCGGTCGAGGAGCCGCTGAGCCTCGAGCAGATCATGGCGGACATCGCGCCGGTGGTGCAGAACTTCACGCGCCTGCTGGAACGTCTCAACCAGTCGATGGAGACGCTGGACCCCCGGGATGTCGGCACGACCTTGAAAAGCCTGCAGGCCACTCTCGCCAATACCGAGAAGATCACCGGCCAGATCGCCGCGGGGCGCGGCGCCGCGGGGCGCCTGCTCAGCGACCCGGACGTCGAGCGCGACCTGGCCACGTCCATGCGCCTGCTCGCATCCACGCTGGCGGAGGCGGAACGGCAGGTGCAGGCCCTGGCTCCGGTCATGGACAACACCCAGGCGGCCACCGGCGACGTACGCCTGGCCGCGCGCGAGCTGCCGGACCTGATGGTCCGCACGCGCTTGCTGATGGAGCAGATCAACCTCACGCTGCGGGCGGTGCAAGGCACCTGGCCGCTGTCGGCCTCGGTGCCGCAGCCGGCACCGCAGCTCGTGGTTCAGCCGGGGCCGATGCAATGAGCCGATTTCTGCCGCCCATCCTGCTCGCGCTGCTGCTGGCCGGCTGCGGCTCGGCCGGCCCGCGCCCCCCCAGCGCCGCGACCGCGCCGGCGGAGGCGCTGCGCCTGGGCATGCAGTTCTACGGCGACGACGAGTTCGCCTCCGCGGAGCAGTTGTTCCTCAAGGCGCTGGAGCTGTACCGCAGCGTCGACGACGATGCCGGCCGCTTGAGCGTCCTGGTCAACCTGGCGGACGTCGCGCTGGCGCGCGGCGAGCACGCACGCGCCCTGGCCCGGGTCGCCGAGGCGCGGCAGCTGCGGCCCGCCGCCATCGACGCGTCGCTGGACGCGCACTTGGCGCTGCTCGAGTGCCAGGCGTTGATCGAGGCGCGGCGGGGACCGGAGGCGCGCCCCCTGCTCGACGCCCTGCTCGCCCGCGGCGACCTTTCCGCCCCCCTGCGCCAGGCCGCGACCATCGAGCGCGCGCGCCTCGCGCTCGAATCGTCCGACGAGCCGCAGCCCTGGCTGGCGCAGGCGCTGGCGGCGCTGAGCGACGGCGCCGCGCCGCGGGTCCGCGCCAGAGTCCTGCGCTTGCAGGCGGCCGCCGCGAGGCGCGCCGGCGACGCCGCCCGCGCCCGCGAGCTGCTGGCGCAGGCCCGTGCGCTGTATGCCGCGGAGCCGTACCGTCTGGGCATCGCCTCGACGCTGCAGGAACTGGCCGCGCTGGATGTTGAGTCCAAGGACTACGACAGCGCGCGCGAACGCTACCGGCGCGCGCTCGCGATCCGCATGTGGCTGCACGACCGCGCGCGCAGCGCCGCCATCCTGGAGTTGCTCGGCGCGCTCGAAGAGGCGGCCGGCAAGCCCGAACGGGCCGACCGGCTGCGCCAGCTGCGCGATACCCTGCACGCTCCAGGGCCGGCGGAATGGCCGCCGATCCAGGCCCAGATCGACGGACTGGGGCCATAGAGCCTGTTATGCAGTTGCCGGTCGCTGCGTTGCCCCTGGGAAGGCGCCAGGCAAGGCGCGAGCCCCGCCGCTTGGTGACCTCCAAGCAAGGGGCGAGCAACGCAGAATGGCGCCTTCCCAGGGGCAACCCTCCGGGCCGGGGCTGTGGGGGCGCATGGCGGCGTTGCTCGTCGCTTATGTGCAACGAGCACACGTCGCTCCTCGCGCCTTGCCCTGCGCCCCCGCAGACCCGGCGCAGCGATCGCCAACTGCATAACAGGCTCTATAGCCGGCGCCCGGCATGTAAAATTCGCTTCCGGTGAACACTCCCATCCTTCCGCACATCCAGCAACCCGCCGCCGGCACCAGCCCGTGGCGTTTTTGCGTCGCGCCGATGCTGGACTGGACCGACCGGCACTGCCGGTTCTTCCTGCGCCTGCTGTCGCGCCGCGCGCGGCTGTACACGGAAATGGTGACGACCGGCGCGCTGATTCATGGCGACCGCCAGCGCTACCTGCGCTTCGATCGGGCGGAGCATCCGGTGGCCTTGCAGCTCGGCGGCTCGGAGCCGGACGCGCTCGCCCGCTGCGCCGAGTTCGGCGCGCAGGCCGGTTACGACGAGATCAACCTCAACTGCGGCTGCCCGTCCGATCGCGTGCAGGAAGGCCGCTTCGGCGCCTGCCTGATGCGCGAGCCGGAGCGCGTCGCCGCCGCGGTGGCGGCCATGCGCCGGGCGACGCCCCTGCCGGTGACGGTGAAATGCCGCATCGGCGTGGACGACTCGGCGGAGTACGAATTCCTGCGCCGCTTCGTGGAGACCGTCGCCGCCGCCGGCTGCACCACCTTCGTCGTCCATGCGCGCAAGGCCTGGCTGCAAGGCCTTTCGCCCAAGGAGAACCGCGAAATCCCGCCGCTGCGCTACGAAACGGTGTACCGCCTCAAGCAGGAACTCCCCGCGCTGACGGTCGCAATCAACGGCGGCATCCACAGCGTGGCCGAGGCGCAGGCGCACCTGCGCCACGTCGACGGCGTGATGATGGGCCGCGAGGCCTACGAAAACCCGTACGTGCTCGCCGGTCTGGACCGCGCCCTGTTCGGCGACGAGGCCGCCGCGTCGTCGCGCGCCGACATCCTGCGCCGCCTGATCCCGTACGTGCGCGCCGAGCTGGACGCCGGCGCCACGCTGGCGCATATCACCCGCCACATCCTCGGACTGTTCCGCGGCCAGCCCGGCGGGCGCGCGTTCCGCCGCCTGCTCAGCGAGCGCGCGCACAAGCCCGGCGCCGGCGTCGAAATTCTGGAAGAAGCCCTTTTGGCGGTCGAGGGCCCGACCCTCGCCGCCGCCTGACCGACCTGGAGATCAAATGACCAAACTGTCCAAGATTGTCGCCGGCGCCCTGCTCGGCACCAGCCTGAGCGCCCAGCCCGCGGAGCCGGTGCAGGTGCTGATGGAAACCAGCCTGGGCGATATCCGCCTGGAGCTGTATCCGGACAAGGCCCCGCAGACCGTCGAGAACTTCGTCCAATACGTGAAGGACAAGCACTACGACGGCACCGCCTTCCATCGCGTCATCAAGGGATTCATGATCCAGGGCGGCGGCTACGACGCGCAGTACGCGCAGCGGTCGACGCGCGCCCCGGTGAAGAACGAGGCAAAGAACGGCCTCAAGAACGTGCGCGGCTCGATTGCGATGGCCCGCACCTCGGACCCGCACTCCGCGACCGCGCAGTTCTTCATCAACCACGCGGACAACCCTAACCTCGACTTCCCCAGCTTCGACGGCTGGGGCTACGCGGTGTTCGGCAAGGTGACGCAGGGCATGGACGTGGTCGACAAGATCGCCACCGTCCCCACCGGCCCGATCCCGCCGTTCGGCCGCGACGTGCCGGTCACGCCGGTGGTGATCAAGCGCGTCGCGCTGGCGGACGGCAAGGCACCGTAGCTTGCCGGCGCTGTTCGTTTCCGACCTGCACCTGCCCGGCGGCGACTCGCCGCTGCGCGAGTCCTTCATCGCCTTGCTGGCGGGGCCGGCGCGCCGGGCCTCGGCGCTGTACATCCTGGGCGACCTGTTCGAATACTGGATCGGCGACGACGAGGGGCTGGTGCTGTATGCCGCCGAGGTGCGCGCACTGCACGCGCTGACCGCCGCGGGCGTGCCGGTGTACTTCCAGCACGGCAATCGCGACTTCCTGGTGGGCCGGCGCTTCGAGCGCGCCACCGGCGTGCGCCTGCTGGACGATCCCGTGGTCGTCGATCTGGGCGGCGTGCGCACCTTGCTGACGCACGGCGACCTGCTGTGCACCGGCGACGTGCGCTACCAGAACTGGCGCCGCACCGCGCGCAACCCGCTGATCCAGGCTTTGTTTCTGTCGCTGCCGCGCGCCTGGCGCCGTCGCATCGCCGGCCAGGTGCGCGCGCGCTTCAACGCCGAGACGCGGCAAAAGCCGATGGACATCATGGACGCCTCGGAGGATGCGGTGCGCGACATGTTCCGCCGGCACGGCGTGACGCGCATCATCCACGGCCATACGCACCGGCCGGCCGACCACGGCTACACACTCGACGGCCGCGACCGCCAGCGCGTGGTGCTGGCGGACTGGCAACCCGGCCGCATCGAAGCCCTCTGGGTGGACGACGCCGGCACGCGGCGCGTGTCGGTCGGCTAGGAAAACGTTCGCAGTTCCTCTTCCGTAAATCCCGCCGCGACGCGCGCCTCGACGTTGAACGGCGGCCGCAGCCGCATGCGGTGTTCCCGCAGCAGGCGCGCGAAGGTCGCCTGCGGCGGCAGGCCGCGCTGCGCGCACAGGTAGCCGAACCAGTGCGAGCCGATGGCGACGTGGCGCACTTCCTCGGCCAGGATCGTGCGCAGGCAGCCGGCAGTCGCGTCATCGCCCGCTTCTTCCAGGCGCCGGATCATGCCCGGCGTCACGTCCAGGCCGCGCGCCTCCAGCACGCGCGGCACCAGCGCCATGCGCGCCAGCGCGTCATGCGCGGTCTTCTCCGCCGCCTCCCACAGGCCGTTGTGGGCGGGGAAGTCGCCGTACGCATGACCCAGCTCGCGCAGGCGCCGCTCCAGCAATTGAAAATGGCGCGCCTCGTCCTGCGCCACCGACAGCCAGTCGCGGTAGAACGCCGGCGGCAGGCCGGCGAAGCGCCAGCAGGCGTCGAGCGCCAGGTTGATGGCGTTGAACTCGATGTGCGCTACCGCGTGCACCAGCGCGGCGCGCCCCTCGGCGCTGCCCAGGCCGCGCCGTGGCACGTCGCGCGGGTGGACCAGCGGCGGCCGCTCCGGCCGGCCGGGGACGCGCCCCAGCGGGTCGAGTCCGGCGCCGCTCCATCCACCGTCGGGAATGCTCAGCGCCGCGACGCGCGCGCACTTGGCCGCCGGGTCGCGCTCCGCCAGCGCCTCGTACAGCGCGGCATCGGCGTCCGCGCTCAAGACAGGCCCGGCTCCAGGTCGGCGATGATGTCGTCGACGTCCTCGAGGCCGACCGCGATGCGCACCAGCCCGTCGCCGATGCCGGCGCGCGCGCGCGCCTCCGCGCCGATCCGGTGGTGCGTGGTCGTCGCCGGGTGCGTAATGGTGGTGCGGGTGTCGCCGAGATTGGCGGTAATGGACAGCATGCGCGTAGCGTCGATCAGCTTGAAAGCGGCGTCCTTCCCTCCCTTCAGGTCGAACGACACGATGCCGCCGCCAGCGCGCTGCTGGCGCGCGGCCAGCGCGTGCTGCGGATGGTCCGGCAGGCCGGGGTAGTACACCTTGGCCACCTGCGGCCTGCCCGCCAGCCACTGCGCCAGCCTGAGCGCACCGGCGCTGTGCGCCTGCATGCGCAGTGCGAGCGTCTCCAGGCCCTTCAGGAACACCCAGGCGTTGAACGGCGACAGGCAGGGCCCGGCGGTGCGCATGAACGAGAACACCTCCTCGCCCACGCGCTTGCGGTCGCCCAGGACCGCGCCGCCGACGCAGCGGCCCTGCCCGTCCAGGAACTTGGTCGCGGAGTGGATCACCAGATCCGCGCCGAAGCGCAGCGGCTGCTGCAGCGCGGGCGTGAGGAAGCAGTTGTCGACGCACAGCAGCGCGCCGGCCTTGTGCGCGATCTCGGCCAGCGCGGCGATGTCGACGATCTCGCACAGCGGGTTGGTCGGCGTCTCGGCGAACAGCAGGCGCGTGTTCCTGCGCACGCCCACGCGCCAGGCGTCGAGGTCGCAGGGGTCGACGTAGCTGAACTCCACGCCGAACTTGACGAAGTAGTTGTTGAACAGCGAGATCGTCGAGCCGAACAGGGTGCGCGATGCCAGCACGTGATCGCCGCTGCGCAGCAGCGTCATCAGCAGCGTCATCTCCGCCGCCATGCCGCTGGCGGTGGCGACGCAGGCCTCGGCGCCCTCCATCGCCGCCAGCCGCTTTTCGAACGCCTCGACCGTCGGGTTGGTGAAGCGCGAGTAGATGTAGCCCGGCTCCTCGGAGGCGAACACGCGCGCCGCCTGCCCGGCGGAGTCGTAGACGAAGCTGGAGGTCGCGAAGATCGCCGGCGAATGTTCGCGCAGCTCGGTGCGGTACTCGGCGGAGCGGATGCCCTGCGTGGCTTCGCTCCAGTGGCGTCGGTCGTTCATCCCCGTTCGACCCTCAGCCGGCCGCCGCGTTGTGCATCTCGATCACGCTCTGGCTGGCATGCCGGCGCGCTTCCTTGGCGGCGTCGGAGCGGAACAGCTCGAGCTGGTTGAGGTAGTCCATGCTGATGTCCTGCGTCACGTACTCGCCGGTGAACACGGAGCAGTCGAAGCGCGTGATGTCCGGGTTGCCGGCGCGCACCGCCTCGACCAAGTCGTTGAGGTCCTGGTAGATCAGCCGATCGGCGCCGAGCAGGCGCTCCAGCTCCGGCAGCGTGCGCCCGTGCGCGATGAGTTCCGACGAGGTCGGCATGTCGATGCCGTAGACGTTGGGATAGCGCACCGGCGGCGCGGCCGAGGCGAAGTAGACCTTGCGCGCACCGGCCTCGCGCGCCATCTGGACGATCTCCTTGGACGTGGTGCCGCGCACGATGGAGTCGTCCACCAGCAGCACGTTCTTGCCCTTGAACTCCAGGTCGATGGGGTTGAGCTTCTGGCGCACCGATTTCTTGCGCTGCGCCTGGCCCGGCATGATGAAGGTGCGTCCGATGTAGCGGTTCTTGATGAAGCCCTCGCGGTACGCCACGCCCAGGCGCATCGCCAGCTCGGCGCCGGCGACGCGGCTGGTGTCCGGGATCGGGATCACCGTGTCGATGTCGTGATCCGGCCACTCGTGCAGGATCTTCTCCGCCAGCTTCACGCCCATGCGCAGGCGCGCCTTGTAGACATAGATGTCGTCCATGACCGAGTCCGGGCGGGCCATGTAGACGAACTCGAAGATGCAGGGCGACAGCACCGGGTTCACCGCGCACTGGCGGCGGTGCAGCTCGCCGTCCAGGGTGATGAACACCGCCTCGCCG
The DNA here is from genome assembly GCA_016182805.1 of Gammaproteobacteria bacterium. Classification (GTDB taxonomy): domain Bacteria; phylum Pseudomonadota; class Gammaproteobacteria; order Nevskiales; family Nevskiaceae; genus JACPFV01. The sequence continues at coordinate 25,205 of JACPFV010000035.1, forward strand.
GGGGCGAGGTCGCCGATGAGCTGGAAGTCGTGCGTGACCAGCGCCACGCTCTCCGACGCGATCATGTACTCGGGGCCGTCGCGCCCCTCGCGGCGGCCGATCACGGCCGGGCGGATGCCGTACGGATCGCGGAAGCCGACCAGGCCATAGCCGTTGATGATGGCGACGCAGGCGTAGGCGCCGCGGCAGCGCTTGTGCATGGCGGCCACCGCCTCGAACACGTCCTCCGGCGTCAGCCGCAGCTTGCCGCGCGTCATCAGCTCGTGCGCGAACACGTTGAGCAGGACTTCCGAGTCCGAATCGGTGTTCAGGTGCCGGCGGTCCTCCAGGAACAGCTCGCGCTTGAGCTGCTCGGCGTTGGTCAGGTTGCCGTTGTGCGCCAGCGCGATGCCATACGGCATGTTGGTGTACAGCGGCTGCGCCTCCGACGCGCTGGAGCAGCCGGCGGTCGGATAGCGCACGTGGCCGATGCCGACCTTGCCGCGCAGGCGGATCATGTGCTCATCGGAGTGGAACACGTCGCGCACCAGCCCGTTGTCCTTGCGCAGGTGCAGGCGATCCCCGTCCATGGTGATGATGCCGGCGGCGTCCTGCCCACGGTGTTGCAACACGGTCAACGCGTCGTACAGCTCCTGGTTGACCGGGTTATGGGAGACAAGACCAACGATTCCGCACATATAGATCAGGTTCGCCTAGGAGGGGCTACACGCCCGGTTTCAGGGATTCGAGCCAGGCCGCCGGGATGACCCGGGCCAGGCCGTCGGCCAGCCACTCGACGTGGCCGATCAGGACGGATTTCTTCCACCAATCGTCCTGCCGCGCGCTGGTCATGCCCGCGAACAGCACGAACACCGCGACCAAGGCCAGCCCGCGCAGAAGGCCGAAGCCGGCGCCGACCACGCGATCGGTGCGCGCGAACGGGCTTTCCTTGACGGTCCTGCAGATCGCGAAGGTCGCGATCGAGCCGCCGATGAGGCCGGCCAGGAACAGCAGGCCGTAGGCGGCCGCCATCCGCACCTGCGGGACGGAGATCGAGGATTCCAGGCGCTGCGCCAGGTTGTCGCCCAGAACCCATGCCAGCCAGAGCGCCGCGACCCAGGTGAGCAGCCCCAGCACCTCGCGGGTGAAACCGCGGAACAGGCCGATCAGGACCGACACGACGACGACGAACAAAATGCCCCAATCCACCCAGATCATGCGCGCTCGAGCCAACCATCACGAGGCGCGGATTCTAGCACTCCGTCACTCCGACCCGGCCTGCGCCACCCGTGCGCCGCGGAATCCCTGCGCCTCGGCCGCGCGGCGCGCCGCCTCCGCCGACTCGCGCGAGCGATACGGGCCGATGCGCACGCGGTGGATCGCGCCCGAGCGGCCCGGCATGGCGCGCACCTCGCCGGCGTGGCCCAGCGCACGCATTCGCGCCGCGGCCGCCTGGGCATTGTCCGGCTTGCTGAAGCTGCCGATCTGGACATACCAGCCCGCATCGGCCGCCGCAGCGGGCCGGGCCGGTGCGGCGAC
>JACPFV010000032.1 GCA_016182805.1 Gammaproteobacteria bacterium
CCGCACGGAGAAAACTCTTCCAGTCCATCGCCGAGCAGGAGCAGCGTCGCGCCTGACGCTACCCCTCCCGCTCCAGATTCACCCCCCCCCGTTTCAGACTCATTTACGGATTGGAAAATACTGATACGGCAGCGAACCAAGCACAGCGCAAATGACACCGGAAAGCCGATGAGCGACCAGCCGGACGAAATCCTCACGATTGATGAGGTCGCCGCCTATCTGAAGGCAGGTAAGGCTCTGTAAATAAATAACGGTAACAACTGACTTGGTAAACAACCGGTCCGACCAGGCTCTCGAACGCTGAACCCGTCACCTTTATTTCTTGCCGCCGCCTAAGCGCACGGTCTATCGCCTTGCCGCGAGCGGCAAGCTCCCGGCTTTCAAGCTCGGCGGCACGTGGCGATTCAGGAAGGGCGATCTGGACAACTGGATTGCCAGCCGCATCGGCAAGGCGATGGTGGATGACGACGAGGGAGCGGAATGACTTCCAGCGCTGTCGCCCTCCAGTCCAAGGCCAACACCCAGCAACTCGAAGCCATCCTGGCCATCGACGGTCCGGTGCTCATCATTGCCGGACCGGGTTCGGGTAAGACCTTCACCCTGGTCGAGCGCATCGTCTATCTCATCACCGAGAAGGGCGTGGCGCCCGAGTCACTGCTGGTCGTCACCTTCACCGACAAGGCCGCGCGTGAGCTGACCACTCGCATCTCCAATCGGCTGGCTGCACGGCACGCTCGCCGACGCCTCAAACCTGCTCAAGCTCGCGCCGGTGGATCTGTTCGAGGCCGCGCCAGTCGAGTCGGAGAAGGAGCCTGGCCAATGTCATGAAGTTCAGTCGCCCTTGCTCTAGCAGTCTCCGGCCACAACCCACCGCCTCTAAACCCGCGCCAGCAAAGGAAGTGCCCTCGCAACGCTCGCGAGGCCACCAGAGAAAACGGAGAACAGAGAGGCGTCGGTGAGGGTGGGAACGTCGGGTTGGAAGGGGTGGCGCTCGCGAGACCATGCCCGGGATCCGCGCCAACAGAGGGGAAAACGTGCAAAAAAACCAACCGAGAACGGTTGGTTTTTGGAATATTGGTGGTGATGGGCGGAATCGAACCGCCGACCTCAGCATTATGAGTGCCGCGCTCTAACCGTCTGAGCTACATCACCACGCTGGAAAACCGCTGGTCTGTGCGAATCCCGGCGTTGCGCGATTCGGGATCGCGAAGGGGCGCAGAGTTTAAGGAAATCCTTCGGCAGCGGCAAACGCTACACGTTGAAGCGGAAGTGCATCACGTCGCCTTCCTGCACGACGTATTCCTTGCCTTCCAGGCGCCACTTGCCGGCCTCGCGGGCGCCGGATTCGCCCTTGTGCTGGATGAAGTCGGCGTAGGACACGACCTCGGCGCGGATGAAGCCGTGCTCGAAGTCGCTGTGGATCACGCCGGCGGCCTGGGGGGCGGTGGCGCCGACCTTCACGGTCCACGCGCGGACTTCCTTCACTCCGGCGGTGAAGTACGTCTGGAGACCGAGCAGCCGGTAGGCGGCGCGGATTACGCGGTTCAGGCCGGGCTCTTCCAGGCCGAGGTCCTTGAGAAACTCCACCTTGTCCCGATCGTCGAGCTGGGCAATCTCGGCCTCGATCGCGGCGCACACCGGCACCACCTCGGCGTGCTCGGCGGCGGCGTGGGCCTGCACGCGCTTCAAGTATTCGTTGCCGTGGCGCAGGGTGTTCTCATCCACGTTGGCGATGTACAGGGCCGGCTTGGCGGTGATGAGGCCCAGCCCCAATTCCTTCAGCGTGGCCAATTCCTCGGCTTCCAGCTTCAGGCTGCGCACGGGCTTGGCCTGATCCAGTTGCGCCTGCACGCGCTTGAGCAACTCGTGCTTGGCGACGGCGGTCTTGTCGCCGGTCTTGATCTGGCGGTGCACACGCTCGACGGCCTTGCTGACGCCTTCCAGGTCGGCCAGCGCCAGCTCGGTGTTGATGGTCTCGATGTCGCGGATCGGGTCGGGCTTGCCGGCGACGTGGACGATGTCGTCGTTGTCGAAGCAGCGCACGACGTGGGCGATGGCGTCGGTCTCGCGGATGTGCGCGAGGAACTGGTTGCCCAGGCCTTCGCCCTTGCTGGCGCCGGCGACCAGGCCGGCGATGTCGACGAATTCCACGGTCGTCGGAACGCACTTCTGCGGCTTGACGATGGCCGCCAGCGCGTCCATGCGCGGGTCCGGCACCGGCACGACGCCGACGTTGGGGTCGATCGTGCAGAAGGGATAGTTTTCCGCCGCGATCTGCGCCTTGGTCAGCGCGTTGAACAGGGTGGACTTGCCGACATTGGGCAGGCCCACGATTCCGCATTTGATTCCCATGGTCAGCCTTGGCTATGCAATTGGTGGACGGCACGTTCCCAGCCCTTGTCCAGCAGCGTGGGTACGACCGCGAGGGCGGCTTCGATGCCGTCCCGGATGAGTTTTTCGTCGGCGACGGAGGGGCGGTTCAGCACGTAATCGTGCACCAGCTCCTTCTGGCCGGGATGGCCGATGCCGATGCGCAGCCGCAGGTAGCCTTCGCCCAGGTGCTGGTGCAGGCTGCGCAGGCCGTTGTGCCCGCCGTGGCCGCCGCCGGCCTTGAGCCGCAGGGTGCCGGCCGGCAGGTCCAGCTCGTCGTGCGCGACCAGGATATCGGGCGCCTGCAACTTGTAGAACGCCGCCAGCGCGCGCGCGGCGTCGCCGCTGCGGTTCATGAAAGTGGCGGGCTTGAGCAGCAGCAGGGTCTCGGCGCCGACGCGCGCCTGCGCCAGCTCGCCCTGGAACTTGGAGTCGGCGCGGAACGTGCCGCCGCCGATCTCCGCCAGGCGGTCGACGAACCAGAAGCCGGCGTTATGCCGCGTGCGCGCGTACTGCGACCCGGGATTGCCCAGGCCGACGACTGCGCGCAGCTTTTCGTTCGCCATACCGGATTCGAGGGCGCCTCAACGGCAAACGCCCCCGGCAGGCTCCGGTCCCGACCGGGGGCGCGTCCGCGCGAAGGCGAAGCTTACTTCTTCTTCTCGTCCTTCTTGGCTTCCGGCTTGGCCTCGGCCTTGGCGCCCGCGGCAGGAGCGGCACCCGCGGCCGGGGCAGCTTCTGCCTTCTGCGCCAGCGCCGGCACTTCGGCCGCGGTCGGGGCGGCGGTTGCCGCTTCCTCTTCCATCGCGCGCGGCAGGTGGATCGAGACCACCGACTTGTCGTTGCCGTGCTTCAGCTCGACCAGCTTGACGCCCTCGGCCAGCTTCAGCTGCGACAGGTGGACGGACTCGTTCACGTTGAGCGCGGACAGGTCCACTTCGATGAACTCCGGCAGGTGCTTGGGCAGGCACTCGACCACCACCTCGTTCAGGTGGTGCTCGACGAGGCCGCCGCCGGTCTTCACGCCCGGGCACACCTCGGCACCCTTGAAGTGCAGGGGCACATGCATGCGGATCGCGACGTCCTCGAACACGCGCTGGAAGTCGAAGTGCATCAGGATCGGCTTCGACGGGTGGCGCTGGATGTCCTTGAGCACCGCCTTCTGGTCCTTGCCGGCGAGCTTGACCGTCAGGATGTGGGAATAGAACGCCTCGGTCTCCAGATGCTTGGCCATCTCGTGATGGTTCAGCAGTAGTTGCTGAGGCTGTTCCTTGCCACCGTAGATGATGGCGGGGACCTTGCCCTCGCGGCGCAGGCGGCGGCTCGCACCCTTGCCCTGCAGCGCGCGGACTTCGGCGTTTACGACAAACGATTCTTTCATTGATTTCTCCAATAAAAACAACACGGCGCCCGCGACCAGGCGCCATGGGGGCGCGGATTTTACACGAAAAGCGGCCGGCGCTGCGGGCGATCCGGCTAATCCACGTACAGCGAGCTGACCGATTCCTCCGCCGCGATGCGCCGGATCGTCTCGGCGAGCATGCCGCCGATGCGCAGCTGCCGGACCTTGGGACAGGTGGCGGCGTCGGGGCGCAGGGGAATGGTGTCGGTGACGACCAGCTCGTCGAGCTGGGAGTTGGTGATGTTCTTGACCGCCGCGCCGGACAGCACGGCGTGGGTGACGTAGGCGACCACGCGCAGCGCGCCTTCCGCCTTCAGCGCGCCGGCGGCCTGGCCCAGGGTGCCGGCGGTGTCGACGAGGTCGTCGATCAGCACGCAGCTGCGGCCTCGGACGTCGCCGATGATGTTCATCACCTTGGCTTCGTTGGGCTTGGGACGGCGCTTGTCGATGATCGCCAGGTCGGCGTCGTCCAGGCGCTTGGCGAGGGCGCGGGCGCGCACCACGCCGCCGACGTCCGGCGACACCACGATCAGGTTCTCGTATTTCTGCCGCCAGATGTCGCCGAGCAGGATCGGCGAGGCATAGACGTTGTCCACCGGGATGTTGAAGAAGCCCTGGATCTGGTCGGCGTGCAGGTCCACCGTCAGCACGCGGCTGGCGCCGGAGGCGGTGATGAGGTCGGCCACGACCTTGGCCGAGATCGGCACGCGCGCGCTGCGGATGCGGCGGTCCTGGCGCGCGTAGCCGAAGTAGGGGATGACCGCCGTGATGCGGCCGGCCGAGGCGCGCTTGAGCGCGTCCAGCATCATGCACAGCTCCATGATGCTGTCGTTGGTCGGCTGGCAGGTGGGCTGGATCACGAACACGTCGCGACCGCGGACGTTTTCCAGGATTTCGACCTGGACCTCGCCGTCCGAGAAGCGGTCCACGTGGGCTTGCCCCAGCGGCTGCTTGAGGTAGGCGGCGATTTCCTGGGCCAACGCGGGATTCGCGTTGCCGGTGAAAAGCATCAGGGAGCTGTCGGCCATTGCGGGGCGCTCGTCGGCTGGAAGTCGTTGATCGGGACTCTGGGATCGCCGCCGCGTTCGCGCGCGGGGCATTCAAATTTGGCTGGGGCGGATGGATTCGAACCACCGAATGGCGGGATCAAAACCCGCTGCCTTACCACTTGGCGACGCCCCAATGGTCTCCATCGTCCCTTACGGGGCGCGCATTATGGCTTGGCCCAGGTCTCCGCCGCCAGATATAGCGGCGAACGATTGCAGCCGCGGGCGATGAAAGCATTCCACTCGGTCGGGACCTGGTCGCGGACCGCGGTCGCCTGCGTGCGCTCGGCAAAGGCCGCGAATACCGAGGCACCGGTGCCGCTCATGCGCGAGGGGGCGAAGCGGCCCAGCCAGTCCAGGGCGCGGCGCACCTCGGGGTAGCGCGCGCAGACCGTCGCCTCGCAGTCGTTGCGGTGGCGGCCTTGCAGGAAGTCGCGCCAGCCGATCGGCGCCGAGTCGCGCGGCAGCTCCGGCGCGTTGAAGATTTCCCTGGTGCCGATCGCAAGCCTGGGCGTGACCACCAGGAACCAGGGCTCCGCCACCTCCACCGGCCGCAGGCGCTCGCCCACGCCCTCGGCCCAGGCGGCGGTGCCGCGCACGAACACCGGCACGTCGGCGCCGAGCGTGAGGCCCAGCGCGGCAAGCTGGTCGGTGGTGCGGCCGGTACGCCAGATCAGGTTGAGGGCGACCAGGGTGGTCGCGGCGTCGCTGCTGCCGCCGCCCAGGCCGCCGCCGAGCGGGATGCGCTTGTGCACGCGGATGTCGCAGCCCTGGCGGCAGCCGGTCGCGGCCTGCAATGCGCGCGCGGCGCGCACGACCAGGTCCTCGTCCTGCGGGATGCCGGCCGGGCCCCCGACGCGACGCACCGCGCCGTCGTCGCGCGGCTCGAAATACAGGTCGTCGCCGTAATCCAGCATCTGGAACACGGACTGGAGGTCGTGATAGCCGTCGGCGCGGCGGCCGAGGATGTGCAGGAACAGGTTCAGTTTGGCCGGGGCCGGCCAGGGGAAATCGCCCGTCAGGGGACCTTCGGTCATAGGTGGCGCGGGATGCGGCGGCGTCCGCCCGGTCGGGCTACGGCTCCGGCAGGTCGGACCAGTCGTCGACGACGACCTTGATCCGCACCTCGTCGTTGCTGACCTCGAACTTGCGCGGCAGCTCGACCGCGCCGGCCCGCCGATACTCGTCGTAGCTCAGCTTCCAGTCGTCCTGGTTGAGCGCGACCACGCGGCCGTCGTCGTCAAGCTCCAGGTCGGCGTCCGACTGGGGCGAGGGCAGGCCCAGCGCCCAGTAGCGCAGGTGCGCGACCGGAAAGCTCCAGCCGAGCTTGTCGTGCAGGAAGCCCTCCGGATCCGGCGTGGTGATGGAGCCCTTGGCGGTGCGGATCTCGACGTGGTCCAGGGTGCCGGCAATGCTCACGGCGCCGATGCCGAAGGGGCCGCTGACGCGGATGTCGAAATTGTCCGGGCGCTGGCGCCAGTTCAGGTGGCCCTTGACGCCGAACAGCCCGCCGGAGGACACGCGCGCCTGCAGGGTGAAGCGGTCGAGTAGCTCCAGGCGCGCGCGCCGCGCTTCCCAGGCCAGGTCCGCTTGTCGGTCTTTCTTGCTCAAGATGGAACAACCTCCGAGTAACAGGACGATGCCGGCCGCGAGGGCCAGGCGGCTGGATGCCCGGAAATTCACCGTGTCAGGCGGTCCACCGTCTCGCGCAAGACCCGGTGGTCCGGGTCTTCGGACAGCGCCGCATCCCAGATGGCGCGGGCGCGGTCCTTGTCGCCCATCTTCCACAGCACCTCGCCCAGGTGCGCCGCCACTTCCGGGTCCTTGAACTTGTCGAAGGCCTTTTCCAGCAGGCTGCGCGCTTCCTGGAGGTTGCCGAGCCGGTAGTGCACCCAGCCCATCGAGTCGATGACGGCGGCGTCGTCGGGGTCCAGCTCCATGGCGCGTCCGATCAGCCCGCGCGCCTCCTCCAGGCGCTCGGTATGGACCGCCAGCATGTAGCCCAGCGCGTTGAGCGCGCGGGCGTCGTCCTTGTCGGCGTCCAGGATGCGGCGCAGGTCGGCCTCGGCCCGGTCGATCCGGTTCAGGCGCTCGAACGCGAGCGAACGGGCGTAGAACAGGTCTGCGTTGTCCGGGTCCTGCTGCAGCGCGGTCTCGTACACCGCCAGCGCCTGCTCGTCGCGGTTGGCTTGCAGCAGCAGCTCGCCTTCCGCCAGGTAGAAGCGCGTCGCCAGCGGCGGGAACAGTCGCCGCTGGCGTTCGAGCAGGCCGCGCGCCTCGTCCAGCTTGCCCCGTTCGCCCAGCAGCAGGGCGCGGCGCACCGCCGCGTCGACCGTCTGGTTGCCGCCCGTGACCTGCTCGTACCAGCGCAGCGCGTCGTCCGGCCGGTCGCGCAGCTCCGCGATCCGGCCGAGGTAATAGGCCGCGTCTGCCTTGCGCGCGCCCTGGGCCGCGACCGCCTTGAAATGAGTCTCCGCCACGTCGGCGTTCTGCGCCTCCAGCGCCAGCAGGCCCAGCGCGAAGTGCGCGTCGGCGTTGTTCGGGTCGCCGCGCAGGATCAGGTCCAGCTGGCGCTGCGCGTGGGCATAGTGATTGCCGTCGAGCAGCAGCTTGACGTAGCCCAGCCGCAGCTCGGCGGCGGGCGTCTTGCCGTCCTTGAGGATTTCGTCCACCACCTGGTCCGCGGCCTCGAGGTTCCCGCGCTTGACCAGGACGCCGGTGAGCAGCAGCAGCGCCTCGCGCGAATCCGGTTGCAGGCGCAGCGCCTCGCGCGCCGAGGACTCGGCCAGCTCCGGGTCCTGGAAGCGCAGGGCGGCCAGGCCGACCGCGTAGTGGGCGCCGGCCAGCTGCGACCAGCTCTCGCGCAGCCGCTTGAGCACCGCGAGGGCGCCCTCGCCGTGTGCCGCTTCCTGCGACAGCAGCAGCGCGACGTGGCGAAAGCCCTCGTCCTCGCCGCCGGCGTGGCCGCGGACGATCGCCGCGCCCTGCTCGTAGGTCTCGTCCAGCAGACCCTTGCGCAGGGCGACGCGCGCGATCACCTCGCGCGCCTCCAGGCTGGTCTCCTCCAGCTCCAGCCAGCGCCGCGCGGCGCGCAGCGCCAGGTCCTCGTCGGCGGCGTTCAGCGCCAGCGCCGTGGCGCGTTCGGCCAGGCCGGCGTCGGGCACGTTGTCCAGCGCCTTGAGGAAGGATGCCGCCGCCAGCGCCGGCTGCTTGCGGTTGGCCGCCATCTCGCCGGCGAGGATGTAGTACTCGGCTGTCGCCTCGGCGGAGCCGAATTTCGGCTCCGACACCGGCACGGCGGCGCAGGCGGCACCGCCGAGCGTCGCCCAGCCGACGACGCAGAGGCCCAGCGCCGGGGCCAGTCGATGGTATTGAGGAGGCACGGGAAAGATACGCCTGGACAATGCACGTGGGACTGCGGCCACTATACCCCAGTTCCCTGATGCCAAAGGGGTTTGCCGGTGCCGCCGGGCTTGCGGGGCGGGGTTGCCGGCCGCGCTTGTTTGGGCGCCCACTGTGCCCCAGAATTCGCGCACGATTCCATGGCCCTCCTCAATCTAGGTCTCAGCCACCACAGCGCTCCGGTCGAGGTGCGTTCGCGTCTGGCGTTTGCCGACGGCGACGTGCCCGCGGCGCTGGCGCGCCTGCGCGCGTTGCCCGGCATTGCGGAGTCGGCCATCGTTTCCACCTGCAACCGCACCGAAATCTTCGCCATGACCGAGGCCGAGGATGGGGCGCGCATCGTCGAGTGGTGGCGGCGCGAGCGCGAGGCGCCGGAAGGTGTGCTCGAAAAGCACCTGTACACGCACCGCGATTTCGGCGCGGTGCAACACAGCCTGCGCGTGGCCTCCGGGCTGGATTCGATGATCCTGGGCGAGCCGCAGATCCTGGGCCAGATGAAGGGCGCGTTTGCGCAGGCGGCCCAGGTCAAGAGCCTGGGGCCGGTGCTGTCGCGCCTGTTCCAGCACTCGTTCGCGGTCGCCAAGCTGGTGCGCTCCAGCACCGAGATCGGCGCGCATCCGGTGACGATGGCCTATGCCGCGGTGCAGATGGCGCGGCGCATCTTCGCCGATTTCCACAACGCCACGGCCCTGCTGGTCGGCGCCGGCGAGATCGGCACCCTGATCGCCAAGCACCTGCAGGGGCAGGGCATCGGACGGCTGGTGGTGGTGAACCGCAGCCTGGAGCGCGCCGAGCGCCTGGCGCGCGAGGTGCGCGGCTACGCCGTGAGCCTGAACGACCTGGGCACCTATCTGACCGACGCCGACATCGTCATCTCCAGCACCGGCGCGCGCGGCCACGTGATCGAGCGCTCGACCATGGAGCGCGCCATCGCCCGCCGCCGGCGCAAGCCGGTGTTCATGATCGACCTGGCAGTGCCGCGCGACATCGACCCGCGCGTCGCCGAGCTGGAAGACATTTATCTGTACACCGTGGACGACCTGCGCGGCGTGATCGCGGAAAACCTCAAGAACCGCAGCCACGCGGCGCGCCAGGCCGAGGCGCTGGTCGAGGCGCACGCGCGCGAGTTCGCGCGCTGGATGGAGGCGCGCGACTCGGCCGAGACGATCCGCGCGCTGCGCGCCAAGGCGCGCGACTACCGCGACGAGGTGCTGGACAAGGCGCGGCGCAAGCTCGCCGCCGGCGCCCCCGCCGACGAGGTGCTGGCCTACGTCGCCGACACGCTCAGCAACAAGCTGCTGCACGCGCCCAGCGCCAAGCTGCGCGAGACCGACGCCATCGAACAGGCCTTGCTGCTCAACAGCGTGCAGAAGCTGTTCGACCTGCCCGAAAATTAGGGGGACGGGAGACGGCGGACAGGGGACGGCGATGCCCGTTGTCCCGCCCGCCGTCCCCGGTCCTCCGTGCCCCGTCTCCCGACATGAAACCCTCACTTCTCACCAAACTCGAACGCATGGCCGGCCGGCGCCAGGAGCTGGAGCGCGAGCTGTCGCAGCCGGAGGTGATCGGCGACGCCGAGAAATTCCGCCGCTACTCGCAGGAATACGCCCAGCTCGGCCCGGTCGCGGAGGCCTACGAGGACTACCGCAAGGCGACGCGGGAGATCGAGAGCCTGCGGCAGATGGCCGCCGACGCCGATGCGGAGCTGCGCGAGCTGGCGCAGGCCGAGCTGCCGGCGCAGGAGCGCGCGCGCGAGGCGCTGGCGGAGCGCCTGCGCGGCTTCCTGGTGCCGCGCGACCCGCTCGACAACAACAACGTGTTCCTCGAAATCCGCGCGGCCGCGGGCGGCGACGAGGCGGCGATCTTCGCCGGCGACCTGCACCGCATGTACACGCGCTATGCCGAGTCGCGCGGCTGGGCCGTGGAAATCCTGTCGTCCAGCCCCGGCGAGCACGGCGGCTACAAGGAGATCATCTCGCGCATCGCCGGCTTCGGCGCCTACTCGGCGCTCAAGTTCGAGTCCGGCGCCCACCGCGTGCAGCGCGTGCCGGAGACCGAGGCGCAGGGTCGCATCCACACCTCGACCGCGACCGTCGCGGTGCTGCCGGAAATCGAGGAGGCGCAGGCGGTGGACATCAACCCCGCCGACCTCAAGGTCGACACCTTCCGCTCCAGCGGCGCCGGCGGGCAGCACGTCAACAAGACCGAGTCGGCGATCCGCATCACCCACCTGCCCAGCGGCATCGTGGTCGAATGCCAGGACGAGCGATCGCAGCACAAGAACCGGGCGCGCGCCATGGCGCTGCTGCAAGCGCGCCTGCTCGACGTCCAGCGCAGCAAGCAGGAAAAGGAGGTGGCGGCCACGCGCAAGAAGCTGGTCGGCACCGGCGACCGCTCCGAACGCATCCGCACCTACAACTTCCCGCAGTCGCGCCTGACCGACCACCGCATCAACCTGACCCTGTACCAGCTGCCCCGGATCATCGAGGGAGACCTGGAGGCGGTGATCGGGCCGCTGCTGGCCGAGCATCAGGCCGAGCAGCTTGCGGAGCTGGGCGAGGCGTGAACCCGCGCGCGCTGCTGCGCGAGGCGGCCGCGCAACTGCGCGGCGCCGGCGATTCGGCGCGCCTGGACGCCGAGATCCTGCTCGGCCATGTGCTGGGCTGGACGCGCGCCCAGTTGATCGCGCGCGACGACGAGGCGCTGCCGCCGGAAGCGGAGGCGCGCTTCCGCGACATCGTCGCCCGCCGCGCCGGCGGCGAACCGGTGGCGTATCTCACCGGCACGAAGGACTTCTGGTCCCTGTCGCTGCGGGTGACGCCGGACGTGCTGGTGCCGCGCCCCGAGACCGAGCTGCTGGTGGAGTGGGGCTTGGAGTGCGTCCAGGACAAGCCGGCGCCGCGCATCGCCGACCTGGGGACCGGCAGCGGCGCGATCGCCCTGGCCCTGGCCAGCGAGTGCCGCGACGCGACGGTGTGGGCGACCGACGTTTCCGACGCCGCGCTGGCGGTGGCCGCGGGCAACGCGCGGGCGCTGGGCCTGGACCAGGTTTCGTTCCGCCGCGGGCGCTGGTTCGAGGCGGTCGACGGCCTGCGCTTCGACCTGGTCGTCTCCAATCCGCCGTACGTGGCCGAGGGCGACCCGCACCTGGACGCCCTGCGTCACGAGCCGGCGCGGGCGCTCACCGCCGGCCCCGACGGTCTTGCGGACCTGCGCGCCATCGTCGAAGCCGCGCCCCAGTACCTGGAGGACGGCGGCTGGCTGCTGGTGGAACATGGCGCGACGCAGGGCGGCGCGGTGCGTGCGCTGCTCCAAGCGAGCGGCTTCGAGGATGTGCAGAGCCGCCGCGACCTGGCCGGTCACGAGCGGGCCAGTGGAGGACGACGCCAATGAGTGGATTCGCGCGCTACTCGCGCCAGGTCATTCTTCCGGAGGTCGGGGTCAACGGCCAGCAGTTGCTGAAGGATTCCACGGCGCTGGTGGTCGGCCTCGGCGGCCTGGGGTCGCCCGCCGCCCTGTACCTGGCCGCCGCCGGCGTCGGCCGCCTGCTGCTGACCGATCGCGACCGCGTGGAAGCGACCAATCTTCAACGCCAGGTCCTGTACGGACAGGCCGACCTCGGACGCGACAAGGCGCAGGCCGCGCAGGCGCGGCTGGCCGGCCTGAATCCGGACGTGGAGGTCGAGGTGCTGCCCGGCCCCCTGGACGAAACGGGCCTCGCCGCCGCAGTCGCGTCGGCCGATGTCGTGCTCGACTGCACCGACAACTTCCCCAGCCGCTTCGCCATCAACGCCGCCTGTGTGCGCGGGCGCAAGCCGCTGGTGTCCGGCGCCGCGATCCGCCTGGAAGGGCAGATCGCCGTGTTCGACACGCGCCGCGCCGACAGCCCCTGCTACGCCTGCCTGTACCCGCAGACCGGCGAGGCGCAGGAAACCTGCGAAGACGGCGGCATCCTGGGGCCGGTGGTCGGCGTGGTCGGCAGCCTCGAGGCGCTGGCGGCACTCAAACTTCTGCTCGGAATTGGCGATGATGTCGGCCGTTTGCACCTGTGGGATGCCCGGCAGATGAAATGGAAGACCGTTGCGCTCAAGCGCGACCCCGCCTGTCCCGTTTGCGGAGGACGCCATGGCTGATGCCGCCCTGTACATTCCGCGCCGCATGGCGATCCGGCTGCTGCACGAGGCGCAAGTCTCGCCGGAGTCGGAAGTCTGCGGCCTGGTCGGCGCCGACGCGGGAGGCCCGCGCAGCCTGTATCCGGTCCGCAACGTCGCGGCGGACGCCGGCCGGCGCTTCGAGCTGGACCCGGCGCAACAGATCGCGGCGATGAAGGCCATGCGCGAGCGCGGCGAGCGGCTGTGGGCCGTGTACCACTCCCACCCCGCGGCGCCGCCGGCGCCGTCCGGGCACGACCGCGCCGGTTGGAGCTACCCGGACGCGTACCAGCTGATCGTCTCGCTCGATGTCAAGGGCGTGCTCGACCTGCGCTGCTGGGAATGGGCCGACGGCCGCCCGCGCGAGCGCATCCTCAAGGTCCTGGAGAATACGTGACGAGCCAAGCCAAGGTGCAGCTTGAACAGCGCGGTGGAGTTGCCCCGCTTCAGTGGACGGATGGCGACTTGGGATTCAAGCCGCCAGTTGGAGCGGGTTTGATGTGCTGTGATGTGATCCTCCTCTCGTAGTTGACGGGTGACAAGTAGTCGATCGACGAGTGCCGACGATGCG
>JACPFV010000033.1 GCA_016182805.1 Gammaproteobacteria bacterium
TGGTCGATCGTCTTGAGCGATTCGTCAATCATGATGGCGTGCATCCGCCCATCATGAACAGGCCCCGATCCGCTACAGACTCATTTCACGCTGGAAACGCGACCCCGCCTTCAGACTCATTTCACATTGGAAGAGACTCTGGCTTGACGCCGGCCGCCGCCGGGCAATACTAGGTCGAAGACGGCAAGACCGGAGGCAGCGATGGCGGCGCAGACGACACGCTACACCCACGTGCTGGCGGCGGTGGAAATCCACGAGTCCGGCCAGGCGGTGATGGCACGGGCGCGCGACTTGGCACGGGTGTTCGACGCGCGCCTCTCGATCCTGCACGTGGTCGAGTACCTGCCGGTCGACCCGGCCGGCGACGCGCTGCTGACCGCGCCGATCGACCTGTCGCGCGAGCGCGCCCAGCAGGCCGAAGGGCGGCTGCACGAATGGTGCCACGCACTCGGCATTCCGACGGAGCGCGCGCAGGTGGCGATCGGCAGCGTCACCACCGAGATCCTGCGCGTGGCGCGCGAAGGCGGCGTCGACCTGATCGTGGTCGGCCACCATCCGCGGCGCGGCCTGTCGGCGCTGTTCAGCCACACCGAGGAAGGGGTGGTGCAGCGCGCCGGCTGCGACGTGCTGGCGCTCTACCTCAAGTAGCGTGCCTCAAAGCGCCCGGACGGTCTTCGACCCGATGTACGCACCCAGCTCGTCGGCCGCCAGCCCGGCGCGCAGCAGCGGGCCGCACATGAGGTTGCAGCCGACGTTTTCCAGGTAGGCGCGCGCCTCCGCCGTCGCCACGCCGCAGGCCACCACCGGCAGGTGCAGGCCGCGCGCGGTGCCCAGCACCGACCGCAGCAGCGCCGCCGACTCCTTGCCCTGCAAGGCGCCCGCCACCAGCGATTCCGGTAGCATCACGAATTCCACCGGCAGCGCGCCGATCCGGTTGAGCGTGGCGAAGCCGCCGCCGACCCCGAGCAGGCAGAATCGGGCGCCGCGCTCGCGCAGGAAGGCCAGCGCCCCCGCCGCCTCGCGCGCCTCGTCCAGCGCGTCCTCGGACAGCCCCAGCACCAGCGCGCCGGCCTGCGCGGGGAATCGCTGGAACAGCTCGGTCATGCGCTCGCGCAGCGTCAGGTCGCGCAGCTGCCAGGCGGAAAACGGCACCACCACCGGCAGCGCGGCAGCGGCGCTGCGCGGGTAGTCCTGGCACACGGCGCGCAGCAGCCACATCTCCAGCTCGCTCGACAGGTGCGCGCCGCGCGCCGTTTCCAGCACCTCGCCGGACGGCACGCTGCCGTAGCGCGGATGGCGCCAGTGGAAATCCGCCACGAGCGCGCGCACGGTCCCGCCCGGCAGCTCGACCGCGGGCTGGAACAGCGGCTCCAGCTGCGACAGCGCCAGCGCGCCGTAGATGTCGCGCGCCAGCATCAGGTGGCGGCTGCGCTCGGGCGACAGCTCCGGCCGGAACACGCGATAGCCGGCGCGGCCCGCCTGCTTGGCCTCGTACATCGCGGCGTCGGCGTGATGCAGCAGGGTCTCCGGATCGGACTCGTCGTACGGGTAGACGGTGACGCCGATGCTGGCCCGCAGGTTCAGCACCCGGCCGCCGACCTCGAAACCGTGCTCGAAGCAGGCCAGCAGCTTCTGCGCCAGCACCTCGGCGTCGTGCGTGTCGCGCATGCCGCCGGCGACGGCGACGAACTCGTCGCCGCCCAGGCGCGCCACCGTGTCGGAGGCGCGCAGCGTGTCCTGCAGGCGCTCGGCGGTCTGGCGCAAGATGGCGTCGCCGGCCTCGTGGCCGAAGGTGTCGTTGATCTGCTTGAAGCGGTCGAGGTCGAGGAACAGCACCGCCACGCCGCGCCCGGTGCGTCCGGCCTGGAGCACGGCCTGCTGCAGGCGGTCGTCGAGCACGGCGCGGTTGGGCAGGCCGGTGAGCGCGTCGTGGTGCGCCAGGAACTGCAGGCGCTCCTCGTTGGCCTGGCGCTCGCTGATGTTGGAGGCGATCGCCATGAACACCGGCGGCTCCTCGTCGCGCGAGAAGTTGAGCCGCACCTCCACCGGGTAGGTGCTACCGTCGGCGCGCTGGTGCGCGCAGCGGTAGACGAGGTGGTCCTGCTCGCCGCCGCGCAGGCGGGCGAGATAGTCCTGGAAGGTCTCCGGGTCGAGCCCGGAGGAGATCGACAGCGGCGTCATGCGCGACAGCTGGTCCGGCCGGTAGCCGAGGTTGCGCTGCGCGCCGCGGTTCACCTCCAGGAAGTACAGCGACTGCGCGTCGAAGATGTAGACCTCCTCGGCGGCGTTGTCGAGCAGGCGGCCCAGGCGCAGCGTCAGGTTCTCGCTGCGCAGGCGGTCGGTGATGTCGCGCACCACCACCACCAGCCCCTCCTCGCCCTCGTCCAGGCGCATCGGCTCCACCACCAGCTCGACCGGGAAGGTGGTGGCGTCCTTGCGCCAGCCCACCACCTTGGGCAGCTTGGGTCCGTGCTTGGCGGCGATGTAATCGCCGAGCTTGATGCCGGGCGAGTTGAGGAACGGCACCGGCATCAGCTTGGTGACGGTCACGCCCTCCAGTTCCTCGCGCGCGTAGCCGAACATGCGCAGCGCGCGCGCGTTGGCGAAGCGGATCACGCCGGAGGTGTCGGTGGTCAGCACGCCTTCGACCAGGTGGTCGATCACGCCCTGGGTCAGGCGCGAGCTGCGCTCCAGCGCCTCCGCCGCGGCCTGGCGCCCACTGATGTCGTGGAAGAACATCACCGCGCCCTCGGTCGCGCCGCCGGCGTCGGTCAGGCGCGCCGCCATCGCCTCGATCGGCCGCAGCGTGCCGTCGCGCGCGCGCAGGCGGCACTCGGTCGCCGGGAACGTGGTCGCGTCCTGCAGGCAGGCCTCGGCCGGCGTCAGCATCGGCTCGTCCTTGAGGTTGATCGGGTGGAACACCGAGTACACCAGCCGGCCGGCCGCGTCGGCGGCGGACCAGCCGGTCAGCGCCTCGGCGGCGGCGTTCAGATAGCGCACGTGCGCCTGGCGGTCGATCACGATCATCGCGCGGCCGAGCTGTTCCAGCGCCGCGCCGGCGCGGTTGCGGTAGCCGTCCTGGCCGCCGGCCGCCGGCGCCGGCGCCTCGGCGGCGCCGCGCGCGGCCTCCAGCCGGCCGATCCAGCCGGCCGGCGCGGGTGCGCCGCGGCGCAGCGCCAGCGTGGTGCCGAGCACCATCGGCCCACCCAGCAGCAGGCCGAAGGCGCCGAACCACCACAGCCGCGCGACCGCCTCGTCGCGGACGCGGCGCAGCACCGTGTCCGACACCGCGTAGTCCAGCGTGCCGAGCGTGCGGCCGCCCTCCAGCCAGCGCGTGCTGCCGTGGCGCGAGGTGAGCGCGTACAGGATTTCGCGCAGCTGCTGCGTCAGCACCGCCGAGACCGGCAGGCGGATGCGGTCGAAGGCGCCGGCGGCGGCCAGCACCACGCCGTCGCCGTCGCGCACCGCCAGGTACCGGAAGCCCAGCGGCTGGCGCATCAGCTCCTGCACGGCGCCGTGCGCGCGGCCGGCGGATCGCTCCAGCAGCGGCGCGTGCAGTGCCGCTTCCGCCGCCGCCAGGGCCTGCGCCTGGTCCAGCCGCGCTTGCAGGCGGCCGGCGTGATACAGCGCGGCCAGCGACAGCGCGCAGACGCCCAGGCCGCCGGCCCAGCCGGCAAGCAGGCCGGCGTATCCCATCCGATCCTTCAGGCCGATGCGGAGCATGGCCGTCAGCGCGCGAACAGCTGCGGCGGCCCGCCCTTTACGTCGCTGACCGCGACCTCGCCGCCGCCCACCGCGACGCCGCCGAGCAGCAGCGCCGGCTCGATGGCGTCGGCCGAAAGCGACTGCAGCGCCTGGGCGATCAGGCCGGGCAGGGTCGCGCGCAGCTGCTGGACGGTCAGGCGGGTCAAGGGATTGCTCTCCGCGACCGGCGGATCGATGGTCAGCTCCACGCTGCCGGCCAGGTCGTTGTACACGCCGCCCAACGTCGCGCCCGGCGGCGTACCGAAGCTCTGCCGCTGCGGCGCGTCCTGGAAGTGGCCGGTGTAGTACAACACGACGTCGTCGTTGCCGGCGACGCGCGTCACGGCGTAGGCGCCGACCTTGNNNGCCGAGCACCGTCGGCAACTCCAGGATCGTGGTCGGCCGCGGCGTGGGGTTGGCGCCATTGATGTCGTCGAACTCGCCGATGCCGACGCGCACGGCATCGGAACGCGCGCGCACCTCAACCACCGGCTGCGGCACGCCCATGCGCGCGCAGTCGATGCGCTCGGGCCAGGCGGCGGCCTCGCCGCCGTCCGCGAACATCTTGAGGTTCAGGCTGAGTCCGGCGACGTTGACACCCGGCAGCTCGACCTGGACGTATCCGGCGGAGGTGTGGGCGACCGTGCGCGGCTCGCCGCCGCTCTTGCGGCCGGCCGGGCCGGTGGCCGTGCGCGTGCTCGTGTACTGGCTGGCCCGCACCGTCCCCGGCGTGCCGAGAAGGCCCAGCAGCGGGGGAATCGTCACCTCGATGCCGCGGTCGCCCACCGTGCGCTCGAGCGTGCCGAGGACCAGCGCGCCGACGTTGACGAGCGTGTCCTCGGCCGGGTCCTCCCAGCCGGGCTCGACCCCGATCAGGTCGCCGGGCACGATCTGCGCGGTGCCGTCCATCGCGCCGGCGATCGTGGCGATGGCGTTGCGCACCGTCCCCTCGGTGAAATCCAGCAGGGCGTCGAACAGGTTCACGCCGGAGATCTCGGTCACGAGAAACTCGTCGGTCTGCGCGAACCCCAGCCCGGCGCTCAAGTCGTCCAGCTTGACCGATACGTCCAGGAACGACTGGTAGGAGCCCAGCGTGACGTTCAAACCGGGGTCCAGCGGAGCGCCGTACGGCACCAGCGTCAGCGACGGGTTGAGGTTGGCGATCCGGCCCGACACCGACAGGGACGCGACCCGCTCCGACTTGGCCGACGCCGTCGCCGCCATCGTCCGCCCGGCGGCGTCGCCGGTCAGCGCCGGCAGCAGGCGCGCCGGGGTCGGCGTGGACAGGCGCACCCGCACGGCGTACGCCTGCTCGTCCGCGGTCGGCTCGAAGTAGCGCGTGCCGTCGCCGTCCACCGCCTCCGCGCCCAGCGCCACGGAGCTTGCTTCCAGATAGTCGGCACTGCCGCCGTTGGTGAGCACGCTGCGCAGGGCCTCGGCCTGCGCCGCCGCCAGGCGGTCCTCGACCGGGCCCAGGCATTCGGTCGCCACGCGCGCCGCGTCCATCGCCGCGAGGTTGGCGATGCGTTGCAGGTCGCGCTGGCCCAGGTACAGGCGGCCGACGTCGACCGCCAGCGCCAGCGCGGCGATCGCGAGCAGCAGCGTAGCGGCCGCGAGGACCGCCACCGCGCCGCCATGCCGCCGCCGCATCGCCTAGTCCTGCTCGACGAAGCGCTTGCGGTTGTAGCTTTCCGGCACCGGGTGCGAAAAGCTCTTGAGATAGCGCTGGTAGATGCGGTCGGCGGCGTCGCCCGGCAGCGGGCGCGCGGCGCCGAGCGCGGCGTGGTTGGAGCGTTGCAAGTCCAGCCACTTGGCGGTCTGCCGCCCGAGCGGCGCCGGCTCGGCCGCCTGCGCGGCGCACGAGAACAACGACGCGACCAGCATCCAGCCCGCAACCGATCCGATGCCCGCCTTTCTGCCCATGGCCCTAGCTCCTGGCTGCGCCGCGGCCCGCGGCGCGGCCTTTCAGACTTTGCGCTTCCTGCCGCAGGCCGGCAAGCGCGTTCTCCGACAGGCCGGCCTGCTGCGCCATGCGCCGCACGCCCGCCTCGTCGCCCTGCAGGATCAGCAGCACGATCATGTTGTTGACGCTACGCCCGCCGCCGGGGTCCAGCTCGACCGCGGTGGCCAGTTCGGCGCGCGCCTCCTTATAGCGGCCGGCCAGCATCAGCGCGTAGCCGAGGTCGTTGCGCGCCTCGACGTCGGTGGGCCCGCGCCGCACCGCCTGCTGCAGATGGCCGATCGCGGCCGGCAGGTTGCGCTCGGCGTACAGCAGGCCCAGGCCGTGGTACGCGGGGCCGGCCAGCGCGCCGTCGAGCAGTTCGCGGTACAAGGCCTCCGCCTCCGCGACGCGCTCCAGCCTGCGCAACGCCTCGGCTTCCAGGAAGCGCAACTCGAGCGACGCCGGACGCGCGTTCTTCTGCGCCTGGATGTGCGCCAGCGCCGCATAGTACTGGCCCTTGGCCAGCATGCCGCGCACCAGGTCGGTGTGGACGCGCTGGTCCTGCGCCTCGGCGCCGGCGCCGTCGGCGGCCGGCGCCACCGCGCGCGGCGCCGCGCAGCCGGCGCAGGCGGCGGCAAGCGCGAGGGCGAGGGCGAGGGCGAGGGCGAGGACGGGCCTCATCGGCCCGCCGCCTGCCCGAGGACGCGCAGGATCGAGACGAACGCCGGGCCGGCGACGAAGATCAGCAGCGCGGGGAAGAAGAACATCACCATGACCACGGTCATGCGCCCGGACATGCGGTTGACGCGCTCGCGCATGTCCAGCGCGCGGCGCTCCTCCAGCAGCTTGAGCATGTCCAGCAGCGGCTCGCGGATCTCGCCGCCGTAGCGGTCCACCTGCCGCAGCACGGCCAGCACGCCGGTCAGGTCGGCCACGTCGAGTCCCTCGGCCAGGCCGCGCAGCGCGTCGCCGGTGTCGGCGCCGGCCTCCAGCTGGCGCAGCACCAGCTCGAATTCGCGGCCCAGCTCCGGCAGCACGCCGCCGCCCTCGCGCACCAGGCTGGCGAAGGCCTGGCGCGTGGACAGGCCGGCCTCGAACAGCAGCACCAGCAAGTGCGCGAACAGCGGCACCTCCTGCTTGATGCGCTCGCGCCGCCCCTCGGCGGCGCCGCGCAGCACGTAGCGCGGGATCAGCACGGACAGGATCACCGCCATCAAGGCGTAAAGTACGATGAAGATGGTGCGCGTCTGTTCGCCCTTGAAGGTCCACAGCGCCGCGACCACGAGGACGCCGAGCAGCGGGCAGGCGGCCTGGAACGCGTACCACAGCGCCCGCGCCGGCGTGCTGCGCCAGCCGGCCTGCACCAGCAGGCGCGCGCTCTCGCCCTCCGTGTCCACCAGGCGCTCGAGGTCGCGGCCGCGCCGCACCAGCTGCGCCAGCAGCGGCGCGCCGCCGGCGCTCTCCTCGACCTCGTCGCGCAGGCCGACGCCGGCGCCCTGCAGCCGCTGCTGCAAGCGCATCTGGCCGCGCGCCTGGTACAGCAGCAGGGCCATGAAGCCGAGCGCCAGCACGCCGACCAGCAGCGCGGCGCCGACCACCAGGGCGTAGATCTGCGTAGTCATGCGCCCGGGTCTCCGGCGGAGCGCACCATGCGCCAGATCGCGAACATGCCGGCCAGTTGCAGCAGCAGCGAGACCACCAGCAGGGTGCGGCCGCCGGGCTGCGCCCACATGTCGGCGTAGTACTTCGGGTTCTGCACGTAGATGTAGAGCGTGAGGCTGATGACGATGCCGGCCAGGACCCAGGCGGAGAAGCGCGTCTCGGCGGTCAGGGCCTTCAGCTCGCGCGCGGCGACGTCGCGCGAGCGCACGGCGTTCATCAGGCTCTTGAGGATGTTGCGCAGGCTGCCGCCGTACTTGCGGTTGATCGCCGCGGCCAGGCCCAGGACCTTGAGGTCGCGCAGGTGGTGGATCTCGGCCGTCTCCACCAGCACGTCCTCGACCGCCGCGCCCAGGCGCACCTGGCGCCCCACCGACAGGAACAGCGTGCGCGTCGGCTCCGTGCTCCCGCGCGCGGCGGCGGCCAGCGACTCGTCCAGGGTGTTGCCGGCGGACAGTATGCGGATCACCGACTCCAGGTAGCCCGGCAGCTGCTCCAGGATCAGGGCGCGGCGCTTGGCGCCGCGCCCGGCGAGCCAGGCATAGCCGAGCGCGGCGATCACGCCGATCGCCAGCACGCCGGCCACCGGGCCGAACAGCATCAGCGTCAGCGGCACCAGCAGGAGCAGCACCAGCAGGCCGCGGCTCACGGTCTGCGGCTCGACCTCGGCGCCGGTGCGCCACAGCAGGTACGCGGCCGAGCGCACCAGCGGGTTGCCTATGCGCTCGTCGCGCGGCAGCAGCGCGACCTCGACGTCGGCGGCGGCGCCCATCGCGCGCAGACGCAGCATCGCGCTCTCCTGGCGCTCGCGCTGGCCGGCGCGCGCCAGCACCACGATCGCCACGGCGGCGGCGCCGAGCGCGAACAGGAAGAACGCCAGGCTGGCCAGCAGCGTCACGGCGCCTCCCGGCAGTCGACGTGGCGTTCGCGCTCGAGGTCGTAGCGGAACACGTCGTGCATCGCGAGTTGCCCGTCGCGCAGCCCGCGCACCTCGACCACCGACATCAGCCGCCGCGGGCCGCTCGGCAGGCGCGCGACGTGCACCAGCAGCTGGATCGCGGCCGCGACCTGGCCGCGGAACGTCTGCTCGCTGCCGGTGTAGCCGGCGAAGCCGGCCAGCAGCTCCAGGCGGTGGATGGCGTCGCGCGGACTGTTGGCGTGCAGCGTGGTCATCGAACCGTCGTGGCCGGTGTTCATCGCCTGCAGCATGTCCAGCACCTCGTCGCCGCGCACCTCGCCGACGATGATGCGGTCGGGGCGCATGCGCAGCGCGTTGCGCACCAGGTCGCGCGCGGTCACCGCGCGCTGCCCCTCCAGGTTCGGCGGGCGCGTCTCCAGGCGCACGGTGTGTTCGTGGTGCAGGCGCAGCTCGGCGGCGTCCTCGATGGTGATGACGCGCTCGCCGTTCGGGATCCACTGCGACAGCAGGTTGAGGAACGTGGTCTTGCCGGAGCCGGTACCGCCGATCACGATCAGATTGGTGCGCTTCTCGACGCGCTCCTTGAGGTAGTCCAGCTCGCCCTGCGACACGCTGCCCATGCGCAGCAGGTCCTCTGCCGACAGCGGCGTCTTGCGGAACTTGCGGATCGACAGGCACGGCCCGTCCAGCGCGATCGGCGGGATGATGGCGTTGACGCGCGAGCCGTCGGACAGGCGCGCGTCGACCATCGGCGTGGACTCGTCCACGCGGCGGCCGATCGGCGCCAGGATGCGCTGGATCACGCGCACCACGTGGGTGTCGTCGACGAAGCGCACCGGCACCGCGGACAGCCGGCCCTCGCGCTCGACGAACACCGCGTTGGGGCCGTTGACGATGATGTCGTTGACCGTGTCGTCCTCGACCAGCGCCTGGATCGGGCCGAAGCCGACCAGCTCGTGCAGCGCGTCGCGCGCCAGCACCTCGGCCTCGCGCGCGTTGACCGCCAGCTTCTGCTCGACTACGTAGCGCCGCACCTGCTCCAGCACGAAGCGCTCGGTCTTGGCCGGCGGCCAGCGGTCGATATCGAGGTCGCGCTCCTCGATCTGCGCAATCAGGTGCCGGTGCAGCGCGCTCTTGAGCTGCTGGTACTGGTCCGACAGGCGGAACCGCGAGACCTGCTCGGGCGTACTCATGCGAACAGCCGCGCCAGCCAGCCCTGCGCCTCGCCGATCACGGCCTGGCCGGTCAGCAGGTAGTCGGCGAGCCGGCGCACGTCGGCGCAGTACGGGTCCTTTGGAGCCACCGTGAATATCGGCTCGCCCGTATTCATCGAATGCATGCGGTTGCCGGCCTGGCCGCCGGCCAGGGTCCCGACCAGCGGCAGGTCCAGCAGCTGCGCCAGGCTCTCCGGCTCCAGCCCGAGGCGCCGCCGGAAGTTGTCCACCACCAGGCCGGTGCGGTCCAGCGGGCAGTCTTCCAGGCGCAGCGCGCGCAGCAGGAACTTGCTATGGCGGCTCTTGAGGATCGACTGGTCCGACAGCAGCAGGCTGCGGTCCGCCTGGGTCACGACGCCGGCCAGCGCCGGCAGCGGCGCCTGGCCGTCGAGCGTCACGATCGTCACCGCAAACAGGGTGCGGAAGATTTGCAGCAGCTTGAGCAGGTCGTCCGGGCTGAACTGCGGGCGCCCGACCAGGTCCTCCGGCAGCGACAGCACGAACAGGCCGCTGCCGTGGCGCGAGAACGCGGTGTCGATCAGCGTCTGGTCGCAGCGGTAGACGTCGTTGATCGCGTCCAGCACGCTGTACGACTGCGAGATGTTGAGGAAGATCGCCGCGGCGCCGGGCGGCGTGGCGAGGTCCACCAGCAGCACGCGCTCGGTGGCGCGGCCCATCTTGTCGACGCAGGCCAGCGCTAGGTGCTCGGCGGCGAACGCGATGCCTCCGTCGGGGTGACAGCCGACCAGGGCGTGCAGCTGCCCCTGCCGCTGTCCGGCGCGGGTGGCCGAGCCGCCGCGGCGCAGCAGCTTGCCGAGCTGGCCGGCGACCGAGCCGTCGTCGCGGCCGAGCAGGAAGAAGTCGCGCGCCCCGGAGCGCATCGCGGCCAGCACCACGTCGGGCGAGCGGTCCTGGCCGACGCCGACCACCGGCAGATCCGGGAATCGCTCGGTCAGGCGCTCGATCCAGCTCGCGCGCGCCGCGATGTTGGCGCTGTCGAACTGGAAGAACGCGAGGTCCACGCGCCCCGCCGCCTCGATGCGGGTCAGCAGCTCCTCGGCGTCGGCCGGCCGCAGCAGCGACACCTCGGCCGCCGCGCCGAGCGCGTTCTGCAGCCAGTTCAGGTAGACCGGGTCGTCGGCGACGACGACGGCCTGGGTCTTCACGCTCATCGGCTGAAGCCGGTCGGCGGCGTGCGGAAGTCGCCGGTCTCGCCGAAGATCACCTGGGCGGTGGTCGGCCGGTAGCGGTCGTACTCCGCGCCCGGCAGCTCCGGCAGGCGCGCCCGCGCCGCCAGCGGCCGCACCAGGTGCGGCGTCACCACCATGATCAGCTCCTTCTCTTCCCGCGACGTCTGCGCCGACTTGAAGAACGCGCCGAGCACCGGCAGGTCGGCCAGCCAGGGCACCTTGTCGACGTTGGTCAGCAGGTTGTTGCTGACCAGGCCGGAGATGACGAAGCTCTCGCCGTCGCCCAGCTCGACCGTGGTGTCGGTGCGGCGCACCGCGAGCGAGGGCACCGCGACGCCGCCGATGGAGACCGCGGCGGAGAAGTTCAGGTCGCTGACCTCCGGCGCCACCTTCAGCGCGATGCGGTCGGCGGCCAGGATCGTCGGCGTCAGCGTCAGGCGCACGCCGAATTCCTTGTACTGGATCGTGATGCCGTTCTGGCCCTGCGAGACCGGCACCGGGAACTCGCCGCCGGCCAGGAAGCTCGCGGTCTGACCGCTCATCGCCACCAGGCTCGGCTCGGCCAGCGTGCGCGCCAGGCCCTTGCCCTCCAGCAGCGACAGGATGCCGAGCAGCCCGCGGCCGGGGTCGCCGACCACGAGGTTGAACGCATTCTGGATCGGCAGCAGGCCGGACGCCGACCCGTACGGCGCCCACGGCACGTCGGTCGCCTGCAGGCTGTTGATCGAGCCGGGCGGCGCCAGGCCGGCGGTGGTATTGCCGCTGCTGCGCAGCACGTTGAGGCCGTACTGCTGGATCGTGCGGCGGCTGATCTCGGCGATGCGGATATCGGTCATCACCTGCGATTCGAGCTGCACGCGGCTGGTGTCCGCCACCGGCTTGTCGCTGCCGGCGCGCGCCTCCTGCAGCGCACGCTGGTGCGCCGGCAGGCTGGGCAGGCGGCCGTCCAGGCGGCCGGGCTCGATCACGGCCTGCTTCAGATCGGGATCGGCGGCGCGGCGCGCTGCGACCTGCGGGTCGCGGATCGGCACGACGCGCAGGCGGTACTGCTTGGTGGCGGCGCCGCTCCACAGCAGCAGGCTGGTGAGGCCGGCCTGCTTGCCGGTGATCAGCAGCTCGCGCCGGTTGATGACGTCCACGTTGGCCACCGCCGGGTTGCCGACGGCAACGCGGTCGATGCCCAGCGCCTCGCGCACCAGGCGGTGCGTGCCCGCCTCCACCTCCAGGGCCGCCGGCTCGGCCGGCGACGACGCCTTGGGGTCGGCCGGCGGCTTGCCGGCGGGCGGCCTGGCGTCGGCCGGTGCCTTGGCCGTGGCGGCGGGCTTAGGTGCGACGGCGGGCTTGGTCTCTGCGGCAGGCTTGGTCTCGGCGGCGGCCTTGGGCGCGGACTGCGCCTCGTCCTCGAACGGAACCTTGACCTCCGGCGCGGCCGGCGCCGCCGCCTGCTGGGCGGCCGCCAGCGCGCACGCAAGCAGCAGTCCCGCACCCGCACCCAGTCTCGCCGCTCGCCTCATGGCCGCATCCTTGTTCTTGTGTGCCGGGTCGTCATGTCGTCCGCCTTATTCGTAGACCGTCTCCTGCGTGTCGCCGCGGTAGACCTCGACCTTGGCGCGCGGCGCGGGCGGTTCCGGCGCGCGGCGCCGGGGGGCGGACGGGCCTTCGCCAGCTCGCCGATGGTCACGACCTCCGGTGCCGTCGCCGGCGCGGACGGCGGCGCCTGGCCCGCGGCCAGCTCCTGCGGGAGCGCCTGGCCGTGCAGCGCCAGCCGCACTTCGCCCATGCTGGCGCCGAGCATCACGCGCGTGGTCTCGGCCTGCGGCACCGCCAGCACCACGGTGCGCAGGCGGCGGCGCGCGTCGCCGCCGCCCTCGCCTTCCTTGAGCCCTTCCGGCCGGTCGATGATGCGGTCCTCGTACGCCAGCACGCGCGCTTCGCGCAGCAGCAACCGCGCCTGCGCCTCGCCAATGCCGCCGCCGCCGCGCAGGAACACCAGCACGTCGACCACGTCGCCCGGGCGCACGAAGCCGCCCACCGCCACGACCTCGTTGATCTCAATGGACAGCGCCTTGAAGCCGGGCGGGACCACCCGCGCCAGTGCGTTGCCCTCGCGGAAGTAGCGCTGCGTGATCGGCGCGCCGGCGTCGACATCCACCAGCGGCGTCTTGCCGATCACGTCCTGCAGATTGGTGTAGAACTCGGTGGGCGGCACCGCCACCGGCACCAGCGCCACCGCCTCCTTGGCGATCGGCTTGTACGCCGCCAGCGGCTTGAGCGCGACCACCGCCATCGTCTGCGGTGCCGCCGCCTGCACCTGCTGCGCCGCCTGCTCGGCGGTCTCGGCGAACTGGCGGCTCATGCGGTAGCCGACGATGGCCAGCACCGCCGCCACGAGGACCAGCGTGACCGCTGCGATCTTGAGCGCCGTGCTGCTCATCCATGCCCCCTGGAGCGTGTCATGAAGTTGCCGGTCGCTGCGTGGCTGCCCCCAAGCGCGCCAAGCTAGGCGCGAGGGACGCCGCATAGACTCTATGCAAGGACCGAGCACCTATGCGCCGGGAGCGTATTGGGGCGAGCGCAGCGAGTCCGCCAGGACGCGGCCCAGGGACGGGCCGCGCAACGACGCATGGCGCGCTTGGGGGCGCCACCCGGAGGGACGCTCCTGGGAAAGCCCAGGGCGTCGCAGCGACCGGCAGCTTCATGACACGCTCCAAGCCCATGGCGAACTCCTGGGCCGTAAGGTTCAAAGCAAAACCGTCGCCCGCGCGACGATCGTGTCCGGCAATCTCGGTATCGGGCCGACCAGGGGAAACGTCACGATCGGCAGCAGCTGCGGCTCGGTCAGCGGCAGCGTCAGGGTCACTTCCACCGCGTTGTGCCCGTCCACTTCCGTAAAGGCGATCCGGACGTTCTGTCCGTCGGCGCCTATCAGTCGGTCCTGCTGCTCCCGCGGCATCCAGGCCAGCACCGCCTGCGCCATGCGGCGGATGCGCGTCTCGACCGCCGCCTGGTAGTCGGCGAGGCCCCGGTCCGGGTCCACCGCGACGGCAGCCTCCGCCGCCTGCTGGGCGGCGAAGTTCATCGACTCGTGCACGACGAACACGTAGGCGTAAACGATCATGCCGTAGGTCAGCATGAACAGGAACGGGAACACAAAGGCGAACTCGACGGCCGCGGCGCCGCGCTGGCGGCGACCGCCGCGACCCGCGTCCGTGGTTCTCATCCCACGGCTCCGATCGCGATGGCAGTCAGGAAGCCCGCCGCCAGCGCCGGGCCGGCCGGGACGCGGCCGTCGCGGCGCGCCAGCCGCAGCGCGGACAACCCACCGAGCACCGCGGCGGCAACCAGCAGGCAGACCAGCAGGCCGGCCGCGCCGAGCAGCAGGCCCAGGCCGGCGCCGAGCTTGACGTCGCCGGCGCCCAGCCAGCCCGCCGCGTAGGCCGGCAGCAGCAACAGCAGCCCTCCGGCCAGGCCGAGCAGGCTGGTGACGGGCTCGGCGTCGAGCAAGCCGCGCCCGTTCACGACCAGCGCCACCGCGGCGGGCAGCAGCACCGCCGCGAGCAACAGGTTGGGAATGCGCCGGCGCACGAAATCCGTGCCCGCGACCGCCAGCGCCCACGCCGCGAGCGCCCAAGTCATGGTTGCGGCCGGTCAGCTGCCGCCGCCAGTCGCGCTCTGCAGCGCTTCCTGGACCTGGGTGAACAGGGTCGTCAGGTCGCCGCCCATAGCCAGCAGCACCACCACGGCGGCGATGGCGACGAGGCCGACGATCAGCCCGTACTCGACCGCGCTGGCACCGTCTTCGCGGGACAAAAACGCGACAAATTTCTTCAACATCTTCCTCTCCTTGCGCACAGGAATGCGGTTTGTGTGCGGCTTGAGCTACGTTATGCGAAGGGGGGGAGGGTGTCAAAGCAAAGTGCTAGATAAGTTGTACTGTTTTCCCGCATCGGTATAAAAATATTTTTCCCTTTTAGGACAACGACATGGCCACCTATGTCCTGGGCGATCTGCAGGGCTGCTACACGCCGCTGCGGCGCCTGCTGGAACGCCTGCGCTACGACCCGCGCGACGACCGCCTCTGGTTCACCGGCGACCTGGTGAACCGCGGCCCGGACTCGCTGGCCTGCCTGCGGTTCGTCAAGAGCCTGGGCGACGGCGCGGTGGTCGTGCTGGGCAACCACGATCTGCATCTGGTTTCTGTCGCCCTGACCGGGCGGCGCAAATCGCGCGACACGCTGGACGACATCCTCGCCGCGCCGGACCGCGAGGAATTGCTGGCCTGGCTGCTCGAGCAGCCCCTGCTGCACGAGGATCCGGCGACCGGCTGGCTGCTGGTGCATGCCGGCCTGCCGCCGGCCTGGGACCGCGCACAGGCGCTGGCGCTGGCGCGCGAGGCCAACCGCGCCCTGGCCGGGCCGGAGGGCCGGCATTTCCTCACCCATCGCATGTACGGCAACCTGCCCGACGCCTGGGGCGAGGCCTTGTGCGGCGAGGACCGCCTGCGCTTCGTGGTGAACTGCTTCACGCGGCTGCGCTACTGCCACGCGGACGGCCGTCTGGATTTCCACCACAAGGGCGCGCCGGGCAGCCAGGCGGACGGATTGCTGCCCTGGTTCGCGGTGCCCGGCCGTCGCACCGCCGGCGACACGGTGCTGTTCGGCCACTGGTCCACGCTCGGCCGCGTGCACTGGCCGGAGCACCGCGTCTACGGCCTGGACGGCGGTTGCGTGTGGGGCGGCGACCTGGTGGCGCTGCACGCGGAGAGCGGGCGCATCGTCCGCGAGTCCTGCGCGGGCTATCGGCAACCCGGCGGCGATTGATCCGGCAAGCCGCCGACCCGGCGGCGCCGATCTTTTCGGCGCCCCAAAAGAAACGCCCCGCAGAGCGGGGCGTTTCTTTTGGCGAAGGCGGGCCGCCTACTTGTTCGGCAGCTTGAGGAAGTAGCGGCACAGCGCCGGGCAGCCGACCAGTGCGCCGATCATGTTGGCTGCAAACGCGAAGGACAGCAGCGCGCCCATGTCCCGCTGGAACTGCAAGTCCGACCACAGCCAGGTCGCCACCGAGCCGCACAGCACCAGGCCGGTGAACAGCACCGCCTTGCCGGTCATGCGCAGGGTCTCGTAGTAGGCGTCCTTGAGCGTGTAGCCCTTCTTCACGTACTCCTCGATCGTGGAGTAGATGTAGATGCCGTAGTCCACGCCGATGCCGACCGCCAGCGAGGCCACCGGCAGCGTCGCCACCTTCATGCCGATGCCGAACAGCGCCATCATCGCCGACACCATCGCCGAGACCACGTACAGCGGCACGACGATGCAGATGATGCCCGACAGGTTCTGGTACGACAGCCACAGGAACACCAGGATGACCACGTAAACCCAGGCCACCACCGGGAATTCCTTGTCCTTCACGACCTCGTTGGACGCCGCCATCACGCCGACGTTGGCCGAGGCGAGCGCGAAGTTCACCGGGCAGGCCTTGTCGAACTTCTTGTACTCGTCGGCGGCCTGCGTCAGCGCGGTGCGCACGGCCTGCACGCGCGGATCGGCCTCGATCTCGGCGTCCTTGTAGTTCTTCGCCTTGAGCTTCTCGGTGCGGCGGCGCAGATCCTCCTTGTGCGCGCCGATGGCGCGCCTTGCCGCCGTCTTCTGCTCGCAGTACGCGGAGTCGCTGCCGCCGTTCTGGTCGAACCAGATCTGGGCGTTCTCGCGGTTGAACGTCTCGACGGCGTCGGTGACGCGCTTGATCGTGGTCGCCTTGTGGTCGGCGGCGAACACGAAGACCGCCATCGCGCCGCAGTCCGGATTGAGCAGGCCGGTGGAGGTCGGCACCGGAGTGATCGCCTGCACCATCGTGTACTGGTTGCGCGGCAGCACCTTCCACTTGGGGCTGGCCTCGGAGAACGCCGCGTTGACCTGCTTGGCGACCTTGGGCAGCGAGATCACCGACTGCACGCCCGGCGTGTTCTCCATGCGCCAGCCGAAGCGGTCGATCTGCTCCATCACGTCGTACTTGATGCAGGCTTCCGAGTCGGTCTCGGCGATGACCTTGAGGATGTCGGTGCCGATCGCGAAGTTGTCGACCACGGTCAGCGAATCGTGGTTGTAGCGCGCGTCCGGTCGCAGCTCCGGCACGCCGGCCTGGGAGTCGCCGTACTGCATGTCCTCCGCCTTCCACTTGGCGTAGCCGAACACGCCCGCGGTGACGACGATGATCAGGGCCGCCATGAACGGCTGCGTGATCGTGTTCGCCATGAAGCGGAAGAACGGGTTGAACACCGCCTCGCGCGCCTCCTGCTTGGCGACGAAGGCCTTGACGTCCTTCACGCTCTGGTAGCTGAGCCACACCGGCATCAGGATCTTGTTGGTGACGATGATCGCCATCATGCCGTAGGACGCGTTGAGCGCCATCTCGCGGATGATGTCGATCGGGATCAGCAGGATCGTCAGGAAGCCGGCAAGGTCCGTGATCAGCGCGGTCGTGCCCGGGATCGCAAGGCGGCGGAACGTCTCCAGCGAGGCGTTGAAGCCGTCCTTGCCGGCGGCCAGCTCGCTGACCCAGGAGCTGGAGTACTGCACGCCGTGCGACACCGACACCGCCAGCACCAGGAACGGCACCAGGATCGCAAACGGATCGATGCCGAAGCCGGTCGAGGTGAGCAGGCCGAACTCCCAGATCACGGCGACGAAGGCGCAGACCAGCGGCAGGACCGCCAGCTGGAGCGAACCGAGGTACAGGACCAGCAGCACGAAGGTCATCGCCAGGGCGATGAAGAAGAAGCCGACGACCTCGTTGGCGGCGTCGGTGACGTCGCCGATGACCTTGGCGAAGCCCAGGATGTGGACGTCGATGTTCGGGTTGTAGTCGGCGTTGTCGACCTGGACCACCTCCAGGTTCTCGCCCTTGACCAGGATCGGCTCGCCGTTCTCGTCCTTGCGGCCGGTGTCGAACATCTTGTAGTTGAACAGCGCGCCCGGCTCGGTGAAGCCGTCGCCCACCACCTCGCCGGCCTTGATGCCGGCGGTGTCGGCCTTCAGGCGGAACTCGTACTTGCGCGGGTTGGTGAAGCGGCCGCGGATCTTGTCTTCCAGCTCGCGCGCGACGTGCTGGTAGTCGAGCTTCTTGCCGCTGACCGGATCCACCTCCAGCAGCTCGGAGAAGATCATCGCGCCGCGCTGGTCCTTGGTGGTGTAGCGGCCGACGTGCCCGCCCTTGCCGACGTTTTCGCGCACCAGCTGGAACATCTCCGGCGTGGGCTGGTATTCGGCGGGGATGACGTTGCCGCCCTTGAAGCCGCCCTCCACCACCTCGATGTAGCGCACGTCCGGGGTGAACAGCGAGGACACGCGCGAGCGGTCGACGCCGGGCAGGAAGAAGATCTCGTCGGTGGCGCGCTTGAGGCTGGCCAGGAACTTTTCGTTGTAGAGATCGCCG
This sequence comes from Gammaproteobacteria bacterium, assembly GCA_016182805.1. Taxonomy (GTDB): domain Bacteria; phylum Pseudomonadota; class Gammaproteobacteria; order Nevskiales; family Nevskiaceae; genus JACPFV01. The sequence goes on from JACPFV010000033.1 coordinate 18,100, forward strand.
TTGCCGTCCTTCTGGATCAGCGCCACCAGCACGGTGTTGGCGCCGCCGAAGTCGTCCTGGTACTGCTTGAGCACCTGCATGTACGGGTGCTCGAGCGGGATCGACTTGTCGAAGCCCGCGTCCACCCGGGTCTGGATGGCGATGTAGAAGAAGATCAGCGTCGCGATGGAGAGCCAGACGAGGTTCACCACCCGGGCGCGCTTGCCGTAGATCAGCGGCTCGACGACTGCGAGGATCCGCTCCTGCGAAAACATGGACTTGCCGGCCATTGTCGTATTCCCCTGTTTGTTGTCGCCGTGCCCGCTAGTTCAGCGCGATGTGCTGGACGCCGGACTCACCCACGGCGAGCAGTCCGCCCGAAAACGGCAGGGCAGCCGACAGCGGCGTGCCGGTCGGCGACTTGACGAGCTTCACGGCGCCGTCCGCGTCGACCACGAACACGATGCCGTTCAGCCCGACCAGGGCCATGCGCCCGTCCGGCAGGGAGGTGCCGCCGAACATCGAGGCGACCGAATTGGTTTGCAGCTCCTTCCAGTCGCCCTTGGCGACGTCGGCGCCGACGAACACGTTGCCGCGCAGGCCGAAGATCAGCGCGCCCTTGTCGCCGACCGGCAGCGCCCCGAACAGGGACGAGTCGTACGGGGATTGGAGCTTCTTCCAGCTCGCGCCCCGGTCCTGCGACAGGCCCAGCATGCCCTGCTCGCCGGCGATCAGCAGGTCGCCGTTGCCGAGGCGGGTGACGGCGTTGAAATGCAGTTCCTCCTCGCGGATTTCGGGTGCGTCGGCCTCGGCCCAGGTCTTGCCGCCGTCGGCGGTCTGGTAGAACAGGCCGTACGCGCCGACCGCGAAACCGCGGCTGGTGTCGAGGAACAGCACGTCCAGGAACGGCTTCTCCAGCTCCGGCTGGAAGTTCTGCAAGGTCCAGGTCTGGCCGCCGTCGGCGGTGGCGACAATCGCGGCGTCATGGCCGACCGCCCAGCCGTGCTGCGCGTCCGGGAAGTGCACCGACGTCAGCGGCGCGCGCACCGGCACGTTGACCTGCCGCCACTCCTTGCCGTCCGCGGACAGGACGACATTGCCGCGGTCCCCCACCGCAACGTAGCGATCGCCGATCTTCTGCACGTCGAGCAGCATGCTGCCGGCGGCCAGCGGCATGATCTCCGCCGGCCGCGGCTTGACCGGAGCCGCCGTCGGCTGCGCGCTCTCGGCGGAAACCTCGGTTGCCTCCGCGGCCTGCCCCTCGTCCTGCGCAACCGCGAGAAATGCGGCGCCGGCACCGAGCAGTGCGACCCCGACCACGCCCCAAAGCTTGTTCTTCCCGTAATGCAGCCCCATCGCCTTTCTCCCTTGACGCGGACCGGCGGCGGCATCCCCGCCGCAACCGCCCGCCCATGCGGCGCCTGCCGCCCCCACGCCCGGCCCGTCGCCGGATGTGGCCGATTCCCGCCGCGTCCCGCGCCGATTCCCGGGCGTTCCGCGGCTGGCCCTCCTACTCCTACTTCGTCGCCTGCTTGGCGACGTTCGCCGGATTGAAATATTCGGCGTCGAAAGTCTTGGTCGCCGTCTCGGTGTCCTCGTTGTTCATCGCCATGACCAGGTAACGGCCGCTTTGCAGATCGTAGACCGTCTCCAGCGCCGGCAGCTGGTACGGCTTGTCGTAGGCGATCACGCTGTGGCCTTCCTGCACGCGCCAGAGCTGGTCGCGCGCGTCGTACACGTCCACCGCGACGATCTGCCAGGAATCCTCGTCGACGTAGAAGGTGCGGCGCTTGTAAAGGTGGTTCGTGCCCTTCTTCAGGTTCGAGTCCACCACCCAGACGCGGCGCAGTTCGTAGCGCGCAAGATCCTGCGCCAGGTGCCCCTTCTTGATGATGTCCTTGTACTTCAGCTTTTCGCTGTGGATCCGGTACGCGTTGGCCGGGACAAAGACCTCTTTCTTGCCGACGAGCTTCCAGTCGTAGCGGTCCATCGCGCCGTTGAACATGTCGAGCTGATCGTTGGTGCGCAGGCCGTCGGACGCGGTGCCGGGGTTGTCGTAGGCGACGTTCGGCGCGCGCCGCAGGCGCCGCTGGCCCGGGTTGTACTGCCAGGCGCCGCGCGGCTCCTTGACCTGGTCCATGGTCTCGTGCACCAGCAGCAGCGTGCCGGCCAGGCGCGGCGGCTCGGTGGTCAACTGCAGGAAGTAGAGAATCTTGTTGTTGAGGTCGGCCGGCTTGATGCCCGGCGTGTTGTAGACGAAATAGGCGTCCTCGCGGATCTTCACCAGGTTGTAGTCGCCGCCGACCGTGACCGCGAACTGGTTGTTCCAGCGCTGCGCGCCGGTGTCGCGGAAGCGCACCTTGTGGTTCCAGATCGCCTCCATGCCGTCGGCCGGGATCGGGAACGGGATGCCGGTGATGGCGCCTTCCAGCGCCTCGCCGTTGCCGCCCAGCGCCGCGCTGACGGCGTTCTTGGCGGTGGCGTCGTAGACGAACTGCGGGTTCGCGAACGTGCGGCGCGTCGCGTACACGTTCATCTTGTAGGTGTCCGGATACTTCGCGAACAGCGCGACCTGGCCGGGCGTCAGCCTGGCCTTGTACTGCTCCAGGTTGGCCTTGCCGATGGTGAACAGTGTCTTGTCGTCCGGGAACGGGTCGCAGTAGCGGGCGCCGGCTCCCTTGTAGCAGGGCGGCGCCTGGGTGTAGCCGCCGCTCCAGGCCGGGATGCTGCCGTCGGCGTTGGCGCCCTTCTCCGCGCCGACCGGGGTCAGGTCCTTGCCCAGCCTGGCCGCCTGCTCCGGCGCGACCTTGGCCGGCGCCAGACCCGAGAACAGAGCGGCCGCTACGCCGGCCGCCGCGATCAAGATGCGTGATTTCATGACAGACACCCGTTATCCAATCCTTAGAACTGATAGCCCAGCGTGATGAAGACGTTGTCGCGGTCGCGCAAGGCGTCGCGGTCGCCGCCGCCCGTGAACCAGGTGTAGCGGACCTCGCCGATGAACTTGGACAGATAGTCGAAGCGCAGGCCCTGAAGGATCTGCTTGCGCCCCTCGACGAAGTTGCCGCCGATGCCCGGCGTGATGCCGTCGACGTCGTGGAAGAAGCCGCTCAGCCACTCGATGTTGGCGCCGAACAGCGCGCTGTCCCAGCGCGGCAGGAAGACCAGGCGGTAGCCGTACGACAGGTCGGTTGGGAAATTCTCCAGCTTCTGCGCCGCCGGGTTCTGGCGCATGCAGCGCGGGTTGATGTTGTCGACGCTGGCAACCGGGGTGGACGCCGAGGCGCAGCCGTCGCCGTCGTCCGGGCTGGAGATCTGGCCGGTCCGCAGGTCGGCCGGCTGGATGCCGCGCGTGCCATCCGCGCCATGGGAGATGTGCGTGTCGGCGCCCGCGCCGTTGAATTGCAGCTCGTCGAGACCGGGCATGTCGAACACCTGGGTCGCACCCATTTCGAGCAGGAAGGTGATCTGGGAGGCATTGATCGGGTTGTCGCCGCCGATCAGGCGCAGCAGCGTGGTTCCGAACTGGCCGACTTTCAAGCGCTCGTAGCCGCGGATGTACTGGCCCGGCTGGATCAGGTTGCCCTCGTTGCCGCGATACACGGCGACGAAGTTCGCGGTCGCCGACCGCTCGGACGGGATGACCGACGCGCCGATGTTGAGGTCGGTTTCCGGAAACGCCGGACTCACCGCCGCCAGCGTCAGGTCCACGGTGTGGATCTGCACCGGAAGATTGGGGCGGTACGCGAACTCGCCCGCCCAGGCCCAGTCGCCGACCGTGGTGTTGAACGAGGCGCCGTACAGCTTCACGTTCTCCGGATACTCGATGAACAGCTTGGCTTCATCCACCGGCAGCGGGTCGCGGCCGTCCGCCGGGTAATCCAGGTCGCCGGGGCTGTCCGGCCGCGGGGTGAACTGGCACGCGGCGAGCGTGGCGAGCAGGTTGGCGCCGGGGCCGCCGCCGGTGTCGTTGGGCAGGCAACCGTCGCCGGCGGCGATGAAGCTCACGCTGGGGACGTAGGAGTGGTAGTTCGCGAAATAGAAGCCCAGCTCGGTGCCGTTGTTGAAGTCCTCCAGGAACAGCTTCAGCGCCGCGCCGTACTGGCCGCCGTCGCTCGGCAGCCGCCGCTTTTCCTCGTCCAGGTCGCGGTAGACCGTGCGGCCCGCGCGCGAGCCGAGCGTCTGCACCGGGTCCTGGCTGTTTTCGCGCGCCCGGTAGACGTTGCCCGGGTCCTCCGGCGCCTTGCCGAAGGACAGCATGGCGAAGCGGCCGCCGGCGCCCAGCACGTCACTCACGGAGAAAAAGCTCCCGACCGGATCCGGGATGAGCGGCTTCCATTCGTATTTGTAAAACACTTCCGTATTCAGGTTCTCGACGATTTCCGTACCCAGCACCAGCATGCCCGCCGGCTGCAGCAGTTCCTTGACGTCGAAGCCAGGGACGCGCAGGCGCGATTGATCCGGAGCGTTGATGGTGTTCAGACTGTTGACCAGCAGGAAGGCGCTTTCGCCCCAGTTCAACACCTGATTGCCAAGCTTGAAACTGACCTCGCGATCACCTAGAAGTTCCCCGAGCGGCAGGGTGCCGCTGACGTAGTAGTCCAGCACGTCGAAGTCGGTGCCCAACTGCGACGTGCCGAGGGGGGACAGCTTCTCCCGCGCCTGAATCAGCGTCGTGTCCGGATGCACCAGCTCGTGGTCGACGTACTGGTCGTCGAAGAACCAGATCGTCCGGGCGAAGAAGTTGTAGTCGCCCAGCGAGAACGAGATGTCGGAGGTGAGCTTGGCATTGGCGTGAACGATGTCGCCCTTGTCGAACGCCAGGTTGCCGTCGTCGCCGTTGATGGCGTACGACCCCTGCGCGTTCACGTATTTCTCATTCTCGGCCAGGATGCTTGTGGTGCAGGTCGTGCCCTGGAAGGTGTTGGTACCTTCGGCTCCCGGCCCGCCGACGCCGTCGTCGCCGACGCGGCTGACGCACAGCCCCTTCTGCCCGGGGAGGTTCGTTTTCGCGATCAGCGTCGGATCGCGGCCCTCCGTGCGCCACATCGCGCCCACGGTGAACAGGTTCTCGATCTTGATGTTGACGTCGGCGACGTCGATTTCCAGGGCGGATGCCGGCGCGCAGGCCGCAACGGCGGACGCGGACGCCAGGACGCGAAGCAGGGGACGGACCAATAGACGGGTCATAGGTCGAAAAACCTCAGCCGAAGCATCGGCGCGATAACGGGAAGATCGGGGAATGGCGGGCGGTGCCACCGCAACGGAAAAACGCGGCCCGGCGCCGAAGCGGTTCGAGTGTCGGGCCCAGCAGGTGCACCCCTCCTGCCACAGGACATCCTCCAAACCTGTCTGAGGGCAAACGCTGCTTGCCCTTTCTCATTAATTTTCAAGGCTCGCGGGGCGCCGGCCCCGCGTCGCGCAGTTTACTCAGAGGGTGCAGACGGCCGCAAGGCGAAGCCCCGGCGGGGCCGCGGAGCGCCAAAGCCTTTACTGGATGTTGAGCTTCTTGATCTTGTAGCGCAGCTGCCGGAAGGTCATGCCGAGCAGGTCGGCGGCGCGGGTCTTGTTCCAGCGCGCCTTCTCCAGCGCCTCGCGGATCGCCTGGCGCTCCACGTCCTCCAGCTGCCGCGGCAGCGGCGCGCCGGCGGGGCGCGCTTCATCCGGGCGAGTCGCGCCGCGCAGGCGCAGGTCGTCGGCGCCGATGCGGCTGCCGTCCGACATCGCCACGGCGCGCTCCAGCACGTTCTCCAGCTCGCGCACGTTGCCGGGGTAGTCGAACTCCCTGAGGCGCGCCAGCGCCGCCTTGTCGAGCTGCGGCGGCGCCGCCAGGCCGGACTCGCGCGCCAAGCGCGCCAGGATCGCCTCGGCCAGCAGCGGGATGTCCTCCGGATGCTCGCGCAGCGCGGGCGTGCGCACCTCGATCACGTTGAGGCGGTAATAGAGGTCCTGGCGGAACGCGCCGGCGGCGACCAGGGCGGCGAGGTCCTTGTGAGTGGCGGAGATGATGCGTACGTTGAGCGGCACCTCCTTCTCCGCGCCGACCGGGCGCACCGCCCGCTCCTGCAGCGCGCGCAGCAGCTTGACCTGCATGTGCAGCGGCAGCTCGGCGACCTCGTCCAGGAACAGCGTGCCGCCCTCGGCGGCCTGGAACAGGCCGGCCTTGTCGCGCGTGGCGCCGGTAAAGCTGCCTTTGACGTGGCCGAAGAACTCGCTCTCCATCAGCTCGTTGGGGATCGCGCCGCAGTTGACCGGCACGAACGGGCCGCCGGCGCGCGGGCCGCGCGCGTGGATCAGGCGCGCCACGCGCTCCTTGCCGGAGCCCGACTCGCCGGCGATGTGCACCGGCGCCTGCGAGCGCGCGACGCGCTCGATCATCTCGCGCAGCCGGAGCATCGCCGGCGAGTCGTCCAGCAGGGTGTCGTCGACCGCCGGCTTGGCCGGCCGGGCGCGCAGCTTGAGCGCCTGGTCGACCAGCTTGCGCAGCACGTGCAGGTCGATCGGCTTGGATACGAAGTCGAAGGCGCCGGCCTTGAGGCTTTCCACCGCCGCCTGGGCGCTGCCGTAGGCGGTGATGACCGCCACCGGCACCTGCGAATGCTCGGCCTGGATGTACTGCACCAGTGCCACGCCGTTGCCGTCGGGCAGGCGCATGTCGGTGATGCAGAAGTCGAAGCGGCGCTCGGCCAGGAGCGCCCGCGCCTCCGCCAGGTTGGCGGCGGCGTGGGTGGAAAGGCCCATGCGCGCGAGCGTGATCTCGACCAGCTCGCGGATGTCGGCTTCGTCGTCGACGATGAGAGCGCTGGCCTTGGTCATGTCGTATCGCGCGCTTCGGAGAAAACCAGGCGGAAGCAGGCGCCGCCGGACTGCGGCACGTAGGACAGCCGCGCCTGATTGTAATCGCACAGCTCGCGCGCCAGATAAAGCCCCAGCCCGGTGCCCTGGTGCGCGGTGGTGAAGAACGGCTCGAAGATGCGGTCGCGCAGGTCCCTGGGGATGCCGGGGCCGTTGTCGCGCACGTCCACGTACGGCAGGCCGCCGTCGAGGCGGCCGGCGGCCACGCGCACCCGCGTCGCGCGGCCGGCGCGAGCGCCGTGCTCGAAGCTGTTGTCCCACAGGTTGCCGAGCACCTGCTGCAAGTGGCTGGAGTCGAAGCGCACGCGCAGGCCGGCCGGCACCTCGCCCAGCTCGATCGTGCGCGGGCGCCCGGCGTAGGCCTCCTGGTACTGCGCCGCCGCCTGCTCCAGCCAGGGCTTCAGCTCGATCGCGCTGGGCGCGGCACCGTCGCGCCGCGACAGGTTGAGGACGTCGCGCACGATCTTGTCGATGCGCCGGCAATGGCGCTGGATCATGTCCAGCAGGCGGCGGTCCTCGCCCGCCACGACCTCGGACTCGGCCAGCAGCTGCCCGGCGTGGCTGATCGCGGACAAGGGATTGCGGATCTCATGCGCGATGCCGGCGGACAGGCGTCCGAGCGCGGCCAGCTTCATCTGCTGCGCCTGCGCGCGCAGCTCGTCGGCGCCGTCCAGCAGGCACAGCACCGGGGCGCTGGCGCCGTAGCCCAGGCGCGTGAAACGCGGGATCACCTCCTGCGCGCCGGGCGCCGCCAGCAGCGGCCCCGGCTCGTGCGCGGGGTTTTCCACCCAGGCCTCCAGCGTCGCCGCCAACCCCGGCAGGACCGCGCCGACCCGCTCGCCGGCGGCGTTCGGGCCGAGCTGGAGCAGGCGCTGCGCCGCGGCATTGAGCGCACGGACGCGGCCGCCCTCCACCACCAGCACCCCGGACTGCATGTGCTCGACGATGCTCTCGTTCAGGCGCGACAGGCTGGCCAGGTCGCTGCCCACGCGCTCGACCAGCAGCTCGCTCTTGCGCGCGCGCTGGGCGACGGCGTTGGCGGCGACGCCGGTGACGAACAGCATGCCGCCGAGGATGCCGGTCTGGGTGAAGTGCGAGGCGTCGATGCCGTCCTGCAACTGGCGGAACAGTTCCTCGCCGAACAGCGCCAGCGTGGCGCCGGCCGCCTGCATCACCGCCATGCGCGGCGACAGCACCAGGCTGCACCCGACCGCCGGCGTCAGCAGCAGCACGCCCATCCCGCTGGGCACGCCGCCGCTGGCATAGACCATCGATGTGGTCGCCAGCACGTCGGTGGCGAAATGCAGGTGCGCCTGCCAGTCGACGCGCGGCATGCGGTACAGCAGCGGCACCACCAGCAGCAGGGCGGCCAGCGCGTACAGGAGGCAGGTGCCGTAAAACCAGCGCGGCCGGACGTCGGCGAAGAACGAGGCGGCGTAGCCGCTCTGGTACAGGGTCAGCAGCAGGCCGACCAGCAGCAGCCGGTAAAGGGCCAGCGCGCGCAGGATGCGCCAGTCTTCCGGCGTGCCGTGCAGCGCCGCGTCGGAGACCGGGCCGATCATGCCGCCGCGGGCTTCATTCCGCGCACCGGCCGCATAATCCCCGGCTGTTCAGCGTACCCTGCGGCACGTAGGTGCCGCACTTGGTGCAGCGCGCCATGGTCTCGAACTCGCGCGGCGGCCGCCCCGGCGGCGGCTGCAAGCCGGGAAACAGGCGCTGCAACAGCCGCCAGGCGATGTAGGCGGCGGCCAGGATCAACAGGATGCGCAGGAGGCTCATACGCGTGCAGTTTAGCGGCGGGAAGCCCGTATTTCTTGGCGAGACCGGGGCTTTTGGGGGACAATTCGCCCCCTTTCAGGGAGCGTGTCCATGAACTTACACGAATATCAGGCCAAAGAGATTTTCGCGCGTTACGGCATTCCGGTCCCGCAGGGCCAGCTCGCCAGCAGCCCGGAGGCGGCGCGCGCCGCCGCCAAGCAGGTCGGCGGCGAGAAGTTCGTCGTCAAGGCCCAGGTCCATGCCGGCGGCCGCGGCAAGGCCGGCGGCGTCAAGCTGGTGGCCGGCTTCGACGCGGTCGAGGAAGCCGCCAAGAAGATGCTCGGCACGCGCCTGGTCACCAAGCAGACCGGCGCCGTCGGCCTGCCGGTCAACAGCGTGTGGGTGGAAAAGCCCTCCGGCATCGCGCGCGAGCTGTACGTCTCCGGCCTGATCGACCGCTCCAAGGAGCGCATCGTGTTCATGGCCTCCGCCGCCGGCGGCATGGACATCGAGGAAGTCGCCGCGCACACCCCGGAAAAGATCAAGTACGTCTACGTCCACCCCGCCGCCGGCTTCCAGCCGTACCAGGCGCGCGAGCTGGGCTTCTTCATGGGCCTGACCAAGGAGCAGGTCGACCAGTTCACCCGGATCATGTCCGGCCTGTACCGCCTGTGCGTCGAGTGCGATTGCGGCCTGGTCGAGATCAACCCGCTGATCGTCACCACCGAGGGCAACGTGTTCGCCCTCGACGCCAAGCTCAACTTCGACGACAACGCGCTGTACCGCCAGAAGACGATCGCCGAGATGCGCGATCCGACGCAGGAGGACGAGCGCGAGCGCGTCGCCCAGCAGTTCGACCTCAACTACGTCTCGCTGGAAGGCGACATCGGCTGCATGGTCAACGGCGCCGGCCTGGCGATGGCGACGATGGACATCGTCAAGCTGCACGGCGGCCGCCCGGCCAACTTCCTGGACGTCGGCGGCGGCGCCACGACCGAGCGCGTGACCAATGCGTTCAAGCTCATCACCTCGTCGTCCGAGGTCAAGGCGATCTTCGTCAACATCTTCGGCGGCATCGTGCGCTGCGACCTGATCGCCCAGGGCATCATCGAGGCGGTCCAACAGGTCGGCCTCAAGGTGCCGGTGGTGGCACGCCTGCAGGGCACCAACATGGACAAGGGCCGCGAGCTGTTGCAGAAGTCGGGTCTCAAAATCACGCCGGTGGACGATCTGACGGAAGCGGCGCAGACGGCGGTCCGGCTGGCCAAGGGGTGAGCCGGGGCAGTGCCGAACCGACTCGATGTCGGTTCGGCCCGGCGAACGACCGGCCATGGATGGCCGGACAAGACGCAGCACCAGGGATGGGTCAACCAAATTCAGGAGAAAGATGCGATGAGCATCCTTATTGACAAATCGACCAAGGTCATCTGCCAGGGCTTCACCGGCAAGCAGGGCACCTTTCACTCCGAGCAGGCGATCGCCTACGGCACCAACCTGGTCGGCGGCGTCACGCCGGGCCGCGGCGGCAGCAAGCACCTGGACCGCCCGGTATTCGACACCGTCCACGACGCGGTCAGGACCACCGGCGCCGACGCCAGCATGATCTACGTCCCGGCGCCGTTCGCCGGCGACGCGATCCTGGAAGCGGCCGATGCCGGCATCAAGGTCATCGTCTGCATCACCGAGGGCATTCCGGTGAACGACATGGTCAAGGTCAAGGCCGGTCTCGCCGGCAAGGACTGCGTGCTGGTCGGCCCGAACTGCCCCGGCGTCATCACGCCGGGCGAGTGCAAGATCGGCATCATGCCGGGCCACATCCACAAGCCGGGCAAGGTCGGCATCGTGTCGCGCTCCGGCACGCTGACCTATGAGGCGGTGTGGCAGACCACCCAGATCGGGCTGGGCCAGTCCACCTGCGTGGGCATCGGCGGCGACCCGGTGCACGGCATGGGCTTCATCGACGTCATCAAGCGCTTCGAGGCCGACCCGCAGACCGAGGGCATCATCATGGTCGGCGAGATCGGCGGCTCCAAGGAAGAAGAAGCGGCCGAGTACATCAAGAAGAGCGTGAAGAAGCCGGTGGTCGCCTACATCGCCGGCGTCACCGCCCCGGCGGGCAAGCGCATGGGCCACGCCGGCGCGATCATCTCCGGCGGCAAGGGCACGGCCGACGACAAGTTCAAGGCGCTGGAGACCGCCGGCGTCCGCACCGTGCGTTCCCCGGCCGACCTCGGCAAGACCATCAAGGCGGCGCTGGGCTGATCCAAAGAAAGGCGTTTCGCACAGAGCCGCAGAGATCGCGGAGAAGAACATGAAATCTTTTCCTTCGACTCCGTGTCTCTGTGTCTCCGTGCGAAACCGGCTTTAGATGTCCCAAACCCTGCGCCTGGCCGCCGCCCAGTTGAACCTCTGGGTCGGCGACGTGGAAGGCAATGTCGCCAAGATCGTCGCGGCGGCCGGCGACGCGCGCGACCGGCTGCACGCCGATCTGGTCGCGATGCCGGAGCTGGCCTTGCTCGGCTATCCGCCGGACGACCTGCTGCTGCGCTCCGGGCTGCCCGCGAAGATCGAGGCCGGGCTGGAGCGCATCCGCAGCGCGGTCCACGGCATCCACGTCGTCGTCGGCCACCCGGAGTACGTGGGCGACGACATCTACAACGCCGCCTCGATCTTCCGCGACGGCCAGCTCGTCCGGCGCGCGCGCAAGCAGCTGCTGCCCAACTACGGCGTGTTCGACGAGAAGCGCCATTTCAAGCCCGGCCGCGACACCACGGTGTTCGACCTGAAGGGCGTGCCGGTGGCGCTGTGCATCTGCGAGGACATCTGGGGCCCCAACCCCGCCGCCGCGGCCAAGGCGGCCGGCGCCAAGCTGCTGCTCAACATCAACGCCTCGCCGTTCACCCTGGGCAAGTCGGCCGAGCGCGAAGGCGTGTTCCACGCGCGCGTGGCGGAAACCGGCCTGCCGCTGATGTACGTCAACATGGTCGGCGGCCAGGACGACCTGATCTTCGACGGCGACTCCACCGCCGTGAACCGCGACGGCACGCTGGGCTTTCGCGCGCCGCTGTTCGAGGAAGGGGTCTATCTCGCCGAATTCGAGGACGGCTTCTTCCGCGGCGCGGTGCGCACGCCGGCCACCGACGAGGCCGTGGTCTACAAGGGCCTGGTGCAGGCGATCCGCGACTACGTCAACCGCAACGGCTTCAAGGGCGCGCTGCTGGGCATGTCCGGCGGCGTGGATTCCGCGCTGGTCGCGGCCCTGGCGGCCGACGCGCTGGGCCCGGAGCGCGTGTGGGGCGTGTCCCTGCCCTCGCGCTACACCGCCGACATATCCAACGAGGACGCGCGGCTGGAGGCGCAGGCCCTGGGCATCCGCTACTCGACGCTGGCGATCGAGCCGGCGTTCAAGGCCTTCCTGCACACGCTGGAGCCGGCGTTCGCGGGCCGTGCGGCCGACCTGGCCGAGGAAAACCTGCAATCGCGCTGCCGCGGCGTGCTGCTGATGGCCCTGTCCAACAAGTTCGGCCACGTGGTGCTGACCACCGGCAACAAGAGCGAGATGGCGGCGGGCTACGCCACGCTGTACGGCGACATGGCCGGCGGCTTCGCGCCGATCAAGGACGTGTACAAGACCCTGGTGTACCGGCTCGCGCGCTACCGCAACTCCCTCGCCCCCGTTATCCCGGAGCGCGTGCTGACGCGCGCGCCCTCCGCCGAACTGCGCCCGGACCAGACCGACCAGGATTCGCTGCCGCCGTACGCGACGCTGGACGCAATCCTGGAGGCGTACGTGGAGGCGCAGCGATCGATCCCCGAGATCGTGGCGCTGGGCTACGCGCAGGACACGGTCGAGCGGGTCGCCTCGATGGTGCGCAAGTCCGAATACAAGCGCCGCCAGGCGCCGCCGGGGCCGAAGGTCACGCGGCGCGCGTTCGGGCGCGACCGGCGGTACCCGATCACCGCCGTTTACGGCGACATCTGATCGGCGGGCTCAGCCGCGCTCCGGCGTCGCAGCGGAGTTGGCGTCCAGCACCCTGCGCGCTTCCGCCGCCTGCTCTTCCATGCCCAGTTCGCGGTAACTGGCTTCGAGCCGCTTCAAGGCGTCCAGCGTGGCCGGCGCACCCGGGTATTGGGCGACGATCTGCTCGGCGCGCTTGATCGCGGCAACATGCGCGCCGCGGCGCACGTAGAACTTGACGACGTTCAGCTCGTGCTGCGCCAGGCGGTTGCGCAGGAACACCATGCGCGCGCGGGCGTCGCCGACGTAGCGGCTGCCCGGGAAGCGCTGGATCAGCAGCGCGAAGTCGTCGAAAGCGCGGCGCGCGTAGCTGACGTCGCTCTTGCTCGGGTCGTAGTACGGCAGGCCGTCGAACAGGCTGTCGCCGCGCTGGAAGTTGATCAGGCCGCGCAGGTAGTAGACGTAGTCCACCTGCTCGTGGCGCGGGTGCTCCTTGAGGAAGCGGTCGGCGGCCGACAGCGCGTTCTCGGTCTCGAAGTTGCGGTAGCGCGCATAGACGCCTTCGAGCTGCGCCTGGGTGGCGTAGGCGGTGAAGGGGTAGCGCGTGAGGATCTGGTCGTAGCGCAGGATCGCGCCGGCGAAGTCGGACGAGTCCAGCGCCTGCCGCGCCTGCTTATACAATGCACCGGCTTCGAGGCGCAGTTCGCGGTCGGTCAGCTGCTTGTTGAACGGGTTGATCGGGCGGGGCTTGTCGCCGTCGGAAGCGCAGGCCGCGAGCAGAGCGGCGACCAGCACCACGGCGAGCCGAATTCCAGGGCGCGCAGGCATTGACACGAAGGGATGGACTTGAAAAGGACCCGAAGTATAGCCGAAGACCCCACACCGCCCGTTTTGACGGCGGCGGTGCCCGCGGAGTTGCATGGCACGCGCCTGGACGCCGCCGCCGCGCGGCTGTTCCCGGACTATTCGCGCGCGCGCCTGCAAGCCTGGATCGAGGAGGGCCGGCTCACGGTCAACGGCGCCGCGGCGCCGCGCTCGCGCGACCCGGTGCGCACCGGCGACCGCCTGGAGCTGGAGCCGGTGGTCGAGGTCGAGCACGCGATCATGGCGCAGGACATCCCGCTGGACGTGGTCTACGAGGACCGCCACATCGCGATCGTCAACAAGCCGGCCGGGCTCACCGTCCACCCCGGCGCCGGCCAGTCCGACCGCACCCTGCAGAACGCCCTGCTGCACCGCTACCCGCAAACCGCCAAGGTGCCGCGCGCCGGCATCATCCATCGCCTGGACAAGGACACCTCCGGGATCCTGGTGGTGGCGCTGACGCTCAAGGCGCACACGCGGCTGGTGGAGACGCTGGCGGCGCGCGAGATCAGGCGCGAGTACGACGCGCTGGTCGCCGGCGTGCTGCCGGCCGGCGGCACCATCGAGGCGCCGATCGGCCGCCACCCGCACGACCGCATCAAGATGGCGGTGGTGGACGACGGCCGGCCCGCCGTCACGCATTACCGCGTGATCGAGCGTTTCACGCATCACACGCTGCTGTCGGTACGCCTGGAAACCGGCCGCACGCACCAGATCCGCGTGCACCTGGCGCACATGAAGCACCCCATCGTCGGCGACGCGGTCTACAGCGACCGCAACGTGCGCGGCCAGTTTCCGGAGCCGTTGCGGCAGAAGCTCAAGACCTTTCCGCGCCAGGCGCTGCACGCGCGCGAACTGGAGCTGGCGCATCCCGCGACCGGCAAGACCGTGCATGCGAGCGCGCCGATGCCGGCGGACATGCGGGAGCTGGTGGTCGAGTTGCGCCAGCACGCGGCGCAGGGCGGCGCGCGCAGATGAACTCCGGGCTGGCGTCGATCGTCCCCGACTGGCTGGCGCCGCCGCGCGTGCGCGCGGCCGTCACCACGCGCCGGGGCGGCGTGAGTCAGGGGCCGTACGGCTCGTTCAACCTCGCGCAGCATGTCGGCGACGACCCGGATGCGGTGGCGGAGAACCGCCGGCGCCTGCGCGACGCGCTGAAACTGCCGGGAGAGCCGAAGTGGCTCAACCAGGTGCACGGCACGCGCGTGGTGCAGGCGCCGTGCGCCGGCACGCCGGCGGCGGACGCGGCCTTCACCGACGACGCCGGCACGGTCTGCGCGATCATGACCGCGGACTGCCTGCCGGTGCTGCTGTGCGACGAGCGGGGCATCGTCGTCGGCGCCGCCCACGCCGGCTGGCGCGGGCTGGCCGGCGGCGTGCTGGAGGCGACGGTGGCGGGAATGGCGGTCGGCCCGCGGCGGCTGCTGGCCTGGCTGGGGCCGGCAATCGGCCCGTACGCCTTCGAGGTCGGCGAGGACGTGCGGCAGGCATTTCTGGCCTCCGACCCCGGCGCCGGCGCCTGCTTCGAAACCGCGCCGGCGGCCGGCAAGCTCTTCTGCGACCTTTACGGCCTGGCGCGCCGCCGCCTGCACGCGGCCGGCGTCGAGCGCGTCTACGGCGGCGGGCGCTGCACGTATTCCGAGCCGCAGAGCTTTTTCTCGTACCGCCGCGACCGCGAATGCGGCCGCATGGCCAGCCTCATCTGGCTCGAAGACTAGCCTTCCCCTATCCTGCCCATCCGCTTCCTCGATTCGGAGCGTGTCATGGTCTGGTTCACGGTCTTCCTGGCCGTCCTCATCGCCGCGGCCTACCACCGCGCGACGCTGCGCACCACCGCGGTGGCGCTGGGCGCGGCGCTGGCGCTGTACCTGCTGTTCGGCTCCTCGTTCGGCACGTTCGCGCTGCTGCTGCTCGCCGGCGCGGCGGTGTTCGTGCCGCTGTCGGTGCCGGCGCTGCGCATGGAGTGGCTGACGCGCCCGGCGTTCAACCTGTTCCGGCGCGTGCTGCCGGAGATCTCGCCGACCGAGCGCATCGCGCTCGACGCCGGCACGGTGTGGTGGGACGGCGAGCTGTTCTCCGGCCGGCCGGACTGGATGCGCTTCCTGGCGTTTCCCAAGCCGCGGCTGAGCGACGAGGAGCAGGCCTTCCTCGACGGGCCGGCGGACGAGTTCTGCCGCATGCTGGACGAGTGGCGCATCACGCACGAGGAGCGCGACCTGCCGGCGGAAGCCTGGCGCTTTCTCAAGGACCGGCGCTTCTTCGGCCTCATCATCCCCAAACGCTATGGCGGCCTGGAGTTCTCCGCCTACGCCCATTCCTGCATCCTGGCCCGCATCGCCTCCGGCCCCGGCGGCGCCACCGCCGCGTCCATCGTCGCCGTGCCCAACTCGCTGGGCCCGGCCGAGCTGCTGCTGCACTACGGCACCGAGGCGCAGAAGGACCACTACCTGCCGCGCCTGGCAAGCGGCGAGGAAATCCCCTGCTTCGCCCTGACCTCGCCCTGGGCCGGCTCGGACGCCGCCGCCATCCCCGACCGCGGCACGGTCTGCCTGGGCAACTGGAAGGGCAGGGAAACGCTGGGCATGCGCCTGACCTTCGACAAGCGCTACATCACGCTGGCGCCGGTGGCGACCGTGGTCGGACTCGCCTTCCGCCTGTACGACCCGGAAAAGCGGCTGGGCGGGCGCGAGGACCTGGGCATCACCTGCGCACTGATCCCGCGCGACACGCCGGGCCTGGAGATCGGCGCGCGCCACCTGCCGCTGGACAACCCGTTCATGAACGGGCCGGTGCGCGGCCGCGACGTGTTCGTGCCGCTGGACTGCATCGTCGGCGGCGCCGCCATGGCCGGCCAGGGCTGGCGCATGCTGATGGAGTGCCTGGCGGTCGGCCGCGCCATCTCGCTGCCGTCCAACAGCACCGGCCAGGCACTGGCGGCGGCGCATTTCTCCGGCGCGTACGCGCGCATCCGCCGCCAGTTCGGCCTGCCGATCGGCCAGTTCGAGGGCGTGCAGGAGGCGCTGGCGCGCATGGGCGCGCGCGCCTACGCCGCCGAGTCGCTGCGGCGCTTCACCGCGCTGGCGGTGGACCTCAAGGAGCGCCCCAGCGTGCCCTCGGCCATCGCCAAGCACTGGTGCACCGAGTTCGCGCAGGAAACGGCCAAGCTGGCGATGGACGTGCACGCCGGCAAGGGCGTGATGCTGGGCCCCAGCAACTGGATCGCGCGTAACTTCCAGGGCTCGCCGATCGCGATCACGGTGGAGGGGGCGAACATCCTCACGCGCAACCTGATCGTGTTCGGCCAGGGCGCGCTGCGCTGCCATCCGTACACGCGCGCCGAGATCGAAGCGGTGCGCGACGCCAACCCCGCGCGCGGCCTGGAGCGCTTCGACGAGGCGTTCTGGGCGCACGCCGGGCACGTGTTGTCCAACGCGGCGCGCTCGCTGGTGCTGGGCGTCACCGGCGGCCTGCTGAGCTTCGCCCCGGTGCACGGCCCCACGCGCGAGCACTACCAGCGCATCAACCGCTACAGCGCCGACCTGGCGCTGCTGGCCGACGCCGCGCTGGCCCTGCTCGGCGGCCGGCTGAAGTCCCGCGAGCGCCTGTCGGCGCGCCTGGGCGACGCGCTGTCGATGCTCTACATCGCCAGCAGCGTGCTCAAGCGCCACGAGGACGAAGGCCGGCCGCAGGAGGAGCTGGCCTTCGTGCACTGGGTGTGCGCCGACTGCTTCCACCGCATCGAGCAGGCGATGGACGGCCTGCTGCGCCATCTCGCGCCGCGCTGGGCGGCATTCGCGCTGCGCCTGCTGGTGTTCCCGCTCGGCCGTCGCGCCGCGCCGCCGCGCGACGAGACCGGCACCGACATCGCGCAGGCCTTGCAGGACCCCGACTTCCGCCTGTCCGCCGCCCGCTTCCACAGCGAGGAGCCGCGCCACGCCGCCGGCCTGCTGCAAACCACGCTGCGCCGGCTGCGCGAGGCCGAGCCGCTGGAGCGGCGCCTGCACGCGGCGCAGCGCGAAGGGCTGCTGCGGGAAGCCCAAGCCTTCGACCGCATCGGCGAGGCGCTGGGCAAGGGCCTGCTGACCGGCGACGAGGCGCGCCAGCTGCGCGAGCTGCACGACCTGGTGCAGCAGGTGATCCAGGTCGACGAGTTCGCGCCCGGGCGCCTGGCGCCCGCGGCCGGCGCGCCGCGCGTGACGAGCGGCGGAGAAACCGAATACGCTTAAGACCGTGTCAGAACAAAAAAGCGCAGGGCACAGCATGAACCCAGTCTGCCTCATCGTCGGCGCGGGCCCGGGCATCGGCCAGGCGCTGGGCGTGGCCTTCGCCCGCGAGGGCTACGACATCGCGCTCGCCGCCCGCAGCGCCGCCAGGCTGGAGCGGCTGGTGCCGGCCATCGCCAAGGTCGGCGGCAAGGCGCGCCGCTTCGCTGCCGACGCCGGCGACGAGGACGCGCTGCGGCGCATGATCGCGCAGGTGCGCGCCGAGATGGGCGACCCGGAAGTGCTGATCTACAACGCCGCCGCCGCGCAGACCGGCAAGCCGCTGGCGCTCACTACCGAGCGGCTGGTGCAGGAGTTCAAGGTCAACGTCGCCGGCGCGCTGGTCGCGGTGCAGGAAGTCGCCGACGCGATGAAGGCGTACCGCCGCGGCACCATCCTGCTCACCGGCGGCAGCTTCGCCTACGAGCCGACCGCCAACTACGCCTCGCTGTCGCTGGGCAAGGCGGCGCTGCGCAACCTGGCCTACAGCCTGGCGCAGGAGCTGGGCACCAGCGGCATTCACGTCGCCACGGTGACGGTCTACGGCTACGTCCAGCCCGACACGCATTTCGACCCCGGCCGCATCGCGGAAGCCTTCGTGCGGCTGCACCGCCAGCCGCCGGGGCTGTTCCAGATCGAGTACATCTACAAATGACGCGCCCGGCCGGGCGCGTCATGCCCGCCCCCTTCCCCCTCGTCCGGGACGTCCCCGCCCTCAAGGCGCGCCGCTACGACCTGCTGGTGATCGGCGGCGGCATCTACGGCGCCTGGACCGCGTACGACGCCGCGCTGCGCGGCCTGTCGGTCGCGCTGGTGGAGAAGGACGACTGGGCCGCCGGCACCTCCAGCGCCTCGTCCAAGCTGATCCACGGCGGGCTGCGCTACCTGGAGCACTTCGAGTTCGCGCTGGTGCGCCACGCGCTGGTGGAGCGGCGCAAGCTGGCGCGGCTGGCGCCGCACCTGGTGCGGCCGCTCAACTTCGTGCTGCCGGTGTGGAAGGGCGCGCGCGTCGGCCCGTTCCAGCTTTCGGCCGGCCTGATGCTGTACGACCTGCTCGCGTTCGGCCGCCAGCCGGTACAGCGGCACAAGCATTACCGGCGCGAGCGCCTGCTGCGGCGCTATCCGTTCCTGGCGCCGGACGGGCTGCGCGGCGGCTTCCGCTACGGCGACTGCCAGGAGGACGACGCGCGCCTGGCGCTGACCGTGGTCGCGGCGGCGCAGGGCGCCGGCGCCGCCGTCGCCAACCGCGTCGCCGCCGAGTCGCTGATCCAGGACGAGCGCGGCGTGCACGGCGCACGCCTGCGCGACGCCGAGACCGGCGGGCGCTTCGAGCTGCGCGCGGCGGTCACGGTGACGGCCACCGGGCCCTGGACCGGCAAGCTGCTGGGGCCGCTGGCGCCGCGCATGAAGCTGGTCAAGGGCACGCACCTGGTGTTGCCGGCGATTCCCGACTGCCACAGCGCGTTCCTGCTGACCGCGCCGCAGGACGGCCGCGTGTTCTTCGTGATCCCCTGGTACGGCCGCACCCTGGTCGGCACCACCGAGTCGGAAGTGCCCGACGCCGACGGCGTGCAGCCCACCGAGGGCGAGGAGCGCTACCTGCTGGGCGCGGTCAACGCCTGGATGCCGGCGCTGGGCTGGACGCCGGGCGAGGTGCTGGGCCGCTTCTGCGGCGTGCGCAGCCTGCAAGCGCAGCAGACCGACAACCTGTCCGCGGTCACGCGCGAGTTCGCCATCGAGCAGCCGCGCCACGGGCTGGTCGTGCCGATCGGCGGCAAGTACACCACGGCGCGCTGCGACAGCGCGCTGATCGTGGACCGGGTGCAGCAGGCGCTGCGCCGCGCGGTGACGCCGGCGACGACCGACCGGGCGCCCCTGCCCGGCGCGCCGGAGGGCGACTTCGCGCACTGGCAGGGCGACATGCTCGCGCAGCTCGGCGCGGCCGGCCTGGCGCCGGACACGGCGCAGAGCCTGGCGCAACGCTACGGCACGCGCTGCGCGCGCGTGCTCGACCTGCTGGGCGAAAACCCCGCCTGGGGCGAGCGGCTGCACCCGCAGACCCCGTTCATCGCCGCCGAGGCCGTGCTCGCGCAACGCGAGGAGATGGCGCGCGGCCTCGAGGACGCGATCCGCCGCCGCATGCCGCTGCGCCTGCTGGCGCGCCTGGACCCGGCCCGTCTCGACCGCATCGCCGCGCTGATCGCCGGCTGAAGGCCGCGCCCGCTCCCGTCAAAAGGTCCCATTCGCGGGACTGAACGGATCATCAGACGTTTTCTCTATTGCGGGGCTTCCGCCCGCACCCGAACACTGCGTCAGGCACGCGAGACGGCACGTCACCACCACGACGCGCCCGGCGTTCGGAGGGAAAAACGATGCGCATGAATCTCCCCATCTCCGGAAAGGAGGTGTCTCTGCGGGACGGCACGACCATCGTGTCCAAGACCGACCAGCGCGGGCTCATCACCTACGTCAACCGCGACTTCGTCGAGGTCAGCGGCTATACCGAGGCCGAGCTGATCGGCCAGCCGCACAACCTCATCCGCCACCCGGACATGCCGCCGGAGGCCTTCGCCGACCTGTGGCGCACGCTCAAGGCCGGCCGGCCCTGGGTCGGCCTGGTCAAGAACCGCTGCAAGAACGGCGACCACTACTGGGTGGAGGCGCAGGCCACGCCGTTCTACGAGAACGGCCAGGTCGCCGGCTTCATGTCGGTACGGCGCCGGCCGACGCGCGAGCAGGTCGCGGAAGCCGAGCGCGTCTACGACGCGTTCCGCAACAAGACCGCCGGCCACCTGGCGCTCGAGCAGGGCGCCGCGGTGCGCCGCCTGCCGCTGCTCCGGCTCGCGCGGTTCGGCGACCTGCCGCTGCGCGCCTGCCTGCCGATGCTCGCGGGCGCGGTGCCGGCGCTGGCGCTGGCGGTGCTGACGCTGACGCGCATGGACGCGTCCGCCGGCGTCGTGGACGCCGTGCTGCTCGCCGGGACCGTCGCCGCGCTCGGTGCCGGCCTCGCCCTGCACCGCCGTTTCGTGCTCCCGCTGACCGGGGCGGTCGGGGTGTTCCGGCGCATTTCCGGCGGCGAATACGACAACCGCGTCGACATCGCGCGCGACGACGAGGTTGGCCGCGTCATGCAGGGCCTGCAGGCGGTCCAGGTCAAGTTCGGCTTCGAGATGCAGGAGGTGCAGCGCCAGGCCGACGCGATGGCGCGGGTGCAGCAGGGCCTGGACGTCGCCGCGGTCAACGTGATGGTCGCCGACCAGAACCTGCGCATCGTCTACCTCAACCGGGCGCTGCAGGAGATGCTGGCGAACGCCGAGGCCGACATCCGCAAGGACCTGCCCGGCTTCAGCGCCAAGGACGTGCTGGGCGGCAGCGTCGACCGCTTCCACCGCAACGCGGCGCACCAGCGGGATCTGCTGGCGAAGCTCCAGGGCGCGCACAGGACCCGGATCGCGCTCGGCGGACGCTTTTTCGATCTCGTCATCAATCCGATCGCCGGCCGCAGCGGCGAGCGACTCGGCTACGTGGTCGAGTGGAAGGACCGCACCGCCGAGACCGCGGTCGAGTCGGAGATCGCCACGATCGTGCGAGCGGCGGCGGAGGGCGATTTCTCGCGCCGCATCTCGCTCGACGGCAAGGACGGCTTCTTCCGGCAACTGGCCGAGGGCGTCAACCAGGTGATCGAGCACTCGACGCACATCGTCGGCCAGATCAAGGCCACTGCCGAGGCGGTCGACACCGCCGTGCGCGAGATCACCGCCGGCAACGCCGACCTGTCGGCGCGCACCGAGCAGGAGGCCGCCAGCCTGGAGGAGACGGCGGCGACCATGGAGGAGCTGACCACCACGGTAACGCAGAACGCGGACAACGCGCGCCAGGCCAACCAGCTCGCCATCGGCGCCAGCGACATCGCCACCAAGGGCGGCGAGCTGGTCGGCCAGGTCGTGACGACGATGAACTCGATCAACGAGGCCTCGCGCAAGATCGTCGACATCATCGGCGTGATCGACGGCATCGCGTTCCAGACCAACATCCTGGCGCTCAACGCCGCGGTGGAGGCGGCGCGCGCCGGCGAGCAGGGCCGCGGCTTCGCGGTGGTGGCGTCCGAGGTGCGCTCGTTGGCGCAGCGCTCCGGCGGCGCCGCCAAGGAGATCAAGGCGCTGATCCAGGACTCGGTCGGGAAGGTCGAGAGCGGCTTCAAGCTGGTCGAGAGCACCGGAGAGACCATGGCCAAGATCGTCACCGGCGTGAAGCGCGTGACCGATTTCATGGCGGAAATCGCGGCGGCGTCGCAGGAGCAGAGCGTCGGCATCCAGCAGATGAACCAGGCGATCACGCATCTTGACGGCGTCACCCAGCAAAACGCGGCGATGGTGGAGCAGGTCGCGGCGGCCGCCCGCGCGTTGCAGGACCAGACCGCCGAGATGGTGCGATCGGTATCGCGCCTCACGCTGGCGGAGACGGCCACGCGCGCCGGCAGCGCACCGCCGCCCCCATCCGCGCCGGCACCGGCACCCGCGCCCAAGCGGGCCGCGGCGGCGCCGCGACATGGCGCCGCCGGCAACGGGGCGTGGCATGTGCATGCGTAGGCATTCCGATTCCGGTTCGCGCGGAGGGCGCGAACGGCGCGTCCGGTTCGGCGCGGCGGGCCGCGGCCGGGCTCCTGTCACATCCTCCGCCCCCAACACCGGAGCGCCGCCATGCGCATGAACCTGCCCGTCACCGGCAAGGAGCTGCCGCTGCGCGACGGCACGACCATCGTGTCCAAGACCGATCCGCGCGGCATCATCACCTACGTCAACCGCGACTTCGTCGAGGTCAGCGGCTATTCCGAGGCCGAGCTGATCGGCCAGCCGCACAACCTCATCCGCCACCCGGACATGCCGCCGGAAGCCTTCGCCGACCTGTGGCGCACGCTCAAGGCCGGCCGGCCCTGGATCGGCCTGGTCAAGAACCGCCGCAAGAACGGCGACCACTACTGGGTGGAGGCGCAGGCCACGCCGTTCTATGAGAACGGCCAGGTCGCCGGCTTCATGTCGGTGCGCAAGAAGCCGACGCGCGAGCAGGTCGCAGAAGCCGAGCGCGTCTACGCCGCGTTCCGCGGCAACGCCGCCGCGGGCCTGGCGATCGAGCAGGGCAGCGTGGTGAGGCGCGGCGGCCTGCGCCGCTTCGCCGTGCCGCGCCAGCTGTCGATCCGCGCGAGCATCGCGGGCCTGATCGCGCTCAACGCCGCGGTCGCCGTTGCCGCCACGGCCCTGGAGTATCTCGGCTTCGGCCTGGGCACCCAGGTCGCCGTCGCCGGCCTCGGCCTCGCGGCGATGGCGGCCGTCGGCTACCGGCTGCTGGGGCGCATCGACGGCACCCTGGGCGCCGCGGTGCGCGCGTTCCAGCGCATGTCGGCCGGCCAGTACGACAGCCGCATCGACATCGCGCGCGACGACGAGGTCGGCAAGCTGCTCCAGGGCGTGCAGTCCATGCAGGTCAAGCTCGGCTTCGACGTGCAGGAGGCGCAGCGCCAGGCCGACGCGATGGCGCGGGTGCAGCAGGGCCTGGACGTGGCCGCCGCCAACGTCATGGTCGCCGACCAGGACCTGCGCATCGTCTACCTGAACCAGGCGCTGCGGGAGATGTTCGCGCGCGCCGAACCCGACATCCGCAAGGACCTGCCCGACTTCAGCGCCAAGGACGTGCTCGGCGGCAGCATCGACCGCTTCCACCGCAGTCCCGCGCGCCAGCGCGAGATGCTGTCCCGCCTGCAGGGCGCGCACCGCACGCAGATCGAGATCGGCGGGCGCACCTTCAACCTCATCATCAACCCCATCGCCGGCCGCCGCGGCGACCGCCTCGGCTACGTGGTCGAGTGGAAGGACCGCACCGCCGAGCTGGCGGTCGAGTCGGAAATCGCCGCGATCGTGGCGGCCGCCGCCGCCGGCGACTTCTCGCGCCGCGTCGCGCTCGAAGGCAAGGAGGGCTTCTTCCAGCAGCTCGCGGCCGGCATCAACCAGCTGCTCGACACGAGCCACGCCGGCCTCAACGACGTGGTGCGCGTTGTGGCCGCGCTCGCCCAGGGCGACCTGACCGCGCACATCACGACCGACTACCGGGGCACCTTCGGCAAGCTCAAGGACGACGTCAACGGCACCATCGGGCAGCTCACCCACATCGTCGCCCAGATCAAGAGCGCGACCGAAAGCATCAACAGTGCGGCGCGCGAGATCGCGGCGGGCAACGCCGACCTGTCGGCGCGCACCGAGCAGGAGGCCGCCAGCCTGGAGGAGACCGCGTCCACGATGGAGGAGCTGACCTCCACCGTGAAGCACAACGCCGACAACTCGCGCCAGGCCAACCAGCTCGCCGTCGGCGCCAGCGACATCGCCAGCAAGGGCGGCGCCCTGGTCGGCCAGGTCGTCGCGACCATGAGCGCGATCAACGAGGCCTCGCGCAAGATCGTCGACATCATCGGCGTGATCGACGGCATCGCGTTCCAGACCAACATCCTGGCGCTCAACGCGGCGGTGGAGGCGGCGCGCGCCGGCGAGCAGGGCCGCGGCTTCGCCGTGGTCGCCTCGGAGGTGCGCACGCTGGCGCAGCGCTCCGGCGCCGCCGCCAAGGAGATCAAGACGCTGATCCAGGACTCGGTGGAAAAGGTCGACAGCGGCTTCAAGCTGGTCGAGAGCACCGGCCGGACCATGGCCGAGATCGTGCACAGCGTGAAGCGCGTGAACGACATCATGGCCGAGATCTCGGAGGCCTCGCAGGAGCAGGCCGCCGGCATCCAGCAGGTCAACCAGACGATCACCAACCTGGACGGCGTCACCCAGCAGAACGCCGCCCTCGTCGAGCAGGCCACCGCCACCGCCCGCGCGCTGCAGGACCAGACCGACGGCCTGATCCGGTCGGTGTCCCGTTTCACGCTGTCGACGACGGCGACGCAACCGGCAACCGCCGTCCCGCGTCCGGCGCACCCGGCCCATCGGGAACCCGCTGCCCCCACCCAGCCGCGCATAGCGAACGGCGGCGCCGGGCACGCTCGTCACGCCGGCAAGAGCGGCAATGGCAGCGACGGCGGGCATGGCAACAAGGGCACGCGGCAGCCGGCACCGGCGCAGGGACATGCGCCCACGGCGCCACGGCCCGTGGACGTCGAATTTTGAAGTTCAGAACTCGAAGCGCGCGCCGATCTGCAGCGGCGTGTCGGCCGGGTCCAGCGCCAGCGCGGTGAGGAAGGCCGCGGCGTTGAACCAGAAATGCGCCGCGATCGGCCGCGCCAGGCGGTGGTCGCTCTGCTGGAACAGCCAGCCGAGGTAGTACCCCGCCAGGCCGCCGGCCACGCCGTTCTCCCAGCTGAACCGGCCGTCGAGCTTGACCGTGTGCACGGCGCCGAACAGGACGGCGGTGGTGCGCAGGCCGTACTTGGCGCCGAAGATCGCCTCCATCTGGGTTTGCAGCAGGCCGCGCCACAAGGCCTCCTCGCCGACCGCCGCCGCCAGCGACAGGCCCAGCGCCTCGGCGCCGTAGAGGCCGGCGCCGTCGTCGCGGTTGAACGTGCCGCCGAGCAGCTCGAATCGCTCGACCTCGCCCAGGTGGCGGCTGGCGCGGCGCGCCTCGTAGGCGGCGGTGAGCGCACCGGCCAGCGCCGCGCCCCAGACGTACGGGTCGGACAGTTGCGCCGACTGGAACGGCGCCAGCGCCAGTCGCGGCAGCGGCGTGTCGTCCACGCCCGCTTCGCGCGGCTCGATGCCCTCGGTTTCCAGCGCGCTGCGGAAGGTGGTGAAGAACGACAGCTCCCAGGTCTTGAGCGCCAGGAGGTTGGGCGTGTTGACCTCGTCGCCGCGGCCCAGCTCGTCGTTGCGGTGCTCCAGCACCTGCCCGGCGCCGAGCAGCACTGCGGTGGTGCCGGCGTAGGCCAGGCCCTCCTCGGTCTCGCCGAGGCAGAAGTGCCCGCCGCCGGGCGCCAGCGCCCACAGCAGCGCCTTCATGCCCTCGCAGGCATGTGCCGCGGGCGCGTGCGCCGCCAGGCCGGCGGCGCACAGCAGGCCGGCGAGCGTCCTTACGCCGATCAGGCGGCGCGTAACGCCTCCACGACCGGCAGCCGCGCCGCCCGCACCGCCGGGAACAGCCCGCCCAGCGCGCCGATGGCGCAGGCCCAGACCGCGCCCTGCACCAGCAGGCCGGGCGTGACGCGGAACGCGAAGGCGACCTGGCTGAAGGTCTGGAAGTTGAGCGTGTTGACCGTATAGCCGTTGAAGAACACGTAGGCCGCGGCGCCGCCGACCACGCTGCCGGCCAGTGCCAGCAGCAGCGCCTCGATCAGCACCGACAGCACCACCGGCGCCGCGCCGAAGCCGATCGCGCGCAGCGTGGCGATCTCCACCGTGCGCGTGGCGACCGCCGCGTACATGGTGTTCAGCGCGCCGAATAGCGCGCCGATGCCCATGATGACGGCGACGGTGTAGCCCAGGATCGTGATCAGGTCGTTCAGGGCCTTCGAGCGCGAAGCGTAGTAGTCCGGCTCGCGCTGCACCTGCAACGTCAGGCGCGGATCGGCGGTGATGGCGTCCTTGAAGGTCTGGAACGCGGCGTCGCCGTCGAGCTGCACGGTGACGGAGTTGTAGGCGTTGCGGCGCGACGCCAGGCGCAGGGTTTCCTGGTCCACCCACAGCTCGGACTCGTGCACGTCGCCGCCGGTCTCGAAGACGCCGACGATGGTCCAGGGGCCGTCGCGCACGTCCACCGTGGCACCAACGGCCAGACGCGGGAACTGCGCGGCCGCGCCCTTCCCGACCACGACTTCGCGCACGCCGGGCTGGAACATGCGGCCGGCGACGATGCGCGCCTCCGGGCGCAGCTTGAAGACGTCGGCCGCGGTGCCGCGCACCACCACGTTGTTCGGGCCGGGCGAGTCGTCCTTGGGCACGTCGGTGAGCATGTAGATTTCGGGCAGCGCCAGCGGCTTGCCGTCGGCGTCGCGGCGCACGCCGGCGGCGTCCATCAGGATCTGCGCTTGCTCGCGGAACACGACGCTGCCCAGCTCGTCGTTGGAGCCGCCGCGCAGGACGATAGCGCGGTCCGCGCGACCGGTGCCGGCCAGCGTGGAGCGGAAGCCCTCGGCCATGGCGAACAGCGCCACCATCACGCCGACCACGCCGGCGATGCCGACCACGATCACCATCGACGTGCCCAGCCGCGCCGGGACGCTGCGCAGGTTCATCGCGGTGACGGCGGCAATTTGCTGGATGGAATTCGCCATGAGATTTCTGCCTTTTCGGAAACTGCGGGCCATGGAGGCCCGCGCCTGTCAGGACGACACTAATGCCCGGAGAGGGCGTTCACGATATCGAGCCGCTTGGCGCGCCAGCCCGGCAGGATGCCGACCACCACAGCGAGCGCGAAGGCCAGCAGCACGGCCATGCCGAAGGCGGGCAGCGTCAGCTCCATGCCGGAGAAGCCCGGCAGCTTCTGGCCGATGCCCGGCAGCAGCACCGAGCCGATCGCCAGACCGACCATCGCGGCCACCACGCACAGCAGCGCCGACTCGGCCAGGACGAAGCCGAGAACCTGATTGTCGGAGAAGCCGATGGTCTTGAGCACGGCCAGCTCCGGCACGCGCTCGCGCACCGACTGCATCATGGTATTGCCGGTCAGGAACAGCAGGGTGAAGAACACCGCGCCCAGGATCGACGAGATGATCAGGCCGATGTCGCCCATCTGCTTGAGGAAGGACTGGTTGAACGCCTTCTCGGTGTCGGTGCGCGTCTCGCCGGGCGAGTTGGCGAACAGCTTGTCGATCGCCTGTGCGATCTGCGCGCTCTGCGCCGGGTCCTTGACCTTGGCGATGTACCAGCCGCCGTAGCCGTTGGCGAACTGGCGCGCCTCGTCGAAGAAATCGTGGCGCATCAGCAGCATCTCGAACTGGCTGCGCGTGGCCGGGTCGGCGGTGTCGAAGATGCCGACCAGGTCCAGCGTCCAGGTGTTGCCGCCGTCCTTCAGCGGCCAGATGCCGGCCTGCAGCGGAATCTTGTCGCCCAGCTTCCAGCCGAAGCGGTCGGCCAGCGACTTGGCCACGATGCAGCCGGTGCGCGTGTTGAGGAACGCCTGCTTCTGCTCCGGCGGCAGCAGGATTTCCGGGTAGATCGCCAGGTACGTCTCCGGCTCCACCGGAAACTGCGGGAAGAAGTTCTTTTCCTCCTGGTACACGCCGCCGAACCAGGACGAGACCGTCACCGTCTCCACGCCCGGCACGTTGCGGATCTGCTGCAAGTAGCCCAGCGGCAGCACCTGCGTAATGGAGTAGCGGCCGGTGGTGATGAGGCGGTCGGCGCCGGAAACCTCGATGCCGGCGTTGAACGCCTGGTTCACCGCGGTCAGCAGCGCGTACAGCAGGAACGCCACCGCCACCGACAGCATGGTGTAGATCGTGCGCGGCTTGCGCCGCCACAGCGCGGCCCAGACCAGCGGCAGGTACTTCACGCAGCGCTCCCGGCAACGCGCTTGGCCTGCGCTTCGACCAGCACGCCCTTGTCCAGGTGCAGCACGTGGCTGGCGTGGTCGGCCGCCTTGGGGTCGTGCGTGACCATGACGATGGTCTTGCCGTGCTTCCGGTTGAGCACCTGCAGCAGGTTGAGAATCTCGTCGGCAGTCTTGCGGTCGAGGTCGCCGGTCGGCTCGTCGCAGACCAGCAGCGTCGGGTCGGCGACCAGCGCGCGGGCGATGGCCACGCGCTGCGCCTGGCCGCCGGACAGCTCGCTCGGCTTGTGGCGCGCGCGCTCGGCCAGGCCGACCACGTCCAGCGCGATGTGCACGCGCTTGGCGCGCTCGCCCTTGGACAGATTGGTCAGCAGCAGCGGCACCTCGACGTTGCGCTCGGCGGTCAGCACCGGCAGCAGGTTGTAGAACTGGAACACGAAGCCGACGTGGTTCGCGCGCCACTGCGCGAGCTTTCCGGAGGACATCTGGTCCAGCCGCGCGCCGGCCACGGTGATCGCGCCGCCGCTCGGGCGGTCCAGGCCGCCGATGAGATTGAGCAGCGTGGTCTTGCCGGACCCGGACGGCCCCATCAGGGCGCAGAAATCGCCCTTGGCGATCTCCAGGTCGAGGTTTTGCAGCACGTCCACGCTTTGCTTGCCGCGCGTGTAGCTCTTGTTGACGCCGCGCAGGCTCACCACGGATTCCGCCATCGTTGTTCCCCCTTCTAATTCCGGATTGCGACCCTGGCTCCGTCCGCAAGCCGCGCCAGCTCGCCCACCGCGACCTGCTCCCCCGCCGACAGGCCGGCCAGCACCTGCACGCCGCCGGCCTGCGCCGGGCCCAGCGCCACGGCGCGCCGCTCCACGGTTTCGCCCTTGAGCACGAACACCACGTCCTTGCCGTCCCGGCTCGTCACCGCCTCGGCCGGCACCAGCACGCCCTTGCCCGCGGCCGCCGGCGCCGTCTCCGCGCCCAGGAAGGCCACGCGCACACCCATGTCGGGCAGGATGCGCGGGTCCTTGTCCTTGATCGCCACGCGCACCTTGACCGTGGCCTTGCTGCGATCCGCGGTCGGGATCACCGCGATCACCGCGGCTGGGATCTTCCACTCCGGGTAGGCGTTGAGCGCGGCCGTTACCGGCTGCCCAGCTTGCACGCGGTTGATGAAGTTTTCATTGACGTCGACCTCGATTTCCAGCGACTCCATGTCCACCAGCGTGCCGATGCCGGTGCGCGTGCCGGCGCCGCCGGCGGACAGCGGCGAGATCATCTCGCCCATCTGCGCGTTCTTGACCGTGATGACGCCGGCGAACGGCGCGCGCACGACCGTGTCCTCGACCAGGCGCTGCTGCACTTCGGCGCTGCGCTCCGCGACATCCACGTTGCTCTGGGTGCTGTCGAGGCGCGCGCGCAGGCCGTCGACGTTCGCCTGTGCCGCGTCCAGCGCGGCCTGGCTCACCAGCTTCTGCTGCGCCAGCTCCTGCGTGCGCTTCAACTGCCGCTCCGCCTCCGCAAGCTGCACGCGCACTTCCGCCAGCGCGGTGCGCGCGGCCGCGAGCTGGGACTGCGCCAGCGCGAGCTGGGCGCGGGCGTTGCTGTCGTCGATGCGCGCCAGCACCTGCCCCACCTTGACCTGCTGGCCCTCCTCGATCAGCAGCTCGACGACCTTGCCGGTGACTTTGGACGAGACCGTCGCCTGCCGGCGCGCGACCACGTAGCCGGAGGCATCGAGCACCGAGCCGCCGCCGGCCGCCGCGACCATGGGTTGCGCCGTCGCCGCGCGCACCGGCACCGCCGGCGCCGGGCGCAGCCACCACGCGCCGGCGGCGACCGCGGCGGCACAGGCCAGGAGCGCGAGCCAGAGGCCGGCACGGCTGTTCTTGGGCGTCGCATCGCGGTCGATCTTGAGCTGGCCCAGGAGGGCGCTTTTGTCGTTCATGGGCGATGGGTGTGAAACGAAGCGCCTCTTATACCACTTACGCCCGGCGGATTCAGAACTCCAAATCCAGCGCCCCGCACAGCCAGTCCACCATCGGCGCGACGCGCCGGAAGCGCTCGATGACGTAGCGGTCGAAGTCCGGCCGGCAGGCGATCTCGTCTGCGAAAGTGGCCGAGGCGACGAAGTCCTTGCGCTTCAAATCCTCGATCAGCTCGTGCTGCGGATCGTAGCTGCGCGGCGGGCGCGACAGGGCGTCGCCGCCCAGCTCGAACTCCCGCCGGAACGCGGCGCCGCGCGTCGCCTCCTTCCAGGAGCGCGGGTTGCCGACCATGTAGTCGCGCACGCGCTTGACCGACTCCGGCTGCGGATGCCACAGGCCGCCGCCGGCGAAGCACTCGCCGGGCTGGAGGTGCAGGTAGAAGACGGGGGCATCGATGCCCTTTGCATCGCCCCGGCGCAGTTGCGCTTCGGAATGGGAGCCGGGGCCCAATCGCTCGCGCGCGCCGGCGCGGGTCTGCGCGTGGAAGTACTGCGAGCCGGCCCAGAGCTTGTACGGGCTCTTGTCCGACGAAAAGCGCGTGTCGCGGTGAATGCGGAACAACGAGCCGCCGACCGGCTTGGGATCGGCGACGTAGTGCGGGCTCAGCTTGCGCAGCGGCGCGGCCAGGTCGGCGATCAGGCGCAGGTACGGCTGGCGCAGGCGCGCCTCGAAGCGCGGCTTGTTGGCGGCGAACCATTCGCGGTCGTTGTTCTTCGCCAACTGGCGCAGGAAGCGGAAGGTCTCCGCGGTGAAGTACGGCTCCTTCTTCGCCATCAGCGTCTCCTCCACATTGCCGCCACTCCCAGCAGGAGCGCAGAACCGATCCACAAGGGCCGGTCGAGCCAGCGCATGTACGGCGTATCGCCCCGGCGCGGTTCCACCGAGCCGTGGACCACCCGCCGCTCGAACAGCCCGGACTGCGCCCGCAGCCCGCCGTCCGGGTCGATGAACGCCGAAACGCCGGTGTTGGCGGTGCGCGCCATCCAGCGTCCGGTCTCCAGGGCGCGCATGCGCGAGAACTGCAAGTGCTGCCAGGGCGCGGACGAGCGGTTGTACCAGGCGTCGTTGGTGACGTTGACCAGGAAGGCCGAGCCGCGCGCGGCGCGCGCGGCCTCCGCGCCGAACACGTCCTCGAAGCAGATGCCCAGTGCCGCGCGCTGCCCGCGCACCAGCAGCGGCGGCTGCTCGTGCGCGCCGAAGGCGAGATCGTCGTACGGCAGGTTGACCGCGTTCATCATCCGGCGCAGGAACGCGGGCACCGGGAAGTACTCGCCGAACGGCACCAGGTGGCGCTTGTCGTAACGCCCTTCGGATTCGCCGACCGCGACGACGCTGTTGTAGTAGTGGCCGTCGGTGCCGACCATGATGCCGACCAGCACCGTCGCCGCGCGCGCCTGCGCCTCGGCGCGCAGGTCGGACAGGTAGCTGTCCTCGACCGCGTCGTACGCCTGCGTGATCGCGACTTCCGGCCAGATGACGAGGTCGGCCGGCCAGGCCTCCGCGGTCATGCGCCAGTGGCGCGACAAGGCTTCGTAGCGCATCTGCGGCAGCCACTTCTCGCCCTGGCGGATGTCGCTCTGCACCAGCGCCACGCGCAGCGGCGCGCCGGCCGGCTCGGTCCAGGACTGCGCCTGCGGCAGCAGCGCCGTCGCCGCCGGCGCCAGCAGCGCCGCCGCCGCGAAGGAGCGCCCGCGGCGGCCGCCGGCGACGATGCGGTACAAGGCGTACGCCATCAGCATCGCCAGCGCGCCGATGCCGTGCACGCCCGCCAGCGGCGCCAGCTTCGCGGCCGGCGTGTCCAGCGCGATGTAGCCCAGCGACAGCCAGGGAAAACCGCTGTAGAACCAGCCGCGCACCAGTTCCAGCAGCACCCAGGCCGCCGGGACAGCAGCCCAGCCGATCGCCCGGCGATGCAGGTCGAGCCTGGCGACCAGCGCGAGAAACAGTGCCGGATAGAGCGCCAGGTATGCGAACAGCACCGCCATCAACAGCAGCGCCAGCCAGGCGGCGGCGCCGCCGTATTCATGCGTGGCGATGTAGACCCAGTAGATGCCGCTGGCGAAGTGGGCGAAGCCGAACAGCCAGCCGAGCCGGGCGGCGCGCCGCCAGTCGGCGTCGCGGGCCATCCAAAGCAGTCCGGCGAGCGCGACGACCGTCAGCGGCCAGAGGTCGATCGGCGCGAAGCCCAGCGTGGCGAGGGCGCCGGCGGCCGGCGCCAGAAGATATGCCAACTTTCCGCCCAAGCGTTTTCCCCGTTTTTCCCGCCCCGGAACGTTCACCGACGGGGAGGGTTGGTGCCGTCTTTCCTCAAGCCTGCGGCGACACCGTCACCTGAAGCATATGCACCCGCCGGCTGTCCGCGCGCTGGACGTTGAAGCTGAACTGCTCCAGCTTCACGCTCTCGCCGCGGCGCGGCATGTGGCCGAAACGGTGCACCACGAGGCCGCCGACCGTGTCGAACACCTCGTTGGAGAACGCGGTGCCGAAGTACTGGTTGAAGTCCTCGATCGAGGTCAGGCCGTTGACGAGATAGCGGCGCTCGTCCTGCTTGAGGATCATGGCGCTCTCGGACTCGTCGTACTCGTCGGCGATCTCGCCGATGATCTGTTCGATCACGTCTTCGATCGTGACCAGGCCGGCGACGCCGCCGTACTCGTCGACCACGATCGCCATGTGGTTGCGGCTGCCGCGGAAGTCCTTGAGCAGCACGTTGACGCGCTTGGATTCCGGCACGAACACCGCCGGGCGCAGCATGCGCTGAAGCTCGAAGGTGGCGGCGTCGAAGCCGTGCACGGGCGAGGTGTAGCGCAGCAGGTCCTTGGCCAGCAGGATGCCGGCGACCTGGTCCTCTGAGTCGCTGACCACCGGGAAGCGCGAGTGGCCCGACGGCGGTGGCGAACACGCCCTGGATCATGAACCAGGCATCCGCGTCCACCAGTTCCTGCTCGCGCGCCTCGCGCAGCAGCAGCAGCAGGTCCTCGCGCGTCTTGGGACCGCCGGCCATGCGTCGCGTCAGGCGGCGCCACCAGTTGTTGTTCTGCGAATCCGGATTCTTCCGACTCGGTTCGTCGGCCATTGTGTTCTTAATTTTCCAGGAGGTAGGGGTCGGGAATATCGAATCGGGCCAGGATCGCCCGCTCGCGGGCCTCCATGCGGCCGGCGTCCTTGGCATCAATATGGTCGTACCCGAGCAGATGCAAGCTGCCGTGCACGATCATGTGGGCCCAGTGATGCCGCGGGGGCTTGCCCTGCTCCCGCGCTTCGCGGGCCACCACCGGCGCGCAGACCACCAAGTCGCCCAGCATTCCCTCGCCGGTCAATTCCGGATAGGGAAAGGACAGCACGTTGGTCGGTTTGTTCTTGCCGCGGTAGCGCGCGTTCAGGCGGCGGCTCTCCTCCGCGCCCACGATGCGGATTGTAATCTGGCCGGCGCGGGCGCCGGTGGCAGCCGCCGCCCAGGCGCGCAGGCTTGCCGCGCTGGGGATGCCCCGCGCCGGCACGCGGCGCTGGATCGCGACTCCCGCGCTCATGGGTTCCCCGTTCCCCGTCCCGCGTCCCCTGTCCCCTGGTTCTCGTGCTGCTCGTACGCATGCACGATCGCCTGCACCAGCGGATGGCGCACCACGTCCTTGTTCTCGAACTGGCAGAACTTGATGCCCGGCACGTTCTGCAACACGCGCATGGCGTGCTTGAGGCCGGAGCGCTCGTGCTTGGGCAGGTCGATCTGGGTGACGTCGCCGGTCACGACCGCCACCGAGCCGAAGCCGATGCGGGTCAGGAACATCTTCATCTGCTCGACCGTGGTGTTCTGAGCTTCGTCGAGGATGATGAACGACTCGTTAAGCGTGCGGCCGCGCATGAAGGCCAGAGGCGCAACCTCGATCACGCTGCGCTCGACCAGCCGCGCCACGCGCTCGAAGCCGAGCATCTCGTACAGCGCGTCGTACAGTGGGCGCAGGTACGGGTCGATCTTCTGCGCCATGTCGCCCGGCAGAAAGCCCAGCTTCTCGCCCGCCTCCACCGCGGGCCGCACCAGCACCAGCCGGCGCACGCGGTCGCGCTCCAGCGCCTGCACCGCGCTGGCGACGGCGAGATAGGTCTTGCCGGTACCGGCGGGGCCGATGCCGAACACCAGGTCGTTGGCGGCGATTTCGGTGAGGTACTGGCGCTGACGCGCGCTGCGGCCGCGCACAACGCCGCGCTTGGTGCGCACCACGATCTCGCCCTCCGCCTCCGGCGCGGTCGGCTCCACCGGCAACGGAGCGGCCGCCTCGGTGCGCAGCGCCAGGTGCACCTGCTCGGTGGTGACAAGGCTGTCCGCCGCCTGTTCGAACAGCATGCGCAGCACGTCCTCGGCACGGTTGATCTCGTGCTCCGGCCCGAGCAGGCGGTAGCGGTTGCCGCGGTTGCGGATCTCCACGCCCAGGCCCAGCTCGATCTGGCGCAGGTGCGCGTCGAACGGCCCGTTGAGATTCGCGAGCCGCTGCGCGTCGTCGGGCTCGAGGACCAGGTCGAGTCGGCGGCCGCTCGCTTGGGTTCGCGCGCTCACGCGGCCAGGGCCGCCGGCTCGGTCAGGAGCCGGCCACGCAGGGAATTGGACAAGGCCTCGGCGACGTACACGTCGACGAAGCGGCCGATCAACGAATCCGACCCGTCGAAGTTGACCCAGCGATTGGTCGAGGTACGGCCCGTCATCTGGCCCTCGCCCTTCCTCGACGCTCGCTCCACCAGCACGCGCTGGGTCGTGCCGACCAGCTTCTCCTTGAACTCCGCGTCGAGCAGCCGGATACGGCCTTGCAGGATCTCCAGCCGCCGATGCTTATCCTGCGCCGTCACGCTGTCGCGCAGGTTCGCCGCCGGCGTGCCGGGGCGCGGGCTGTAGATGAAGGAAAACGCGCAGTCGAAGCGCGCCTCGGCGATCAGGTCCATCGTCGCCATGAAGTCGGCGTCCGTCTCGGACGGGAAGCCGACGATGAAATCCGAGGACAGCGAGAGGTCCGGCCGAGCTTCGCGCACGCGCCGGATCTTCTCCAGGTACTGCGCGCGGTTGTGGCCGCGCTTCATCATCGCCAGGATGCGGTCCGAGCCGGATTGCACGGGAAGATGCAAATAGCTCGCGAGCTTCGGTTCCTCGGCGAACGCTTCAATCAGCGAATCGGTGAACTCGACCGGGTGCGAGGTCATGAAGCGGATCCGCGCCAGGCCATCCAGGCGCGCCAGGTGGTTGATGAGCAGCGCCAGGTCGCAGGTCTCGTGCGCGCCCATGCGCCCGCGGTAGGCGTTCACGTTCTGGCCCAGCAGGGTGATCTCGCGCACGCCCTGCTCCACCAGCCGCGCGCACTCGGCGAGCACGTCGTCCAGCGGCCGGCTCACTTCCTCGCCGCGGGTGTACGGCACCACGCAGAAGGTGCAGTACTTGGAGCAGCCTTCCATGATCGACACGAAGGCCGTCGGCCCTTCCGCCCGCGGCTCCGGCAGGCGGTCGAACTTCTCGATCTCCGGAAAGCTGATGTCCACCGCCGGCACGCCGGCCTTGCCCGCGCGCTCCAGAAGCTCCGGCAACCGGTGCAAGGTCTGCGGCCCGAACACGATGTCCACGATCGGCGCGCGCCGGGCGATCGCATCGCCCTCCTGGCTCGCCACGCAGCCGCCCACGCCAATCAGCCGCCCCGGCCGGGCCGACTTCCAGTCCTTCCAGCGCCCCAACTCGGAAAACACCTTCTCCTGCGCCTTCTCGCGCACCGAGCAGGTGTTCAGCAGCAGAAGATCGGCTTCCTCCGCCACGTTCGTACGCTCAAAGCCATGCGACTTGGCGAGTACGTCGGCCATCTTCGCCGAATCGTACTCGTTCATCTGGCAGCCGTACGTGAGGAGGTAAAGCTTGCGGGACATCCGGGGGAGAGCACCGAGGAAAGTCCGCGATTATACAAGGACGGCAATCGGGAGCCTGCAATGGGGAAAGTATCCCCGATGCCCCTGCCGTCGCTCGTATCCCCCGATCCCGTATCAGAACGGAATATCGTCGTCCTCGAAGCCCTTGTCCTCCGCCATCTCCGGCTTGCGCGCGGCCGGGGCAGCGGTGGGGGCTTCGCGCTCGAAGCTGGCGGTGCCGCCGGCGCCGCCCTTGCCGCCGAGCATCTGCATCTCGTTGGCGATGATTTCCGTCGTGTAGCGGTCCTTGCCTTCCTTGTCCTGCCACTTGCGGGTGCGCAGGCTGCCTTCGATGTAGACCTGCTGGCCCTTGCGCAGGTACTGGGCGGCGATCTCGGCGAGGCGCTGGTAGAACACCACGTTGTGCCACTCGGTGCGTTCCTGCTTTTCGCCGGACTGCTTGTCCTTCCAGTTCTCGGAGGTCGCCACGGTGATGTTGGTGACGGAGCCGCCGGAAGGCAGCGCCCGCGTTTCCGGGTCCTTGCCCAGGTTGCCCACCAGGATCACCTTGTTGATGCCGCGCGCCATGACAATTCTCCTTACGCTTCCGCTTTGCGTTGCTCGGTGTACGGCGCCGCCGGGGCGCACGCCGCAATGACGAACCAGACTACAGGCAGCGACGCGGTCACTGCAAACACGCCGCTCATGCCCCAATGCGTGGCGGCCCAGCCGCCGAGGATGCCGCCGGCGAAGGCGCCCAGAAACTGGGCGCTGGAATAGACGCCCAGCGCGGCGCCCTTCTGGTCCGCCGGCGCCAGTCGCGAGATCAGCGACGGCAGCGCGCCTTCCAGGAAGTTGAAGCCCATGAAGAACACGGTCAGCGCCGCGAGCAGGGCCCAGGCGCGGCCGTGCTCGACGGCGAGCGTTGCCAGGCCCAGGCCGCACGCCGCGATCGCCGTCAGGAAGGCCTGGCGCATGCGGCCCTGGCGCTCGACGCGGCGGATGAACGGGAACACGGGAACGATCGAGGCGAGCATCACCGGCAGGTAGACCTTCCAGTGCTCGGAGCCGGGCAGATTCAGGGTCTGCTCCAGCGCCAGCGGCGCGGCCAGGAACAGCGCCGTCAGCATGGCGTGGAGGATGAAGATGCCGGCGTCCAGGCGCAGCAGGCGCGGGTCGGCCAGGGCGGCGCGCAGGGAGCCGGGCCGCACCGCGGGCTGGATG
Organism: Gammaproteobacteria bacterium; assembly: GCA_016182805.1. Classification (GTDB taxonomy): domain Bacteria; phylum Pseudomonadota; class Gammaproteobacteria; order Nevskiales; family Nevskiaceae; genus JACPFV01. The sequence continues at coordinate 55,317 of JACPFV010000033.1, forward strand.
GCGTCCGGCACGCCCCACCACACCACCGGCAGCGTGGACAGCGCCAGGGCGGCGGTGAGCAGGAACAGGCCGTCCACGCCGATCCAGTGCGACAGCGCGGGGCCGAGCACCAGCGCCAGGATGAAGGCGGCGCCCATGCCGACCCCGACCACCGTCATTGCCTGGGTGCGGACTTCGTCGCGCGTGGTGTCGGCCAGCAGCGCCGACACCGCCGAGGAAACCGCGCCGGCGCCCTGCAAGGCGCGGCCGATGACGATCCACTCGATGGACCGCGCCAGCCCGGCCACCAGGCTGCCGGCGGCGAACACCAGCATGCCGAGCGAGATCACGCGCTTGCGCCCGACGCGGTCCGACACCATGCCCAGCGGAATCTGCAGGATCGACTGCGTGAGGCCGTAGATGCCCAGCGCCAGGCCGATCTGCTGCGGCGTGGCGCCGTGCGGCAGGCCGCGCGCGTACAGCGCGAACACCGGCAGAATCATAAACATGCCGATCATGCGCAGGGCGTAAACCGCGCCCAGGCCGAAAGTGGCACGCCATTCGGTGAGGTTCATCGAGACAACGGCAGTGGGGATGGGGAATTCGGGATCCGGCGGCGGAGGGACAGTGAGCTGCACCCATCCCCAATCCCGAATCCCAGGTTGCGTATAGTACGCGATTCGCTCGCTCCGCCATCGCCGCAATGGACGCCATCCGCATCCGGGGTGCCCGCACCCACAACCTCAAAAACGTCTCGCTGGATCTGCCGCGCGACAAGCTGATCGTCATCACCGGCCTGTCCGGATCGGGCAAGTCCTCGCTGGCGTTCGACACGCTGTACGCGGAAGGCCAGCGGCGCTACGTGGAATCGCTGTCGGCGTACGCGCGGCAGTTCCTGTCCATGATGCAGAAGCCGGACGTGGACTTGATCGAGGGCCTGTCGCCGGCGATCTCGATCGAGCAGAAGTCCACCTCGCACAATCCGCGCTCGACCGTCGGCACGGTCACGGAGATCTACGACTACCTGCGCCTGCTCTACGCCCGCGTCGGCACGCCGCGCTGCCCGGACCACGGGGTGGCGCTGGAGGCGCAGACCGTGAGCCAGATGGTCGACCAGGTGCTGGCGCTGCCGGAAGGCTCGACCTGGATGCTGCTGGCGCCGGTGGTGCGCGACCGCAAGGGCGAGCACGTGGAAGTGTTCGAGCAGATGCGCGCGCAGGGCTTCGTGCGCGCGCGCGTGGACGGCAAGGTCTACGAGCTGGACGAAATCCCGGAGCTGAACCGCAAGCTCAAGCACGACATCGAGATCGTGGTGGACCGCTTCAAGGTGCGCCCCCCCGCCGCCGCCGGCGGCGGCGAAACCGGCGGCGGATTGAAGCAGCGGCTGGCGGAGTCCTTCGAGACCGCACTGCGGCTGGCCGAGGGCCTGGCCTACGCCGCGCCGCACGGCGACGACAAGACGCCGCCGACGGTCTTCTCCGCCCGCATGGCCTGCCCCCACTGCGGCTATTCCCTGCCGGAGCTGGAGCCGCGGCTGTTTTCGTTCAACGCCCCGCACGGCGCCTGCCCCAAATGCGACGGCCTGGGCAGCCTGCAAATCTTCGACGCCGACCGCGTGGTCGCCCACGCCGAGCTGTCGCTGGCCTCCGGCGCGGTGCGCGGCTGGGACCGGCGCAACCCGTACTACTGGAGCCTGCTGCAATCGCTGGCGCGGCACTACGACTTCGACCTTGAGCTGCCGTTCTCGGAGCTGCCGAAGAAGGTGCGCGAGGTCGTGCTCTACGGCAGCGGCGAGGAGCGCATCGCCTTCGAATACCCGGACGAGCGCGGGCGCATGCACACGCGCGTGCACCGCTTCGAGGGCATCATCCCCAACCTGGAGCGGCGCTACCGCGAGACCGAGTCGGACGCGGTGCGCGAGGAGCTGGCCAAGTACCTCTCCGACAAGCCCTGCCCGGACTGCACGGGCGAGCGCCTGAACCGCGCCGCGCGGCACGTGTTCGTCGCCGACCGGCGCCTGCCGGAGATCTGCAAGCTGTCCGTGCGCGAGGCGGAGCGCTTCTTCCGCGATCTGAACCTGCCCGGCCACAAGGGCGCCATCGCCGACAAGATCCTCAAGGAGATTTCGGCGCGCCTGGGCTTTCTGAACAACGTGGGCCTGGAATACCTGACGCTGGCGCGCTCCGCCGAGACGCTGTCGGGCGGCGAGGCGCAGCGCATCCGCCTGGCCTCGCAGATCGGCGCCGGCCTGGTGGGCGTGATGTACGTGCTGGACGAGCCGTCGATCGGCCTGCACCAGCGCGACAACCGGCGCCTGCTCGACACCCTCATCCGCCTGCGCGACCTCGGCAACAGCGTGATCGTGGTCGAACACGACGAGGAAGCGATCCGCGCGGCCGACTACGTCGTGGACATCGGCCTGGGCGCCGGCGTGCACGGCGGCGCGATCATCGCCCAGGGCCGGCCGGAGGACGTGGCCAGGAGCGCCGAGTCGTGGACCGGCAAGTACCTGTCCGGCCGCGCTTGCATCGAGGTGCCGGCGCTGCGCACGCCGCGCCAGCCGAAAAAGACCATCCGCATCAAGGGCGCCACCGGCAACAACCTGAAGGGCGTGACGGCGGACATCCCGGTCGGCCTGTTCACCTGCGTGACCGGCGTGTCCGGCTCCGGCAAGTCCACGCTCATCAACGACACGCTCTACGCGTACGCAGCGCGCAACCTCAACGGCGCGGCGCTGCACCATGCGCCGGTGGACGCGGTCGAAGGGCTGGAGCAGCTGGACAAGGTGATCGATATCGACCAGTCGCCCATCGGCCGCACGCCGCGCTCCAACCCGGCGACCTACACCGGCCTGTTCACGCCCATCCGCGAGCTGTTTGCCCAGGTTCCCGAGGCGCGCGCGCGCGGCTACGAGGCCGGGCGCTTCTCGTTCAACGTCAAGGGCGGGCGCTGCGAGGCCTGCGAGGGCGACGGCGTCATCAAGGTGGAGATGCACTTTCTGCCGGACATCTACGTCACCTGCGACACCTGCAAGGGCCGGCGCTACAACCGCGAGACGCTGGAGGTGCGCTACAAGGGCCGCACCATCAGCGAGGTGCTGGACATGACGGTGGAGGAGGCGCTCGCCTTCTTCCAGGCGGTGCCGGCAATCAAGGGCAAGCTGCAAACGCTGATGGACGTGGGCCTGTCGTACATCACGCTGGGCCAGAACGCGACCACGCTGTCCGGCGGCGAGGCGCAGCGCGTGAAGCTGGCCAAGGAGTTGTCGCGGCGCGACACCGGCCAGACGCTCTACATCCTGGACGAGCCCACAACCGGCCTGCACTTCCACGACGTGGCGCAGCTGCTCAAAGTGCTCGAGCGCCTGCGCGAGCACGGCAACACCGTGGTGGTGATCGAGCACAACCTCGACGTGATCAAGCGCGCCGACTGGATCGTCGACCTGGGTCCGGAAGGCGGCGACGGCGGCGGCGAGATCGTGGCGGCCGGCACGCCGGAGGATGTGGCGCGGAACGCCCGCTCGCACACGGGGCGGTTCCTGAAGCCTCTGCTCAGGCTGCAAGCGGCCTGAGCAGAGGCCGGAATCGTCAAAACTGGTACTTCACGTACGCCAGGGCCTGATCGCGGTCGCGTTGCGGGTTGTAGCGGCCCGCGCCGGTAAACCAGGTGTAGCCGACATTGAAGGACAGCGATTCCTTGTAGCGCGTTTCCAGCAGGAAGATCGCGGTCTTGCGATCCTCGACGAACTGGCCGGCGACGTCGGTCGACGTGCCCTTCACGTCGTGCTTCCAGATCGTGAACGGCGCAAAGCTGATGCCGGGGAACACCGACTCGTAGCGGATCAGGCTGACGATCACGTAGCCCCAGGAGAACGGATCGGCATAGCCGCGCGGGTCTTCCTGGTGCGGGTTGAAGCGCAGGCCGTCGCCGATGCCGTCGCCGAACGTATCGCCGTTGCGCGGGTTGAAGCCGCCGAAGTCGCAATCGACCGTGTGCGCGCAATCCTGGCGGTAGTTGCCGGTCATGGAGCCGTCGGCGCCGGCGCTGGCGTGGTTGAAGGTGCCGAAAGCCTCGATCTGCAGCCGATCCGTATCCGGCAGGTCCGGCACCCACTGCGCGCCCAGCTCGAACAACCAGATCATCTGGTCGGCGCCGATCGGGTTGTCCGTCGCACCCTGCACGTAGGTCGCGCCCAGGTTGAACTGGTAGACGTCGAACGGCTCCCAGCCGCGGATGTAGCTGTTGCCCGGCGTCTCGCCCGGCGCGACGCCGCGCCAGGAACCGACGAAGCTGGGGAACGAGCGCGCGGAGCCGACGCCGGCGCCGATCCCCAGGTCGAAAGTATCCTTATAGGACTGGATGCCGGTCCCCGGATACGGCGCGAAGTCGCTGGACGGATACAGGCACTCTCCGCCCAGGCCGGCGGTCGTTCCCGGCGGACACACGCCGGCCGGACCGGCTGGGCCCAGGCCACCCTGCGAGCCGGTGCAGCCCGCTTCCTCGTTGTGGCAGCGCGCCAGCATGGGGCCCAGCGCGTGGAACGTAAGGTCTTCGAGGTCCACCTGCAGGGGCATGTCCGGCCGGTACACGATTTCGCCCTGCAGCGACAGATCGCCGACCGTGGTGTTGAAGCTGACGCCGAACAGCTGGAGGTCTTCCGGGTATTCGAACTGGAAGCGCACCGAGTCGATCGGCACCGCGCTGTCCGTGGCGGAGAGCGGATCGGTCGGATTTTGCACCGGCATGTCGGGGCACAGCATCAGCAGCTCGATGCCGTTGGTCGCCTCGCGGGAGCAGGCTTCCGGCGTCGAATAGAAGCTGACGTACGGCAGCTTGGAGTGGTAGTTCATGAAATACACGCCAAGCTCGGTGCCGTTGTTCAGCCACTCGGCGAAGTACTTGAAGGCGATGCCGAACTGGCCGTCGTCGCTGGCGTCGTTGTCTTTCAGGCGGCGGATGGTGGTGCTGGTGGGGGTGAGGCCGGACAGCGGGTTGTCCAGCGGAGCGGACAGGCCGGACTCCGGGTTGAAGGCGCAATCCGCGCCGCACTTTTCGGGATCCTCGGCCGGCGTGCCGAAGCTGATGGAAGCGTGGTTGACGGTGTTGTAGCTGCCGGCGTCGGCGAACGAGTAGAAACTGCCGGGAGCCGGAATCTCGACCGGCGCCCACTCGTAGCCGTAGAACGCCTCGACCGCCGCGCCTTCGAACACCTCCGTGGACAGGAACACCATGCCGGTGGGAACGAACAGTTCCGACAGGTCGAAGCCGACGCGGAAGAAGTTGTTGGCGTTGATTGGGTTGGCCTGGTTCAGCGAATTGAACACCAGCGCCGTGCTCTCGCCCCAGTTCACGGTCTGGCGGCCGACCTTGAACGTCAGCTCGCGCTCGCCCAGGACCTCCGGCAGCGGCAACGTGCCGTAGAAGTAGGCGTCGAACAACTGGAGGTCGGTGCCGATCTGGCTCAGCACCTTGCCGTCGCGGCGCTTGCGCTTGACGGCGGCGCCGCGGCCGAAAGTCTCGGCAAACGTCGTGTTCGCCCGCTCGTCGCCGGTGTAGGCGACCTCATCCCGGTTTTCCGAGGTGATCATGTTCGGGTGGAACTCCTCGAAGTCGCTGTTGACGGCGTCGAAGAAGTAGAGCCACTTGGCGAAGAATCCGTAGTCCCCGTAGGTAACCTTCAGGTCCTGCGTGATCTTGAACACCGCCTGGGTCAGATCGTGCTTGTCGTAGTTCCAGTTGCCGTCGTCGGCGTTGATCGACGCCTGGCCGGGCGCCGCGGCGGCGGCCGCCGCGGGGTAGGTCTGCACGCTGAACACGCCCTGGCACTGCTGGTTGTTGCTGCCGTCCGGCTGCGGGCCGCAGATATCGTTCCCGCGGTACCCGCCGAGATTGCCCTTGCCGACGAGGTCGCTCGCGCGGTCCTGCATGCGGATCGCCGCGCCGGCGGTGATGACAGTGTTGAGCGTGCCCTCGACGCCGTCGCCGTAATCGAGCGTGAAACCGATGGCGTGTGCGGCTCCGGCCTGGACCAGCGCGGCGACGGCCACGGCGGTGCGCAGGAAGGCGCCAGTCAATGCGACGCGACTCTTCATTATGTCCCCCCAGAATTCCGCGGCGCCGGTCCTCTCTCCAAAGCACGTTGCCGGCACGCGCGTCCGAGCCAAGTTACCAGTAGCCTCGCGGCTTGCGCAACCTGCCGGTGAAACGCGGTGCGGTCTTAGCGCAGTTCGGCGGCACGCGCATGGCAGGCGCGCTGCACGCCCGCCTCGACCGTCGAGGGCGGCGCCTCAACGCGGCAGCGATCGAGGGCAAAGGCGCAGCGCGGCTCGAACGGGCAACCTGCCGGCGGGTGCAGCAGGTCGGGCGGCTGGCCGGCGATGGCGTCGAGCGGCAGCTCCGGCGGCAGATCCAGCCGCGGCCGCGAGCGCAGCAGGCCCAGCGTGTAGGGATGGCTCGGGCGCGCCAGCACCCGCTCGACCGCGCCCTGCTCCATCGGCCGGCCGGCGTAGAGGACCAGCACGCGGTCGCAGGCCTGCGCGACGATGCCCAGGTCGTGCGCGATCAGCAGGACGGCCACGCCGAACTCTCGCCGCAGCTCGGCAAGCAGCGCCAGGATTTGCGCCTGGATCGTGACGTCCAGCGCCGAGGTCGGTTCGTCGGCCAGCAGCAGCTTGGGCCGGCACAGCAGCGCCATGGCGATCGTCAGGCGCTGGCGCATGCCGCCCGACAGCTCGTGCGGATAACCGGCGAGGCGCCGCGCGGGATCGGCAATGCGCACCGCGTCGAGCATGCGCGCCGACTCGCGCAGCGCCTCGGCGCGGCCCAGGCCGCGGTGCTGCACCAGCACCTCGGCCATCTGCGTGCCCACCGTGAGGTGCGGGTTGAGGCTGCCGAGCGGGTCCTGGAACACCATGCCGATCTCGGCGCCGCGGATGGCGTTGAGCTGGCTGCGCGCCATGCCCAGCAGCTCCTGCCCGCGGAAGCGGATCGAACCCTCGGCGCGGCCGTTGGCCGCGAGCAGGCCGAAGATCGCGAGCGCGGTCTGCGTCTTGCCGGAACCGGATTCGCCGACGATCCCCAGCGCCTCGCCCGCGTCCAGCTCGAGGCCGAGTCCGTCGACTGCCGTCAGGCTGCCGGCGGGCGTGGCGAACGTGACCTTGAGGTCCGAGACGTGCAGCAGATTGCGCGACGCATTTGTCATATGCGTTTACCGGCTCTTGGGATCCAGCGCGTCGCGCAGCCCGTCGCCGACGAGGTTGAAGCACAGCAGCGTCAGCGCCAGAAATCCGGCCGGGAAGATCAGGGTCCAGGGCGCGGCTTCCATGTCGGCGGCGCCTTCGTTGACCAGCGCGCCCCAACTCGTCGCCGGCTCCTGCACGCCCAGGCCCAGGAAGCTCAGGAAGGATTCGACCAGGATCACCTGCGGGATGGTGAGCGTCGCGCAGACGACCACCGCCCCGATCAGATTGGGCACGATATGACGGCGGATGATCTCGGCGTCGCGCAGCCCGGCCAGCCGCGCCGCGTCGACAAATTCGCGCCGCTTGAGCGCCAGCGCCTGGCCGCGCACGACCCGCGCCATGTCGAGCCAGTTGATGAGGCCGATGGCGAGGAACATCAGCAGCAGGTGGCGCCCGAACAGCACCATCAGCAGGATCACCAGGAACATGAAGGGCAGCGCGTACAGGATGTCGACGACGCGCATCATCGACTGATCGACACGCCCGCCGAAATAGCCCGCCACCGCGCCCCAGGCGACGCCGATCGCCAGCGACACCAGCGTTCCGGCGAACCCGACCAGCAGCGACATGCGCCCGCCGTGGAAGGTGCGCACGAACAGGTCGCGGCCGACGCTGTCGGTTCCGAACAGGTGCATCCCCGCCGCGCCCGGCGGCGCCGCGATGCTCTGGAGGTCGAGCTGGTCGTACGCGTACGGCGCGAACAGCGGCACCAGCAGGCACAGCAGGACCACGACCAGCAGCAGCGCCGCGCTCGCCATCACCGCCGGCCGGCGGCGCAGCGCCTGCCGCACATCCTGCCAGGGGCTGCGCGCGGGCGCACCGGATAGATCGGCGGCGTTCATCGTTGGCGCACTCTCGGATCGAGCACCCCGTACAGCAGGTCCACGATCAGGTTGAACAGGATGATGAGGGCGCCGTAGAACACGACCACGCCCATCACGACGGTGTAGTCGCGGTTCAGCGCGCCCTGCACGAAGTGGCGGCCCAGGCCGGGGATGGAAAAGATCTGCTCGATCACGACCGAGCCGGTGATGAGCTGCGCCGTCGCCGGACCGAGGTACGACAGCACCGGCATCAGCGCCGGCTTGAGCGCATGCACCAGGACCACGCGGTACTCTGGCAGCCCCTTGGCGCGGGCCGCGCGGACGTAGCCCTGCCCGAGCACCTCGATCATGGAGCCGCGCATCAGGCGGGCGATGGCGGCAACCTGCGGCAGCGCCAGCGCCAGCACCGGCAGGACCAAGCTTGCCGGCCCGTCCCAGCCGCCGGCCGGCAGCCAGGCCAGCGTGACCGCGAACGCCAGTACCAGCAGCGGGGCGACGACGAAGTTGGGCAGCGCCAGGCCGGTCATCGCCAGGGCCATGATGCCGTGGTCGGCCGGGCCATTGTACTTCAAGGCGGCCAGGATGCCCGCGCCGCCGCCCAGCAGCAGCGCCAGCAGCAGCGCCGCCATGCCGAGTTGCAGCGACACCGGGAAGCCCTGCGCGACCAGCTCGTTCACCGTGTAGCCCGCGTATTGATACGAGGGTCCGAGATCGCCCTGCATCAAGCCGCCCAGATAGCGCCCGAACTGGCGCCACACCGGCTCGTCGAGGTGGTATGCGGCCTCGACCTGCGCCTGCACCTCCGGCGGCAGCGCGCGCTCCGCGTCGAACGGCCCGCCCGGCGCCACGCGCATCAGGAAAAACGTCAGCGCGACCAGCAGGAACAGCGTGGGGATCGCGGACAGCAGGCGCTTGAGGACGAAGCTCCACATGGTCAGTGCGGCGGCAACCGGAAGTGCTTGGTGTAGTGGTGATCCATGATATTGGCCCGCCAGCCGCGCACGTAAGGCTTGACCAGGTGCCGTGAGACGTAGAAGTACATCGGCAGCACCGGCAGGTCCTCCAGCAGCAGGCGCTCGGCATCCTGCATGCGCGCGCGGCGCAGGCCGGAGTCGGTCTGCGCGGCGGCGGCATCGAGCAGCGCATCGTAGGCGGTATTGCAGTAGCCGGTGTCGTTCAGGCCGTTGCCGCAGCGGAACAGTTCCAGGAAGGAGGACGGGTCGTCGTAATCGCCGATCCACGACGCGCGGAACACCTGGGTGTCGCGCTTGAAGCGCCGCGATTGCAGGAACACCTTCCATTCCTCGTTGATAAGGCGCGTGCGCACGCCCAGCGCCTGCTGCCACATGTAAGCCACCACGACCGCGATCTTCTTGTGGTCGGCGTGGGTGTTGTAGCGGATTTCGACCTCCAGCGGGCGCTCCGCCGAATATCCCGCTTCGGCGTACAGGCGGCGCGCCTCGGCCAGGCGCCGCTCGGCCGGCCAGGATGCCCACGGCGCGATGACCGGCGCATAGCCCGCGGTGCCGGGCGGCACCCACCCGTACGCTGGAGTCTCGCCGGCAGCGGCGATCTTCCCGGCCAGGATTTCGCGGTCCACCGCCAGGGCCAGCGCGCGGCGCAGCTTGGGATTGTCGCGGAACGGCGCGCGGGTGAGGTTGAAGCCGTAGTAGTAGATTCCCAGATAGGGCGTCGCGTGCAGCTCCGCGCCGAGGTTCTGCCGCACCCAGGGCATCTGATTCTGGGGAACCGTGCCGGTCCAGTCCAGTTCCCCGGCCCGGTAGCGTTTAAGCTCGGCGGCGGCATTCTCGGTCGGGTAGTACACGACGCGGTCCACCGCGACCTGGGCCGCGTCCCAGTACTCCGTGTTGCGCACCAGGGCGATGTGCGACTGCATCACCCATTGATCCAGGCGGTACGCCCCGTTGCCGACCAGCAGGCCGGGCCGGGCAAAGCGCTCGCCGTGCGCCGCCAGGCTCGGCCGATGCACCGGGAAGGTCGCGTGGTGGGTCAGCAGGCCGGGGAAGTGCGGAGCGGGCGCGCGCAGGCGGATTTGCAGGCGATGCGCGTCCAGCGCGCCGACGCCCAGCGCCTCCGGCGGCAGCCGGCCGCTGGTGACGGCATCCGCGTTCTCGATCGGCAGCAGCAGCTGCGAGTACTTCGAGCCGGTGCGCGGATCGGCGCTGCGCCGCAGGCCGGCGGCGTAGTCCTCCGCGGTCAGCGGATCGCCGTTGGACCAGCGCGCGCCCTCGCGCAGAAAGAACGTATAGCTGCGGCCTTCGTCCGCCACCTCCCAGCGCTCCGCCGCACCGGGGACGACGCTGCCGTCCGGCGCCTCGCCGGTCAGGCCCTCGTACAGGTCGCGCAGGATGTTCGCGGCGCTGATGCCTTGCGCCTTGTGCGGGTCCAGCGTTTCCGGCTCGACTTCGTTGCCCTTGCGCAGGACTTGGACGGCCTGCGCCGGAGTCGAAAAGGCAAATTCGCACAGAGCCACAGACACGCAGAGAAATGCTCTTAGGAAAGGAATTCCGCCGTGGCTCGGCGTTTCTGTGCTGAACATGCTTTTCAACGGGGCTTGCGACCGCCGGCCAGCGTCACGATCACCACGCCCAGCAGGATGATGACGGTACCGGCGATCTGGGTCGGATTGAGCCGCTCGCCCAGCAGCCACCAGCCAAGAAACACGGCGACGGCCGGGTTGACGTAGGCGTAGGTGCCCAGGCGCGCCGGCGAGACCTCGTGCACCAGCCAGGCGTACGCCGCGTAGGCGATGCAGGAGCCGAACACGATCAGGTAGGCCAGCGCCCACAGCGCGCGCGGCTCCCACGACCAGCGCGCCGGCTCGCCCAGCAGCACGCCCAGCGGGATCAGCACGGCAGCGGCAGTCAGGGTCTGCAAGGCGGCGGTCATGATGGGGGCGGCCCCCACCGGATGCCGCCGCGAATACACCGAGCCCATGGACCACAGCGCGGAGGACGAAATCAGCGCGGCATAGGCCAGCGGCGGGCCGGCGCGCAGTTCCAGGCCGCTGCCGACCAGCACGGCGACGCCGCCGAAGCCCAGCAGCAGGCCGGCGACGGTGCGCGCATTCACGCGCTCGCCATTGGGGCCGAGCGCACCGATGCCGGCCAGCCACAGCGCCGAGGTGGCGACGATCAGGGCGGCCTGGTTGGACTCGACCCACTGCTCGCTCCAGGTGACGAGGCCGTTGGCACCGACCAGCATCAGCACGCCGGTGATCGCGACCGTGGCCCAGTCGCGCGGGCTGCGCGGCAACTGCGCGCCGCGGGCGAGCGCGAACGCCAGCATGACGAGGCCGGCGAGCAGGAAGCGCACGCCGGCGAACAGCGCCGGCGGCAGCGCCGCGACGCCCACGCGGATCGCAAGGTACGTGGAGCCCCACACCAGGTAGACGGTGGCAAAGGCGATAACCAGCTGCGATGTGCGGGACGGCTTCATGGGAAGGAACCATGAAAAAGCCCGTGCGCCGGAACGCACGGGCTGCGGAATTCTGCCGAAGATGAGGCGTCGGCGCCAGCGCCGCTAGTTCTGCCCGGTTTCCGCGTCCTCGGCGGCCGCGTGTTTCTTGGCCTCGGCCAGCGCCGCGGCGGCCTCCTGCTCCTGCTTGAGGTTGGTCAGGTGGTTCAGCCAGTCGCCGGCGGCCTTGCGGGTCTTCTCGTGGCCCAGGGCGTCGCGGAACGCGGCCTCGGCGCGGGCGTAGTCGTTGAGTTGCATGGCGGTGACGCCGGTCAGCATCGCGAACTCGCCCTTGTTTTCGATGCCGCCCTTGGCTTTCGCGTTGTCCAGCGCCTCGATCGCCGCCTTCCAGTTCTCCTCCTCGACGTACAGGTGCGCCAGGCGCTTGTACAGCTCGCCCTTCTCGGAGGCCGCGGCCGCCTTTTTCAGCGCCGCCTCGGCCTTCTTGTTCTCGCGCGCCAGCAGCCAGGCGTTCGCCAGCAGCTCCAGGTTCTTCTCGTCGGCCTTCAGCGCGCCCTCGTCGAGCCCGCGCTGGATCACCTGCCCGGCCTTGTACGGGATCTGCAGGTAGAAGTACAGATTCGCGAGGTTCTTGAACTCGCTCTCTTCGTTGATGAAGCCCTTGCGATCGGCCAGGGCCAGGATCGCCAGCGCCTGCGGGTCCTTGCCCAGCTCGAAGTACAGGCTGGACATCTGCTTCCAGTACTGCTCCTTGGTCGGCGCGACGGACACGAGTTGCAGCAGAACGCCGGCGCAGGCGGCGAACTCCTTCAGCTCGTAGTGCATCGCCAGCTTGGCCTGCAACCAGGACTCCTTGGGCGTCTTGGCCTTGACCAGGCCGATGTCGATCTGCTCCAGCGCGTCGCGGAAGCGCTTCTTCTCCGCGTAGCTGATCGCGAGCATGACGTGGGCGTCCGGCAGCGGGTTGCAGGACTCCTTCATGTACGCCTCGATCTGGCGCAGGCCGGCATCGGTCTTGCCGTCGGCGATCAGGAGCTGGCCGATGTTGAACATGATCTGCTCGTGCGCGTTCTGCGGCAGGGCGTTGGTGTCCAGCACCTTGCGGAACAGCGCGATGGCCTTGTCGGTCTTCTCCTGCTGCGCGTAGATGAACGCCAGCGTCTGCCAGACCACGGCCTTCTCGTAATCGCCGTGCGCGCGCTCGGCCAGCTCGTTGAGCTTCTTCTCCGACTCGGCGTACTCGCCCTTGCCGATGGCGGTCTGAATGCGCTCGATCTGACGGAAGGTGCCTTCGGTCAACGCGCTCTTGGTCTTGCGCGGGGGCTTGCGCGCGGTGCAGGCGCGGATGCCCGCCTCGATTTCCTGCCCTGTGACCTTGGACGCCGGCATCGGGATGATAGTCTCGCCGCCGCTCCAGTCGGCTTTCGGCGCCGGCTTGACTTCCTCGTCCCCGGCGGCGGGCTCCGCCGCGGTCGTGGCTTCCTCGGCGGCCGTCTCGGCGGCAGGCGCCGGATCGGCCTTTGCACCGGCATCGGCCGCCACGGGCAGCGCCTTCGGCTCCGCCTTGGCCTCGGCCGCCGGCTCCGCCTTCTTGGGCTCGGCCTTCTTCGCCTCGGCTTTCTTGGGCTCGGCTTTCTTGGCGTCCGCCTTCTTGGCCGGCTGCGGCTTGGCGGCCGGCTTCTTCTTCGCCGGCTCTTCCTTGGCTGCCTCTTTCTTGGCCGGCGCCGGGACGTTGCGCTGCGCCAGCGCGCCGGCGGAAACGCCCGCCAGCACGACCGCGAGCACGCCGGCCGCCATGATCTTGCAGGTGCGCATGGTCACTCTTCCAGCTTGAAGTCGAGGCGCTGGATCGCCCGCTGCTCCACGGGCTTGCCGTCCACGACCTTGGGCTTGAACCTCCACTTCATGATCGCCTGCACCGCCGCGGCCTCGAACACGCCGCGCGGCTGAGCCGCCACCGGGCGCGCCGACTTCACCGAGCCGTCCGGATTGACGATCAGCTCCATGTCTACCCAGCCCTGGATGTTGTCGCGCAAGGCGTTGCGCGGGTACTGCGGCTGGATGCGCACGAGCGGAATCAGCTCGCCGAACGCGCTGGTGTCGCCGGTGTAGCCGCCCAGGAACGGCCCGCCGCTGATCTGCGTCGGGATGTTCAGCTTGGGCATGTTGAACGGCACCGGCGTCTGCTGCGGCGTCGGTATCTTCATCGCCATCTTCGGCGGCGGCGGCGGCTGTTTCGGCGGCGGCGGCTTGGGCGGCTTGCGGCGCTCGCGCGTCTCCAGCTCGGACTGCTTCTTCAGGCGCACGAAGTCGATCGTCGGCAGGCTCTTGGCCTTGTCGCCGGCGTGCAGGCCGCCGCTGATCGCCAGGTGCATCAGCCAGAACAGCGCAACCGTGAACCCGCCGGCGTAGAGGAACGGCCGGCCGTAGCGCGTTTGCATCATGGCTTCAGGCATCGCTCACCCGCCCGCGCCGGTAGCGGCGATCGAGACCGTCTCGACGCCGCCGGAGCGCACCTGGTCCATCACCTGGGTCAGCACGCCGGTCGGCGCCAGCCGGTCGGCGATGATGACGACGGTGTCTTCCGGCCGCTCGACGTGCATGCGCTCGATCGTGTTGCGGATCTGGCGCAGGTCCATCTCGCGCTTGTCCATCCAGATCTCGCCGTTCGGACGGATCGCGATCAGGATGTTGCCGGTCTCCTTGTGCTCGGCGGTCAGCGCCTCGGGCTTGTTCACCTTGACGCCGGCCTCCTTCACGAAGGAGGTGATGATGATGAAGAAGATCAGCAGGTTGAGGACGAAGTCCAGCATCGGCGCGAGGTCGATGCCGGTGTCCTCGGAAACTGGATTGTGGCGGTGGGTCCGCATGTCATCCCCCCGAGGTGGCGGCGATGGAGACGTTCTCCACCCCGCCCAGGCGCACCTGGTCCAGCACCTGGACCAGCACGCCGGTCGGCGCTTCCTTTTCCGAGACGACCACGACGGCGTCGTCCGGCTTCTCCGCGTGCAGGCGCTCGATGTTGGCGCGCACCGCGCGCACGTCGATGACGCGGCGGTCGATCCAGATCTCGCCGTCGCCCTTGATGGCGATCAGGATCGTGCCCGCCTTCTTCTGCTCCTGCTGTTGCTGCTTGGAGCTGGGACGGCTGACGGTGATGCCCAACTCCTTCACGAACACCGCGGTGATGATGAAGAAGATGAGCAGGTTGAGCACGAAGTCGAGCATCGGCGCCAGGTCGATGCCGGTCGCATCCTCGCTGTGCTGTTGGCTGTGTCGGCGCAGGCGCATTAGGGTCTGCTCGCATGTATTTGGTCGCTGCGTTGCCCCTCAAAGCGCGCCAGGCTAGGCGCGAGTGACGACGCATAGACTCTATGTGAGGAACGAGCAACGACGCATGGCGCGCTTTGAGGGGCAACCCGAAGGGACGGGGCCACAATGGCGCCCGCCGGCGTCACTCGTCGCTTATGTGCTACTGCACACGGCGCTCCTCGTTCCTTGCCGGGCGCCATTCTGACCTCCGTCGCAGCGATCAAATACATGCGAGCAGACCCTAGTACGTGAACTTGTCGGCCAGAAGTTCCGTTTCCGAGCGGATACGGTTCTGGAAGTGGTACACGGGGAACAGGCCGGTGATGCTCACGGCAAGGCCGGTCAGCGTGCACACCATGGCCTGCGAGACGCCGCTGGCCATGGTGCGCGCGTCCGCGGAGCCGCGGGCGGACATCGCGTCGAACACTTCGAGCATGCCGCTGACCGTGCCCAGCAGGCCGAGCAGCGGGCACATCGGCACCAGCACGCGCAACAGCAGCAGATTGTCGTTCATGCCAGCCGTCAGGCGCGAGAGCATCGCCTGGCGGATCTGGCGCGACAGCCACGACTTGTGCTCGCCACGCGCCTGCCAGACCTTGAGCATGTCGCCCGCCTGGCGCGGCAGCGTGTGCTTGAAGTACCAGTACCGCTCGATCGCGATGGTCCACATGACCACGCTTGCCATCATGATCCAGAGCACGACGTGCCCGCCCGCCTCCACCATCTCCGTCATGGCGGTGTAGGGCGAAATCAGCCAGCTCCAGACCGTATTAAGCACGGCCGCGCTTCCGCTCGATGTGCTCGGCGAGCAGCCCGGTGCTCTGCTCGTCCAGGATCTGGACGATGCCGCGCGACAGCGACTGCAGGGCGGCGTTCACGAACAGGAACGGGATCGAGATGCCCAGGCCCAGCACCGTCGCGATCATGGCCTGCGAGATGCCCGTGGCCATCAGGCGCGGGTCGCCCGAGCCGGACTCGGTGATGCTCTGGAACGTGATGATCATGCCGATGACGGTGCCGATCAGGCCGAACAGCGGGCCGGCGGCGACCACCAGGCGCAGGAAGCCCTGGAAGCGCTCGAGCACCGGCACCTCGCGCATGACCGCCTCCGAGATGCGCAGCTCGACCACCTCGGCGTCCTCCTCGATCATCTTGGGGTCGCCCTTGAAGGTCGCCAGCACGCGGCCCAGCGGGTTGTCGGTGGACGGACGGTCCAGGCTCTTGAGCTGTTCGCCGACCGCCTTCTTGATGCCGGTCAGGAAGCGGAACTGGTAGACGGACATGATCGTGGCAACCAGGCCCATCAGCAGGATCAGGTAGCCGACGGCGTGGCCCTGCGAGATGCGCTCGACCATGTTCGGGCGCTGCTGGTACAGCGACAGCAGGATGCCGCGGGTCGGGTCCACCACCGCGCCGACGACGCCTTCGTCGGCATCGCCCATGTCGTCGGCCAGCGAGAGGAAGTCGTCCGGCTGGCGCGGCTGTTCGGCCAGCGCCTTTTCCGTCGTCAGGTAGTTCAGGAACCTGCCGTCGGACACCGCGGTGAAGGGGCCGACCGTCACCACTTCGCGCTCTTCCGCGGTGCCGTCCGGCAGCACGACCTTGGCGGTGAACCGCGCGGTCCTGCCGGTCTCGGTCATCTCGCGCTGCATCTCGAACCAGAGCTTCTCCAGCTCCTCGATCGAGGGCAGCGACTTGGTCTGCGACAGCTTCGAAACGAACTCGTCGCGGTCGGTGTAGCGCGCCGTAATCATCGAGTTGAACAGCACGCTGGACACGTCGCCGGCGACCTGGCGCACGCTGCCGAACAGCTCGCCGAGGTTGCCGCCCTTGGCGTCGAGCACGGCCTGCAGCTCGGTGAGCTTCTTCTCGTTGCCGTCGAACTTCTTGCCCAGATCGGCGGCACGGCGCTCCTGGGCCGACTTCTCGGCCTTGGCCTGCGACAGCATCTCGGCCTGGCGGTTGCGCTCGGAGATGAAGCGCGCTTCGCGCGCCTTGTTCGCCTCGGCTTCGCGCGCGCGCGCATTGCGCGTCTGGTCGAGCAACTGCTCCAGCGTCTGCGCCGCGCTCGGCGCGTCCTTCTTGTCGTCCGCCGCGACGGCGGCGGAGGCGATCAGGGCCAGCGCGAGACCGGCGGCCGCCATGCGGCGGGAAATCATTTCAGCGCGCATGGTTACGCACCCTCCTTCTTGGCGGCCTTGACCGGCACGGTCAGCAGATCCGGTGCGCCTTGCTTGCGCGCGACCTTCAGACCCGCCTTGACCGCGCCGCGATAGTCGTTGTCCTCAACCCACTTCCTGCCCTCGGCGTCCCAGTAGCCGGTCTCGTCGCCGTCCAGCGCCTGGTACATCAGCGCCACGCGGCCGACGCGCAGGAAGTCCACGGTCTTGGCTTCGTCACCCTCGCCGATCTTGCCCTGGTAGGCCTCGATCGTGCGACCGTACTCCATCTCGACCTGGTAGGCCTCCAGGATGCGGCGATACTTTTCCGCCGTGCTGACGTCCGCCCGGTTCATGATCTCCTTGAGCGTGACGACGCGCTTGGCGCGCTCGTCCGGCAGGAACGGCAGGTCCAGCTTCACGAACGCCTCCAGCGTCTCGATCATGCGCTGCATCAGCGGCACGATCTCGCGGTTGGTGCGCTCGATCTCGATGATCTGCTTCTCGATCGAGACCATCTCGTTTTCCTGCGACTGGATCTGGAGTTCGAGCTGCTGGTTGTAGCGGCGCAGGCTCTCGGTCTCGCGCAGCGACAAGCGGTAGTCGTTCAGCAGGCGCTGGGTCTCCTCGTCGAGCTTGTTGATGCGCTCCTGCGAGCCGGCGGCGGACCGCTCGGTGCCGACCTGCTCCTGCACCGAGGCCGCGGCCGGCCCGGTCTGCGCGAACGCGGGGCACGCGGCAAGGACCAGAGCGGCAACGGCAACAATGCGCGGCGCTCCTCCAAGATGATTGATCATTCGAAGCACTCCGTTGATCTCGTCGTCGTTACGAAGAGCGGCCGGTTCATCCGAAAACGGCCGCGGCGGCACTTGGTATAGGAATGGTCGTGCCTGAAAGGGCGCGGATTCTACACAAGTGCCGCCGAAGAAACATCTCGCAATGCAAAAAAAGAACCCGCCCGGCTCGCGCCGGGCGGGTATTGACTTCGACGCCCGATTAGAAGCTCTTGGTCAGGCGCAGATAGGGGAACACCCCCGGCACGTCGTACAGCGAGCTGTCGAAGCTGTTCGCAAAGGCCGTGATCGAGACGGGCGGGTCCTTGTCGAACAGGTTGTTGATGCCGCCGGTGAGCTGCATGTTCCACCGGCTCAGGTTGTAGCCGACCTGAACGTCGTGGTACGTGGCCGAGCCGAGGTTGTTGTCGGCGTCGATCACGTTGCCGTCCGCATCGGTCTTGACCACGTCGCACAGGCCGAAGTCTTCGAGACCTTCGCAGTTCTCTTCGAGCTGGTGGTGGACGTAGCGCAGGCGGTAGTTTGCGCTCCAGGGACCGAAGGCCCAGTCCACGCTGGTGTTCGCCTTCAGGCGCGGGAAGCCCTGGCCCTCGGTGTCGCCCTGGTTCGAGCCCTCGTACTGCAGCTCGTCGAGACCGCCGGACGCGTTGGCGATGAACTTCGAAAAACGCGTCAGGTACGAGGAATCCACCTTGACCGTGAACGTGCCGTAGTCGCGCAGCCAGGGCAGCACGTAATCGGCCGCGATGTCCAGACCCTCGACCTTGAGGCCGCCGATGTTCAGGAAGGTGTTGCGGATTTCCGTGATGCCGCCGGTGTTGGAATTGCGGTCCACCAGGTCGCAGTACAGATCGCCGGCGCCTGCCGTGTAGCACAGGTCCAGGATGTTCTGCGAGCCCAGGGTGGTGATCGCATTGGTCAGGTCAATGCTGTACCAGTCGAGGTAGATGTTGAGGTCCGGAACGAACTCGGGGCTGTAGACGATGCCTGCGGTGAACGTATCCGCCTCTTCCGGCGTCAGGTTCGGGTTGCCGCCCAGACGTTCCAGTTCCTGCGTGTTCAGTTGCTGGTAGTTGGCAGGATCCGACACACCGTCCGCCTGGCAGCGCGCGGCCACATCGCCGGTCGCGCCCGCGCAGGGGTCGGTGATCTGCGGGTAGCTGTCGGACAGGCCCAGGAACAGGTCGGACACGCCCGGCGCGCGGAACGCGGTGGACACGGTGCCGCGCACCAGCAAGTCGGCATACGGCTTGTAGCGCACGCCGAACTTGTAGTTCGTGTCGGAGCCGAAGCTGTTGTAGTCCGAGTAGCGCAGCGCGGCGGAAATGTCGAGCGCGTCCACGCCCTTGATGCCCGACAGCACCGGCACGTTGAACTCGACGTAGGCTTCCTTGACGTTATAGCCGCCCGAGGTGGGCAAGCCGCGGTTCGTGCTGGAGGCGCCGGCCTGGACCAGAGGGTCCGGGATGTCCTGGAAGTATTCCTTGCGGTACTCCAGGCCGTAGGCCATGCCGACCATGCCCGCCGGCAGCGAAACCAGCTCATGCGAGAAGTAGGCGTAGAAGTTGTTCTGGCGCTGCTTCTGCGAGCCCTGGCCGTCGTAACCCACGTAGCGCAGCATCTCGGACGTCATCGAGCCGGTGCCGGTCGTGCCCTGACCGCCGAACAGGTTCAGCGGCACGCAGCCCGGCGTGTTGTTGCAGTTCGCGATCGGGCCGACCGCCAGACGCAGGCGATCCACATTGACCAGATTGCGCTGCAAATCCGTATTGCGGCTTTCCGCGAACGTGTAGCCGGCGTCCCAGGAGACAAAGCGCTCGAACAGGTCGAAGCTGCCCTTGAACCCGCCGCCGAGGCGGTAGGTGTCGACGTTCTGGCTGAAGATGCGCGGGCCAAGGTCGGTCATGCGGCGGAAAATGACGCCGCCGCCCACGCCGTCCGGGCTGTTCGGATCGGTGCGGCCGATATCCTGCTGGAACGGGTTGAACGGGTTGTCTTCGGCCACGTATAGCGTGTTGAACGGCGCCGAGGCGAAGTCGCCGACGTCAACCGGCGTTTCCGCGAGCTGCTGCACCGACTTGCGCACGTTGTAGAGGAACTCGCCCTGGAACGCGAGCGGGTTGCCGAACAGCACGTTGCCGAAGTCGTGGTTGAGCGCGGTGAAGATCGAGGAACGCTCGTTCGGCGTCAGCAGGTAGTTGATCGGAGCGAAGTTGTAGCGCTTCGAGTTGTTGAAGCCCTCGAAGTCCGCTACTTCCTTGCCGTCTTCGCCGACTTTCAGGGACAGGTTGCAGAAGCCGTCAGCGCGGCAGGCCAGGCCGTCGCTGACGGTCTGGTCCGGAATGAATACGAAGCGCCCCTGCGGCGTGCGCGAACTGCCGAACACGTTGCCGGTGCCGAACAGCGGCTCGCGCGAAATGCGGCGGTCGCCGGCGAACACCTCTTCCTGCAGCACGTAGCTGACATCGGTGAAGATCGAGGTCGCGCCGCTGACGCTGCCGAGCGAAAAACTCATCAGGTTGCTCTGGCCGTCGCCCTGCGTGTACTGGCCGTACTGCGCGCGCGCTTCGGCGCCGGCGAAGTTCTTGCGCGTGATGATGTTGACGACGCCGGCCACGGCGTCGGAGCCGTAGACCGCGGAAGCGCCGTCCTTCAGCACTTCGACGCGCTCGATGATCGAAACCGGGATGGTGTTCAGGTCCACCGAGGCGGTGCTGTTGGAGCGCAGGCCGTTGACCCAGCGGCGGCCGTTGACCAGCACCAGGACGCGGTTCGAGCCGAGGTTGCGCAGGTCGACCTCGACCGAGCCGTTGCCGCCGTTGTTGACGGCGGTATTGAGCGCGGAACCGGCTTCGGCCAGGTTCTGCAGGAGGTCGCCGATGGAAGTCAGGCCGGTGCGCTCGATGTCCTCGCGGCCGATGGACAGCACCGGCTGCGCGGTCTCGAAGTCGGTGCGCTTGATGCGCGAGCCGGTGACTTCGATCTCGTCGAGTTGCGTCGCCTCCTCCTGCGCTGGCGGAGCCTTCTCCTTGCCGCCGACCGGAATGGTCTTGACCTGAGCCGCCGCCATCGACGACCAGCCCCCCGCCAATACGGCCAGGGCGATCAAGCTCCGGCGCGCACGGAAATACGATTTATTGGAGTTCATGCTCCTCTCCACGACCAAGGTTTGTTGTCCCCGAAAAATGTTCGGCCCTTGCGGCCGAAGGCGCACAAGTTACTGGTTTTCGCGCTCCGACTCAAATTTTTGTTGCCGAACGCAGACAGGTCGCGGCTGGCGCGAACGGGCGCACAAAGCAAAACGGGCGCCGTGGCGCCCGTCTTGCTCGATTGCGGACCGCTCTGCCGGCTACGCGGCAGCGGCCTCCGCCGCCGGCTTCTGCTCGCCGCCGGCAGCGTCGCGCGGACGATCCACCAGCTCGATATAGGCCATCGGCGCGTTGTCGCCCGGGCGGAAACCGCAGCGCAGGACGCGCGTGTAGCCGCCGGCGCGCGCCTTGTAGCGCGGGCCGATCTCGGTAAACAGCTTCTGCACCGCCTCGCGATCGCGCAGGCGCGCGAACACCAAGCGACGGTTGGCGAGCGTATCGGCCTTCGCGCGCGTGATCAGCGGCTCGGCGACGCGGCGCAGGGTTTTGGCCTTGGCCAGCGTGGTTCGGATCAGTTCGTTCTTGAACAGGGCCACTGCAAGATTCTGCATGTTGGCCTTGTGCTGGGCCATGGAGTGGCCCAGGTGGTTGCCGTGTAGACGGTGACGCATGGCTTAGTCTCTGTCTTTTTTAGGCCGCGACCTTCGGCGGCGACCAGTTTTCCAGCTTCATGCCCAGGTCGAGCTCGTGGCGCTTGAGGGCGTCCTTGATCTCGTTGAGCGACTTCTTGCCGAGGTTCGGCGTCTTCATCAGCTCGGTCTCGGTGCGCTGCACCAGATCGCCGATGTAGTAGATGTTCTCGGCCTTGAGGCAGTTGGCGGAGCGCACGGTCAGTTCCAGGTCGTCGATCGGACGGAACAGGATCGGCGACAGCTCCTTCTTCTGCGCCTCGGCGGCCTCGGCCGCCTCGGCTTCCAGGTCCACGAACACCGACAACTGGTCGCGCAGGATGCGCGCGGCCAGACGGACCGACTCAGCGGCGTCGATGCCGCCGTTGGTCTCGATGTCCAGGATCAGCTTGTCGAGGTCGGTGCGCTGCTCGACGCGGGCGCGCTCGACGCTGTAGCTGACGCGGCGCACCGGGCTGTAGGAGGCGTCCAGGCGCAGCGCGCCGATGGTGGCATGCTCTTCCTCGGTCAGCGAGCCGGGGCCGGCGGCGGGCTGGTAGCCGCGGCCGCGCGTGACCTTGAGGCTCATGCTGATCTTGCCGCCGGTGAGGTGGGCGATGACCAGATCCGGGTTGACGATCTCGACGTCGTGGTCCAGCGCGATGTCGGCGGCGGTGACGACGCCCTTGCCGGACTTCTCCAGCTTGAGCGTGGCGGTCTCGCGCGCGTGCATCTTGACGCCGACGTTCTTGATGTTGAGCAGGATGTCCAGCACGTCCTCCTGCACGCCCTCGATCGTCGAGTACTCGTGCACCACGCCGTCGATCTGCACCTCGGTGATGGCGGCGCCGGGGATGGAGGACAGCAGGATGCGGCGCAGCGCATTGCCCAGCGTGTGGCCGAAGCCGCGTTCCATCGGCTCCAGCGTGATGCGCGCGCGGTTGGCGGAGACCGGCTCCACCTCGATGTTGCGCGGCTTCAGAAGATCAGTGACATAACCCTGCATGGGATACAACCTCTCGGACTGCGGGCGGGTTGATTACTTGCTGTACAGCTCGACGACCAGCTGTTCCTGGATGTCGGGCACGATCTGGCTGCGCTCGGGCAGGGCCTTGTACTTGCCCTTCAGCCCCTTCTCGTCCACTTCCATCCAGTCGGGGAAGCCGATCTGGGCGGCGACGGACAGCGCCTGCTGGATGCGCGTCTGCTTCTTGGACTTTTCGGACACCTCCACCACGTCGCCCGGCGCGACCTGATAGGACGGGATGTTGACGGTCTTGCCGTTCACCGTGATCGCCTTGTGGCTCACCAGCTGGCGCGCCTCGGCGCGCGTGGCGGCAAAGCCCATGCGGTAGACGATGTTGTCCAGGCGCGACTCCAGCATCTGCAGCAGCAGCAGGCCGGTGGAGCCCTTCTTGCCGGACGCCTTCAGGTAGTAATTGCGGAACTGGCGCTCGAGCACGCCGTACATCTGCTTGAGCTTCTGCTTCTCACGCAGCTGCAGCGCGTAGTCCGACATGCGCTGCTTGCGCTCCCCGTGCTGGCCGGGAATCTTGTCGAGCTTGCACTTGCTTTCCAGCGAGCGGCCGCGCCCCTTGAGCAGCAGGTCGGCGGCGGCGCGGCGGGACAGCTTGCACTTCGGTCCAATGTAACGAGCCATGGTTGCGATCTCCTCTCGTTACACGCGGCGGCGCTTGGGAGCGCGGCAGCCGTTGTGCGGGATCGGGGTGACGTCGGTGATGTTGGTGATCTTGAAGCCGCCGGCGTTGAGCGAGCGCACCGCCGACTCGCGGCCCGGACCGGGACCCTTCACGCGCACCTCGAGATTCTTGACGCCATGCTCGGCCGCGATCGTGCCGGCCTTCTCGGCGGCGACCTGCGCTGCGAACGGCGTGCTCTTGCGCGAGCCCTTGAAGCCCACGGATCCGGCCGTCGCCCACGCCAGCGTATTGCCCTGGCGGTCGGTGATCAGAATGATCGTGTTGTTGAAGGACGCGTGGATGTGCGCAACGCCGTCGGTGACGTGCTTCTTGACTTTCTTGCGCTTGGGCGCCGCAGCGGCGCCGGTCGGATTCGGGGTGCTCATGGGATCCTGCGGTTACGAAGACTTCTTGATGGCGCGGCGCGGGCCCTTGCGGGTGCGCGCGTTGGTGCGGGTGCGCTGGCCGCGCACCGGCAGGCCGCGGCGGTGACGCAGGCCGCGGTAGCAGCCCAGGTCGATCAGGCGCTTGATGCTCATCGATACCTCACGGCGCAGGTCGCCCTCCACCGTGAACTTGGCCACCTCGGTGCGCAGCTTGTCCAGCTCGCCCTCGGTCAGGGACTTGACCTGCGTTTCCGGCTTGACGCCGGCGCCGGCGCAGATCTTCTTGGCGCGCGTAGCGCCAATGCCGTAGATCGCCCGCAGGGCGATGACGGTGTGCTTGTTCGCCGGGATGTTGACACCCGCGATACGTGCCATGACGGACCTCTTTTACTTAACTTTGCGCGCGAAGAGCCGCGCAGTATATTCCAGAAAGCGGAAACCTTTCAACGAAAGGCTCGCGCTTCAGCCTTGCCTTTGCTTGTGGCGCGCGTCGGTGCAGATCACGCGCACGACGCCGCCGCGGCGAATCACCTTGCAGTTGCGGCACATCTTTTTGACGGAAGCTCGAACTTTCATGACGCTCTCTCGATGAATGCTGCGTAAGGCGGACGGATCGACCGCCTTCAGCGGGGTGCAACGACGTTGCCGCCCGGGACCTTGAGGTTGGCCTTCTTCAGCAGGCCCTCGTACTGGTGGGACATCAGGTGCGCCTGGAGCTGCGCCATGAAGTCCATCACCACGACCACCGTGATCAGCAGCGAGGTGCCGCCGAACGCGAACGGCACGTTCCAGGTGGTGATCAGGATCTCCGGCATCAGGCACACCGCCGTGATGTAGGCGGCGCCGGCCACGGTCAGGCGGGTCAGCACGGTGTCGATGTACTGGCCGGTATGCTGGCCGGGACGGATGCCCGGAATGAACGCGCCGGACTTCTTCAGGTTCTCGGCCGTCTCGCGCGAGTCGAACACCAGCGCGGTGTAGAAGAAGCAGAAGAAGACGATCAGGCCGGCGTAGAGCACCGTGTACAGCGCCTCGCCGGGCGACAGCATCGCCGCCACGCGCTGCAGCACGCCGCCACCGCCTTCGTCGCCGAAGAAGCGCACGATCGAGGCCGGGAACAGGATGATGGAGCTGGCGAAGATCGGCGGGATCACGCCGGACATGTTCAGCTTGAGCGGCAGGTGCTGGGTCTGCGCCGCGAACACCTTGCGGCCCTGCTGGCGCCGCGCGTGATGCACCGGGATGCGGCGCTGCGCGCGCTCGACGAACACGACCGCCCAGGTCACCAGCACCACCAGCGCGAACACGACGATCACCTGAAAGCCGTTCATCGAGCCTTCGCTGACCAGCTGGGCGGTGGAGCCCAGCGCGCGCGGCAGGTCGGCAACGATGCCGGCGAAGATGATCATGGAAATGCCGTTGCCGACACCGCGCTCGGTGATCTGCTCGCCGAGCCACATCAGGAACATCGTGCCGGTGACCAGCGACACCGCAGCGACGAACACGAAGCTGAAGCCGGGGTCGATCGCCACGCCGCTCTTTTGCAGTGCGACGGCGGCGCCGACGGCCTGGAACGCGGCCAGGGCCAGCGTGCCGTAGCGGGTGTACTTGGTCAGGCGCCGGCGGCCGGACTCGCCTTCCTTCTTGATCTCCTTGAGCTGCGGGACGACCGCGGCCATGAGCTGCACGATGATGCTGGCGGAGATGTACGGCATCACGCCCAGCGCGAACACCGACAGGCGCTCGAGCGCGCCGCCGGAGAACATGTTGAACATGTCCAGGATCGTGCCGCGGCTCTGGCTGAACAGGTCCGCGAGCTTGCCCGGATCGATGCCCGGCACCGGGATGAAGGTGCCGATACGGAACACGATCAGGGCGCCCAGCAGGAACCACAGGCGCGCCTTGACCTCACCGAGCTTGGTGATGTCAATGCCCATGCCGGGACCGAACTGGGGAGCGCCTCGTGCCATATGTCTCGTCTAGCGTGCTTTTTCCGAAAGTCCGGGCCACGGATGGCCCGGTTCCCAACAGGGCGTCACTCGCCGATGCTGCCGCCGGCCGCCGCGACCGCCTCGCGCGCGCCCTTGGAAGCCAGCAGGCCCTTGAGCGCGACCTTGCGCGTCAGGCTGCCGGACTTGATCAGCTTGGCGGTCTGCGCCTGCGCCGGGACCACGTTGGCGGCCTTGAGCACCGCCAGGTCGATCTCGGTCTCCTTCATCTTCTCGATGTCGGACAGGCGCACCTCGGCCGTCAGCGACTTGAGCGCCGAGGTGAAACCGCGCTTGGGCAGGCGGCGCTGGATCGGCATCTGGCCGCCCTCGAAGCCGACCTTATGGTAGCCGCCGGAGCGCGCCTTCTGGCCCTTGTGGCCGCGGCCCGCCGTCTTGCCCAGGCCCGAGCCGATGCCGCGCGCGACGCGCTTGCGGGCGGTCTTGGAACCCGTCGTGGGCTTCAACTTGTTGAGCATTTTCATGGTTCGATTCCCGAATCCCGACTCGCGGGACTAGATTTCCTCAACCTTCAGCATGAACGCCGACTGCCGCACCATTCCGAGGACCGCCGGGGTGGCGTCCAGTTCCACCGAGTGGTGGCGGCGGCGCAGGCCCAGGCCGCGCACGTTGTTCTGGTGCATCGCGAGCTGGCCGGCGCTGGAGCGCAGCAGCGTCACGCGGATCTTTTTCGCCCCGCCTTTCATAGAATCGTCCTTCTTTGCCATGGCGCTTCTCAGCCGAGGATTTCTTCGACCGTCTTGCCGCGCTTGGCGGCGATTTCCGACGGCAGGTTCATGCGGTTCAGCGCGTCCATGGTGGCGCGCACGACGTTGATCGGGTTGCGCGAGCCGAAGCTCTTGGCCAGCACGTTCTGCACGCCGGCCACTTCGAGCACGGCGCGCATGGCACCGCCGGCGATGACGCCGGTACCGTCGGAGGCCGGGCGCATCAGGACGCGGGTGGCGCCGTGCTGGCCGTGGATCTCGTGCTGCAGGGTCATGCCCTTGAGCGGCACCGCGATCATGTTCTTGCGCGCTCGCTCCATCGCCTTCTGGATGGCGACCGGCACTTCGCGCGCCTTGCCGTAGCCGAAGCCGACGCGGCCGGCGCCGTCGCCGACCACGGTCAGCGCGGCGAAGCCGAGCTGCTTGCCGCCCTTGACCGTCTTGGAGACGCGGTTGACCGAAACCAGCTTCTCCTTGAAGTCGCCGCCGGACTGGACTTCTTCGATTTGCACGTTGCTGTTGGACGCCATGATCAGAACTCCAGGCCGCCTTCGCGGGCGGCATCGGCCAGCGCCTTGACGCGGCCGTGATACTTGAAACCGGAACGGTCGAACGCGACCTTGGTGATGCCCTTTTCCTTGGCGCGCTGGGCGATCACGGCGCCGACCTTCTTGGCGGCGTCGACGTTGCCGGTGCCCTTGAGCCCCTGCGCCAGCTCCTTTTCGACCGTGGACGCGGCGACCAGCGTGGTGCCGGCGTCGGGCGAAATGATCTGCGCGTAGATGTGCTGCCCGCTGCGGTACACGCACAGGCGGTGCGCGCCCAGCTCGCGGATCTTGTAGCGCGTGCGCTTGGCGCGGCGCAGGCGGATAGCGTTTTTTTCGTTCATGGCCGTTTACTCGATTACTTCTTCTTGGCTTCCTTCAGGGAAACCTGCTCGTTGGAGTAGCGCACACCCTTGCCCTTGTACGGCTCCGGCGAGCGGTAGCTGCGAATCTCCGCGGCGATCATGCCCACGAGCTGCTTGTTGGCGCCCTTGATGACGATCTCGGTCTGCGACGGGCACTCGACGGTGATGCCGTCCGGCACCGTGACCTCGACCGGGTGCGAAAGGCCGACCGCGAGGTTCAGCTTCTTGCCCTGGGCCTGCGCGCGGTAGCCGACGCCCACGAGGGACAGCTTCTTCTCGTATCCGGCGGTCACGCCCTTGATCATGTTGGACAGGTTCGCGCGCGCCGTGCCGGCGAGCGCGGAATTGGCCTCGATCGATTCCTCGGCGATGCGGGCCTCCTGGCCCTTGACCTCGACCTTGATCTGCGACGGCAGATCCAGCGTCAGGCTGGACTTCGGGCCCTTGACGGTCAGCGTCTGACCGTTGACCAGCACTTCCACGCCCTTGGGGAGCGTCAACGGCTGTCTAGCGACACGGGACATGTTCGTGCTCTCTTTAGGAAACGATGCAGATCACTTCGCCGCCCTGGCCGGCGGCGCGCGCCTGGCGATCGCTCATCACGCCCTTGGACGTGGACACGATCGCGACGCCCAGGCCGCCCATGACCTTGGGCAGCTCGCCCTTGGCCTTGTACAGGCGCAGCGAGGGCTTGCTGACGCGCTCCAGGCGCTCGATCACCGGCTTGCCCTGGAAGTACTTCAGGGCGACGGTGATGGTGGCCTTCACGCCGTCCTTCTGCACCATGAAATCGGCGATGTAGCCCTCGTCCTTCAGCACGCGGGCGATCGCCTCGCGCGCCGTGGAGGACGGGCTGGTGATGGTCTTCTTGCGCGCCCGCTGACCGTTGCGGATGCGGGTCAGGAAGTCGCCAACGGGATCAATAATGCTCATGGTTCAAATCCTTACCAGCTCGCCTTCTTCAGGCCCGGCACTTCGCCGCGCATCGCGGCCTCGCGCAGCTTGTGGCGCGCCAGGCCGAACTTCTTGTACACGCCGCGCGAGCGGCCCGTGACCTTGCAGCGGTTGCGCTGGCGGGTCTTGGCGGAGTCGCGCGGCAGCTTCTGCAGCGCGATCGCCGCGGCGTACTTCTCTTCCGGCGTCGCGGTCGCGCCGACGATGGTTTCCTTGAGCTGC
Organism: Gammaproteobacteria bacterium; assembly: GCA_016182805.1. Lineage (GTDB taxonomy): Bacteria > Pseudomonadota > Gammaproteobacteria > Nevskiales > Nevskiaceae > JACPFV01. The sequence goes on from JACPFV010000033.1 coordinate 83,709, forward strand.
TTGCGCTTCTTGGCGTAGCGGGCCGCGAGCTTGGCGCGCTTGATCTCGCGGTTGATCATGTTGGTCTTGGCCATGGCTCGCGTCTCACTTGCGGAACGGGAAGCTGAAGGCCTCGAGCAGCGCCTTGCCTTCCTCGTCCGTCCTGGCGGAAGTGGTGATGGTGATGTTCATGCCGCGGATCGCGTCGACCTTGTCGAACTCGATCTCCGGGAAAATGATCTGCTCGGTGATGCCGAAGTTGAAGTTGCCGCGGCCGTCGAAGCCGCGCGCCGAGATGCCGCGGAAGTCGCGGATGCGCGGCAGCGCGATGTTGATCAGGCGCTCCAGGAACTCCCACATGCGCTCGCGGCGCAGCGTCACCTTGACGCCGATCGGGAAGTTCTCGCGCACCTTGAACGCGGAGATCGCGATGCGCGTCTTGGTGACGACCGGCTTCTGGCCGGCGATCGCGGTCATGTCGGACACCGCGTGCTCGATCACCTTGCGGTCGGCCGTAGCCTCGCCCACGCCCATGTTGAGCGTGATCTTGGTGATGCGCGGCACCGCCATCGCGTTGCAGTTCAGCTTCTTCTGCAGCGCCGGCGCGACGGTCTTGCGGTAATGCGTTTGGAGATTGGCAGTCATGGCGTTTTATCCTGGGCTCAGCGGTCCACCACTTCGCCGTTGGACTTGAAGTAGCGCACCTTGTGGCGCTTCTCGCCCTCGCCCACGAACTTGAAGCCGACGCGATCCGCGCCGCCTTCCTTGCCCTTGTTCGGGTTCCACAGCGCGACGTTGGAAACCTGGACCGGCATCTCCTTTTCGATGATGCCGCCGGCCACGCCGAGCTGCGGGTTGGGCTTCTGGTGCTTCTTGGCGATATTGAGGCCATCGACGATCACGGTGCCGTTGTCGAGCACGCGCGTCACTTTGCCGCGGCGGCCCTTGTCCTTGCCCGTGATGACGACGACTTCGTCGTCCTTGCGAATCTTGTTCATGGTCGCTCTGCCTTACAGGACCTCGGGCGCCAGCGACACGATCTTCATGAAACGGTCGCGCAGCTCGCGGGTCACAGGTCCGAAAATGCGGGTGCCGATCGGCTCCATCTTGTTGTCGATCAGTACCGCGGCGTTCGAGTCGAAACGGATCGCGGAACCGTCGTTGCGGCGGATCGGAAACTTGGTGCGCACGACAACGGCGTCGTGCACCTCGCCCTTCTTCACCTTGCCGCGCGGAATCGCGTCCTTGATCGTCACCTTGATGACGTCGCCAACGTGCGCGTAGCGGCGGTAGGTGGATCCCTTGACCTGGATCACCTGCACCACTTTGGCGCCGCTGTTGTCGGCGGCGATCAGATAGCTTTCTTGCTGGATCATGGCTTACACCTGTGCGGCCGCAACCGGGCCCTGCGCCTTCTCCAGGACCTGCACCAGCTTCCAGTTCTTGGACTTGGCCAGCGGGCGGCATTCCTGGATGGAGACGAGGTCGCCCTCGTTGCACTGGTTCTGCTCGTCGTGCGCCTTGAGCTTGGTCGAGCGGCGCAGCAACTTGCCGTACAACGGGTGCCGCACCTGGCGCTCGACCAGCACGGTGATGGTCTTGTCCATCTTGTTCGATACCACGCGGCCGACGACCAGACGGCCCTGCGCTTCAGTCTTCTCGGTCATGGTTACGCCTTCGTCTGCCGCTGCAGCACGGTCTTCACGCGCGCGATCTTGCGCTTGACCTCACCCAGAAGTGAGGACTTGTTCAACTGGCCGGTGGCGTGCTGCATGCGCAGGTTGAACTGCTCCTTGCGCAGCGCCGCCAATTCGTCGTTCAGCTCCTGGGCGCTCTTGGCGCGCAGGCCCTTGGTGTATTCGGCAGTCTTCATTACATGATCGTCCGGTTGACGAACGTGGTCTTGACCGGCAGCTTGGCGCCGGCCAGGCGGAACGCCTCGCGCGCCTCGGCCTCGGTCACGCCTTCCAGCTCGTAGAGCATGCGGCCGGGCTGCACCTTGGCCGCCCACCACTCGACGTTGCCCTTGCCGGAGCCCATGCGCACTTCCAGCGGCTTCTTCGTCACCGGCACGTCCGGGAACACGCGGATCCACAGCTTGCCGCCGCGCTTGATGTAGCGCGTGATGACGCGGCGCGCGGCCTCGATCTGGCGCGCGGTGACGTGCGCGTGCTCCAGCGTCTTCAGGCCGAACTCGCCGGAGCTCACCTTGGTGCCGGTGAGGTCCAAGCCGCGGTTGCGGCCCTTCTGCTGCTTGCGGTATTTGGTTCGCTTTGGCTGCATCATGGCAGCGTTCTCCTAGCCTCTTTTTAAGCCGTCGCCTCGGTCGCCGCGCCGGACTCGTCCTTCTTGCCGTGCGGACCACCGTGGTCGCCTTCGAACTGCTCGCCGTGGAACACCCACACCTTGACGCCGATCACGCCGTAGGTGGTCTTCGCCTCGGCGAAGCCGTAATCCACGTAGGCACGCAGCGTGTGCAGCGGCACGCGGCCTTCGCGGTACCACTCGACGCGCGAGATTTCGGCGCCGTTCAGGCGGCCGCCGACCTGCACCTTGATGCCGCCCGCGCCCAGGCGCATCGCGTTCTGCACCGCGCGCTTCATCGCGCGGCGGAACATGATGCGGCGCTCGAGCTGCTGCGCGATGCTCTCGGCGATCAGCTGCGAGTCGACCTCCGGCTTGCGGATCTCCTCGACCGAGATGTGCACCGCGTCGGGCTTCAGGCCCATGCGCGCGGCGACTTCGCCGCGCAGCTTCTCGATGTCCTCACCCTTCTTGCCGATGACGATGCCGGGACGCGCGGTGTGGATGATGACGCGCGCCGACTTCGCCGGGCGCTCGATGCGCACGCGCGACACGGAGGCGTTGGCCAGCTTGGTGCGCAGGAAATTGCGCACCGCGATGTCCTTGTTCAGGTTTTCGCCGTAAGTCTTGCGCTCGGCGTACCAGTTGGACGTCCACTGCGTGGTTACGCCCAGACGGAAACCATACGGATTGACTTTGTGACCCATGTCCTGCTCCGTTATTCGTCCGCCACGCGGATCGTGATGTGCGCGGTGGGCTTGAGGATGCGGTCCGCGCGCCCCTTGGCGCGCGGGCGGATGCGCTTCAGAACAGGGCCCTGGTCGACGAAGATCTCGCGCACCTTCAGCTCGTCCACGTCGGCACCGTTGTTGTTCTCGGCGTTGGCGATGGCCGACTCCAGCACCTTGCGGATCACCGCGGCGGCGCGCTTGTTCGAGAACTTCAGGATGTTGAGCGCCTGCTCGACATTCTTGCCGCGCACCTGGTCCGCCACCAGCCGCGCCTTCTGCGGCGACAGTCGGACGAATTTAAGAACGGCCTGCGTTTGCATGGTCGTGCTCCTTTAGGCCTTCGGCGCCGGCGCAGGCGTCGAGGTGGCGGCCTTCTTGTCGCCGCCGCCGGCGGCGCCGTGGCCCTTGAAGGTGCGCGTGGGCGAGAACTCGCCGAGCTTGTGGCTGACCATGTTCTCGGTGATGAACACCGGCATGTGCTGCCGGCCGTTGTGCACCTGGAGGGTCAGGCCGACCATGTCGGGCGTAATCATGGAGCGGCGCGACCAGGTCTTGATCGGCTTCTTGACGCGGGCGGACTGCACATCGGCCACCTTCTTCGCCAGGTGGTGATCGATGAACGGGCCCTTCTTGAGTGAACGGGACATGGTCGTTCCTTACTTCTGATGACGCGTGCGCACGATGAAGCGTTGCGTACGCTTGTTCTTGCGGGTCTTGAGGCCCTTGGCCTTCTGGCCCCACGGGCTGACCGGGTGCGGGTTGCCCTGGCCGGACTTGCCTTCGCCGCCGCCGTGCGGATGGTCGACCGGGTTCATCGCCAGGCCGCGCACGGTCGGACGGATGCCCTTGTGGCGCTTGGCGCCGGCCTTGCCCCACTGGCGCAGGTTGTTCTCTTCGTTGCTGACCTCGCCGATCACGGCGCGGCAGTCGGCGTGGATCTTGCGCATCTCGCCGGAGCGCAGGCGCAGCGTGGCGTAATCGCCCTCGCGCGCGACCAGCTGCACCGCGGCGCCGGCGGAACGCGCCAGCTGCGCGCCCTTGCCCGGGCGCATCTCCACGCAGTGGATGCTGGTGCCGACCGGCACGTTGCGCAGCGGCAGCGCGTTGCCCGGCTTGATCGGCGCGTCGGAGCCGGACTGCACGGCGTCGCCCGCCTTCAGGCCCTTGGGCGCGATGATGTAGCGGCGCTCGCCGTCGGCGTAGCACAGCAGCGCGATGTGGGCGGTGCGGTTCGGGTCGTATTCGACGCGCTCGACCTTGGCCGGAACGCCGTCCTTGTTGCGCTTGAAGTCGATCAGCCGGTAGTGGTGCTTGTGGCCGCCGCCCTTGTGGCGCGTGGTGATATGGCCGTGCGCGTTGCGCCCGCCGGTCGAATGCTGGCTGTCCAGCAGCGGCGCGTACGGCTCGCCCTTCCACAGGTGCGCGGTGCTCGGGCGCACCTGGAAGCGGCGGCCCGGCGACGTCGGTTTCATGTTTTGCAGTGCCATGACTCGCTTTCCTTGTTACGGCGCCGCGGCGCCGCCGGTGAAGTCGATCTGCTGGCCCTCGGCCAGCGTCACGTACGCCTTCTTCCAGTCGGAGCGCCGACCCGGGCTGCGCATGCCGCCCTTGTTCTTGCCCTTGACGTTGAGCGTGCGCACGCCCGTCACCTTGACGTTGAACAGCTTCTCGACCGCGACCTTGATCTCCGGCTTCTGCGCGTCGCGCAGAACCTTGAACACCACCTGGTTGTTCTTCTCGGCCACGCGGGTGCTCTTCTCGGAGACCAGCGGCGCGAGCAGGATGGCGTGCAGACGGTCCGGCCCCAGGGAAATATTCTTCATGACAGCCACTTCTCCAGCTTCTTGACCGCCTCGGAGGTCATCAACACCTTCTCGCGGCTCAGCAGCGCCACCGGGTTCAGGCCCTCGACGTCGGTCACTTCGACCGACGGCAGGTTGCGGGCGGACAGGAACAGCTTCTGGTCCACCTCGTGGGTGACGATCAGGATGTCGCCGGCACCCATTTCCTTGAGCTTGCCGAGCAAGTCCTTGGTCTTGGGCGCGTCGACCGCGAAGCTCTCGGCCACGATCAGGTGGCCCTGGCGCGCCAGCTCGGACACGATCGCGCGCAGTGCGCCGCGGTACATCTTGCGGTTGACCTTCTGGCTGTGGTCGCGCGGCACCGCGGCGTGGATCACGCCGCCGCCGCGCCACAGCGGCGAGCGGATCGAGCCGGCGCGGGCGCGGCCCGTGCCCTTCTGCTTCCACGGCTTCTTGCCGCCGCCGGACACTTCGCCCTTGGTCTTCTGCTTCTTGGTGCCGGCGCGCGCGCCGTTCATGTAGGCGACCACGACCTGGTGCACCAGGCCCTGGTTGAATTCCGCGCCAAACACCGCGTCGGAGACGGCGAGCTTGGCCTTGCTGTTGTGCAGTTGGATATCCATGGTTTCAGTCCCCGGTTAACGCACCGTGGGCTTGATGATGACGTCGGCGCCCTTGGCGCCGGGCACCGCGCCCTTGACCAGGAGCAGGCCGCGCTCGGCGTCGACCCTGACCACGGCCAAGTTCAGGATGGTTTCGCGCTCCGCACCCATGTGGCCGGCCATCTTCTTGCCCTTCCACACCTTGCCGGGCGACTGGCGCTGGCCGATGGCGCCGGGCATGCGGTGCGACAGCGAGTTGCCGTGCGTGGCGCGGCCGCCGCCGAAGCTCCAGCGCTTCTGCCAGCCGGCGAAGCCCTTGCCGATGCTGATGCCGGTGACGTCCACGGCCTTGACGCCGTTGAAGATGTCCACCTTGACCTCGGCGCCGGGCTTGAGGTCCTTGCCCTCGCCGCCGTTCAGGCGGAACTCGTAAAGAGCGCGGCCCGGCGCGACGCCGGCCTTCTTGTAGTGGCCGGTCAGCGCCTTGGTGACGCGCGACGGCTTCTTCTCGCCGACGGCGACCTGCACGGCGTTGTAGCCGTCGGTCTCCACCGTCTTGACCTGGGCGACGCGGTTGGGCGCGCACTCGATCACGGTCACGGGAACGGCGGAGCCGTCCTCCATGAACACGCGAGTCATGCCCGCCTTGCGGCCTACGATTCCAAGTGCCATGTGGGTCCCCTTAGCTCAGCTTGATCTGCACTTCCACGCCGGCCGGAAGGTCGAGCTTGGAAAGGGCATCCACGGTCTTTTCGGTCGGGTCCACGATCTGCATCAGCCGCTTGTGCGTGCGGATCTCGTACTGGTCGCGCGCCACCTTGTCGGCGTGCGGCGAGGTCAGGATCGTGTAGCGCTCCTTGCGGGTCGGCAGCGGGATCGGCCCGCGCACGACCGCACCGGTGCGCTTGGCGGTCTCGACGATCTCCCGCGCCGACTTGTCGATCAGGCGGTGGTCGAAAGCCTTGAGCCGGATGCGGATGGACTGGTTAGTCGCGGCCATGCTCTTACTCAGTTAGTGATGCTTAAAGAACGAACGCTTTTTCCGAAACTGCCGGCCACGGATGGCCGGCGCGTTTACATGGATGTAAGCCGAAACCGTAAACCTAAGCCAGGATCTTGGTGACGACGCCGGCGCCGACGGTCTTGCCGCCCTCGCGGATGGCGAAGCGCACGCCCTGCTCCATCGCGATCGGGTTGATCAGCTCGACCGTCATCTGGATGTTGTCGCCCGGCATCA